>JAXHUC010000165.1:0-13814 GCA_034189805.1 Cyanobacteriota bacterium
AAATACAGGAGTCTTCCGCACCCACCGCACCGTTAGTCGAAGCCACCGGATGGCAAACCAACGATCGCGGACAAGTCGAACTGGTTGCTACATCGGTCAATCCATCCCATTCGTCTTGGCAACCGCACCCGGAATGCGAGACCGAAACCGGATCGATCTCCACCTCCAGAAGCTTGGAAGAGAAATGATAAGCTAGTTTACGCCCGTTCGGTCGCCCGCTTGGCAAACAGAAAGCGTCGATCGAAATACAGCTTGCCAATCTTCCATCGATCCGAACTATGACAACTCAACAACTCGGTTACTATCGCGAACCCACCATCGGTGGCAACCAAGTCGTTTTTGTCTGTGAGGACGATTTATGGAGCGTTCCGGTGGAAGGGGGAATTCCCCGACGACTCAGTGCGAATTTGGGCGCGGTTTCCCGTCCCTTCCTCTCCCCCGACGGGACGAAACTGGCCTTCATCGGTCACGAAGAGGGGAATATGGAAGTTTACTGCATGTCCGCAGAAGGGGGCACGGCCGAGCGATTGACTTTTTTGGGGGCCCGAACCATGGTTGCCGGGTGGAGTCGGGACGGCCAGTCCGTTCTGGCTGCGAGTAATGCCGCCCAGCCTTTTGGTTCGATTTCCAATATCTACACGGTGTCCGAGGCGGGGGGATTGCCCAAACCTTTGCCTTTCGGTCTCGCCCACAATATTTCCTTCGGGGAAAACGGCGGGGTGGTTCTCGGGCGCAACACTCTCGATATTGCCCGTTGGAAGCGCTATCGGGGTGGCACGGCTGGGGTCATTTGGATCGATGCCGACGGGACGGGAGAGTTTGGCAAGCTTATCGATTTAAAAGGGAATTTTGCCTCGCCGATGTGGGTGGGCGATCGCATCTACTTCATTTGCGATTACCAGGGAATCGGCAATCTCTATTCTTGTACTCCTGCGGGGGAAGACCTGCAAAAGCATACTTTATCGCGGGAATATTACGTTCGTAACGCCACCACCGACGGTCGCCGCATCGTCTATCAAATGGGCGGCGAGTTATTCTATTTCGATGCCGAGTCTGGGACGAACTCGACAATCCCGATTCAGTGGCGATCGCCCCAAGTGCAACGCCAGCGCAAATTTGTCGATGCTGACGACTTTCTCGAAGACTACGACATCCATCCCGAGGGTCATTCAACGCTAATTACCACGCGGGGGCAAAGCTTCTATTTCGGGAACTGGGAAGGGGCCGCGATCCAAATTGGTACGCCCGAGGAAATCCGCTACCGACTAACGCGCTGGCTCAAAGATGGCGATCGCTTCGTCACGATTACCGATCGCGGTGGGATCGAAGCCCTCGAAATTCACCACAGCGATGGGGATACAACCCCCGATCGCCTTGAGGGTCTCGATCTCGGTCGCGCCTTGGAGATGGAAGTTTCCCCCACCGACGAGCGGGTCGCTCTAACCAACCACCGCCACGAACTGATTTTAGTGGATTTAGAGACTCGAGACAGCCGAGTTCTCGATCGCAGCGACGACGATCGGATCGGCGGCTTCTGCTGGTCTCCCGACGGTCGCTGGATTGCCTACAGTTGCGCCCAAAACCAACAAACCTCTTCGATAAAAATCGTCCGGGTGGAGACCGGGGAAGTTCGTGCCCTCACACCCCCCAGGTTTCGCGATATCTGTCCCTCTTTCGATCCGGAGGGCAAATTTCTCTATTTCCTCTCTTGGCGCGAGTTTAACCCAGTTTACGACAGTATTTACTTCGATCTGGGATTTCCTCGGGGGATGCGTCCGTTTCTGATTTCTTTGCAAAAGGATACCCCCTCTCCCTTCATTCCGGTTCCCCAATCTCTAAAGAAATCCCAGGAGGAAAAAGATAAAGACGAAAAAGACAAGTCCGCAGAAGATAAAGCCGAACAAGAGAAATCTGAGGAGGATAAGTCTCACGAACATGAGACAGACGAGCAGAAATCCTCAGACGGCGACGAACCCACCCCGATCGAAATTGACTTTGAGGGCATCGAATATCGCATCGTCGGGTTTCCCGTTCCCGAAGGACGCTACCATCAAATTTGGGGAGTGAAAGGCAAAGTTCTCTTCAGTTCCGTTCCCGTTCGAGGCAGCTTGTACGATCGCTGGGAAACCTCCGAGACGAGGGAAAAAATCACCATCGAAATGTACGATTTTGACGAGCGCAAGCAAGAAACGATAGCCGCCGATGTCAGTGACTTCAAAGTGGCCCGCGATAACGAAACCCTGATTTATCGATCGCGATCTCAGCTTCGGGTGCGATCGATGAAAGCTGCTAGTTCCGAGTCTGGGGAAAGAAAACCCAGTCGTCAAAGTGGTTGGCTGGACTTGAATCGAGTGCGAGTCGCGGTGTTTCCCCCGCGCGAGTGGCGGCAGATGTTCGGGGAAATCTGGCGGTTGCAGAAAGAGCATTTCTGGACGGAAGATATGTCTGGGGTGGATTGGGAAAAGGTGAAAACCCGCTATCTGCCGTTGCTCGATCGAGTGGCGACGCGATCGGAATTTTCCGACTTGATTTGGGAGATGCACGGGGAGTTGGGAACCTCCCACGCCTACGAAATGGGGGGGGATTACCGCTGGCCGCCCAACTACTACCTCGGCTTCCTGGGGGCGGATTTGTCCTACGACGAGGAGACTAACGCTTACCGGATCGATCGCATCGTTCGCGGGGATTCCTGGCAAGATGGAATGGATTCTCCCCTCAACGGTATCGGACTCAATATCCAACCGGGCGATCGATTATTAGCCGTTGGGGGGCAGCGCCTGGACGCGCATCTACCTCCACAAGCCTTACTAGTTCACCAATCTGGTTGCGAAGTCGCCCTCACGTTTGCCGGAACCGACGACGAGGAAAAGCGTACGGTGACAGTGAAAACCCTGTATAGCGAAGCACCCGTCCGGTATCGGGAGTGGGTGGAACGCAATCGCGCTTACGTTGCCGATGCCACGGAAGGACGGGTGGGATACGTCCACGTTCCGGATATGGGACCTTACGGATACGCAGAATTCCATCGCTACTATTTTGCCGAAGTGTCGAAAGAGGGGTTAATTGTGGACGTACGCTACAACGGTGGCGGTCACGTGTCCCAGTTAATTTTAGAAAAGTTGGCCCGACAGCGATTGGGGTACGATGTACCGCGTTGGGGCAAACCGCGACCCTATCCCGACGATTCGCCGATGGGACCGATGGTAGCCGTGACGAACGAATACGCGGGTTCCGACGGGGATATTTTCAGCCATTGTTTTAAGCTAATGAAGCTGGGAACCCTAATTGGCAAGCGGACTTGGGGCGGGGTGATTGGCATTTGGCCGCGCCATCCGATGGTGGATGGAACGGTGGTGACGCAGCCGGAGTTTTCTTTTTGGTTTACCGATGTGGGTTGGGGTGTGGAAAACTACGGCACCGACCCGGATATCGAGGTGGAAATCGCGCCTCAAGATTGGGTTCGGGGTAACGATCGACAATTGGATGTATCGATCGAGCAAATTCTAGCGCAGTTGAAGGCAAACCCCGTCCAGTTACCGGATTTCGGCGATCGGCCTCGGTTGACGCTGCCGGAATAGGTTGAGGTGTCGCCCAATTCTCCAATTCACTCGCAATATGCGGATGGAACGCCAGTTTATCGAGGTCAACAACCTCCTAAATTACCGGGAGGTTCGCGTCCTTTCCCCGATCCAAAAGCGATCGAAAAACGTAATTTGCAACAAATTCAAAGGCTGCTAGCCGATCGTGTTGAAAAAACTTGAGGTATTACTTGAATTAGCCAAAGTCAACAATCACTTCCCAAATTCTTCACTAAAATCACGCTCTTGCTTGCAACAGTCTAAATAAAACTTAGCCGCTTTATCGCTCGGACAAGCTTCTAGAACTTCTGCAAAAATCAGAGAGGCTGGGTAAAATTGGCGTGCGACATAGAGCCGAACTGCATCTTCAAACTTATCCTTATTTTCCATCTTGCAGACTTTGACATCAGGGGGGTTTGCATCGCAAATTTCATAAACCCCGATCGTGTCTCGAATTCCTTTAGGTTTCACAGGTCCTAAAGAACGATAAGCATATCGATTTCGTTGCATTTGACTCATACTTCTGAAGGCAGTTTCGCTGATTAAAATTTGCGCTCCAAAGCATTTAGTTAAACTCTCTAATCGAGAGGTTAAATTAACAGCCGGACTAATAACAGTCGTATCCATCCGATTCTGACCGCCAACTGTACCTAATCTTAGATCGCCTAGGTGAATACCAATACCAATATGAATGGGTTGACGATTGCGTTGTTGACGCTCCTTGTTATACTCAACAAGGTTTTCTAACATACTTAGACCTGCTTCAATTGCGTCTGTGGAGCTGCAATCTTCCCGAACTTCATCCTCATGATCGAAAAGTGCCATAATCGCATCACCGATATATTTATCGATAAAGCCATGATGCTCGGTAATAGCACCTTCCATCCTCTTTAAATATCGATTAATAAAATCAAAATTTTCTTTGGGAGTTTTCATATCATCGCTCAAGCTTGTAAACGATCGAATATCCGAAAAGAAAATTGTCATTTTTCTTCTGATACTATCACCAAGCTGAATATCGACAATTGGTTTTCCTAAAAGATTGGAGAAGTTTTGAGGAACAAAACGTTTAAAGGCTTCATTTGTTCGCTCTAGTCGATCGTTCAAATCTCTAAGTTCGTTTCTTTGATTTTCTAGCGTATCAGTATTTTGTTTAAGCTCAAAAAATGCTTCTTGTAAGTTTCTACTCATTTTATTAAAGTGACTCGATAAAAGACTGAGTTCTGAAGGACGAGTCACCTCAGAAGCTGGAAGAATATCTTGTTCGGTAGTACTTAATTCTGAGATTGAATTTGATAGAAAACGGACAGAGTTAGTTAGCTTCTTGATGGGATTGATAATTCTATACGATGTAAAAATAGCTACGCCTGTCAGGATAGTTCCCAGCAAAGCATAAATTCTCCAGCTAATTTGTTTAGTATTAGAACTGACAATACCTAAAATCTCGGACTCGGGAACTGCCCAAAAAATACACCAATTTAATGCTTCTGACTCATTAGTACTTGTTTGTGCGATATCTAATTCAGAAACCTTAACTAAATAGTTCTCATTTTCTATTTTCTTTTCGATAGTTTGTCCGCCTCTACAGTCTCCAGCATGTTTATCTTTAAACTCTCGTGCAACTTCAGCAATGACTTTTGCGCTTTCTTTGAGCTGAGGGTTATCACTTTTTAAATACTTATCGCCTATATTTGAAGCAATCACTAGCTTGAAAGCACTCGGATCGTCTTTAGTGATCGAACGACGATTGGCGACATCATGTCTTTGAGATGTGACAATCAAACTCGAGTTTCTTGTATCTTGATATTTTTCAACAATGAAAATTAATCCTTTATTATCAATATCTTGGATAACTTTTTCTAAAAACTCTTCAACTTCTGAAAGGAGTAAGTCTACACCAAATATTCCCTCAAGCTGTGTGCGACTTATTTCTGTACTTCTATTACCAATCCGCTTGACGGCAGTGATAACCAGCTCTTCTGTAGTGATATCTAAGTAGATATCACTCCAAGCTTTACCACTTTGAGCCGCTTTATACCAAGGTCTATCTGTTGGGTCGAAGATATTTTGGTTATTTTTGCTTAACCTTTCTAGAATTTCACCGGTATTTTGTTCGACACCATATATTTCTAGAGATTCGTTTATTTTAGAGCGTAGAGAGATAATACCTTCTTCATCAGGATTATACTCTGCCGACCAAAATTCCTGCTCTGGAGTTGCATAGTAGATAGCGTTGATCAGTCTATCGAAATCACTAAAATCATTTCTAAAGGAAATAAGCTGCTTAGTTAAATAAGTTTGAGACTGCTCGCTATTTCGATCGTCAAAATTTAAATTTCCTAATTCAATCGCATCGCTATTAATTTTATTAATCAAATGAGGAATCGAAAAGTAAGTTGTCAGCTTATCTTTGACGCGATTATTGATCTCATCACTTAATTCTTCAAAGGTGTCATCAATAATTCGTCTACTATCTAAGACTGAAATGATAACTGAAAATGCAAAACTCGTACCAATCAGCATTAAAAAGGGTAAAAGAATCCAAGTCGTGATGGAATCAAAGATTTTCTTCATTTTTGTCTAGGGATCTTAGTAAATAAATAGACTTGAGACTCGGCTATCTCACAACAAAAATAATCGAGATAGTGACTCTATGAGTTGTGCAACTCGAAATACTTTTTAAGTTACTCCAAAGTAAGCTGACTTAATGCATTAAATTCTCAGCTTACCTCAACTATTTTTTTTAAAATTTTTGACTAGCAGCATAACGCTTGAGATGACTGATGTATTAGCGCATCACTGTTCACCTATTTTATTCGTCACTGCTCGCTTTTTCGAGAGCATCATTGTACAGGATGCGATCGCAAAGCATTGAGTAGTTAAGCTGATTATCGATCGCAGTTTTTATACAGAAGCTAAAAGCGGCACAATTATTGCTCAGAAGTCTTATGCGGAATTATACACGGATTCTTATAGAATAAATGTATAGCTTTATACAAATAAGCAAATTGAACGAGAAAATCTGCAATGCGATCGAGATTTTTCCACACTCGCTGCATCATTCTCGCGCTCGACATTGAGAGCATCCTCAGCCACAATCGGATTGTCAATCTCTCCTAAGTTTCGTAATTCCTGCCAAACTTTGTGACAATCGCCATCGAGATATCGACTTAGGAATTTTGGCATAAAAAAACACGCTCGCCTCTAATGAATTTTACTTTCTCACCAATAAATACTGATGTTTATATTAAAAAAAATTAGCCATCACAAGTCAGTTAAATATCTAATTTTTATATTCTATTTCTATTTTTTTTCGTTGCAAATATAGATCTTTTCTCTCCAAAAATCCTCTACCTCTAGATAGACTCAAAAAAAACAAAAATGAATGAAGTCTTTCTCTAGACAGAAGACTGGGGGGTAAACATTGCCATAATCTGGCAGCAGGTTAACAAAAATGAAACAAATAATCATGGATTCGACCAAAACCCAAGCACCTGTCGCCAACTCCGATCTTTTTCAAAAGTATTCCGAGCTAAGTACGGATGAAAAACTCGCCTTACTCTATTACGTCTACGAGAAAATGGGAAATAGCGTCACTCCTGCGGCTCCGGGTGCTGCCGAACCGACTTTGATTCCCGATATCCTGGGCAAAGATTATCTGGAAATGTCCGATGACAAACAACTGGCAATTATGCGAGAAGTGACGAATGGAGACGACACTGAAGCTTCCCGCGCCTACGGTGGCATGACCCCCAACAATCAAGTTTTAGTTTGGTATGCCTGGGCGGAAGGCATGGGTAATAATATTGTCGATATGCCGAAAAAGTACGATCGCAGCGATGCTCTCAAGAGTGTATTGAGCCAAATTGAAGGCATGGAATATCAACAGCAAATTTCTCTGTTGCGCGAGGCGTGCAGCCAGATGGGGTATAGCGAAGTCGGCTCGGTTCAAAGCCAAGAAGAAACAGGTAAAACCCCAAGTCTCTAGGTTCGAAAAAGTTCAAGACAAATCTGCTTCCCACAACACCCGCGCATCCCGCCACGCCTGGACTAAATTCCCCTGCATCAGGGCCGCCGCACCCCGCAACAGCTTCAGTTCCGGCAAATCCGGCGCGATCGCCATCGCTGATTCGATCGCCTTTCTCGCCGCACCGGGACGGAAATCGTAGAGGTTGACGAAGGCGAGATAGGCGTAGGCGTAGGGATTTTCTCTGTCGAGATCGACAACGCGATCGAAAGCGGCAATTGCCTTATCGACTCGTTTCTGCAACACCCGCGCCAACCCCACCGCATAAGCCCACTCTCGGCGTTGGGGGTTCTCTGGTTCTTGTTGCAAGCGATATTCTAAGGCGATCGTCGCTTGTTCTAAATAGGCCTGAATCGGATCGTACTGATTGATTCGTCCCACTTCGGCAAACACCGGATCGAGGGCCGCGATTCCTTGCGGTAGCATTCTCCCCATTTGCCGCAATTGTGTCACCCAGTCCAATTCCGGCGCGGGAATGGCGGTAGCGGTGGGGTCGATGCGGACTGTTGCTTGGGGCGCTGCGATCGGGTATGTTTCCCCAGTTTCTCGATCGAGGTAAGTGACTTCCAGAGTATAGGTTCCCGGTACGACATCGGCAGGGGGAAGCATTGCCGCGATCTCGGTGACGGTAAACAGGGAATTATCGGATATATAATTCTGGGGTTGGGGATTTTGAATTATCGCCCGATCGTGCAACCATTGCCCTGTTGGTAGGTTTCCTAAATTGGTATCGGTATTTTTCCACGTCAGCAACACTACACCCGATCGCAGCGCCTCCCACGATCCGCGCCACCGATAAGTCACCGGAACCGGAAACCCCGGCGGCACTCGTTCTGGAACTTCCACCCGATCGAGTTCGACCTCATCTCCGGCCCGAAATCCCGTTTTCACCACCACCACACTCGGCGATCGACGATGCCATAGATTTAAGATCGTCTCATCCGGCAACGTCCAACTGCGCTGCAACTCGAACTCGGGATTTTGTTCGATCGCCCCCACCATCTCCGGGTAAGACTCGGGAACGGAACCGGGATCGCCAGTTTTGGTGAGGAACCAGGAAAGCGATCGGGCATCTTGCAAGACTTGGGATGACTGGACCCCCACCTGCCGACCGTAAACTTGAAAGTTTGCTAGCGTCCCGTAATAGTTAAAATTATGCTGGTTGATGTGGGGAGTTGACGGTAGCACTCCCAAGGTCGATCGCAAATAGGGTTCCGTACGGGCAATTTCTGCAATAACCCGATCGTGGGGCCATTCCTCGCCCAAGTAAACCGGGTGTGGCGTTCGCGCCCAACTTTGCAACGGCAAAAACGGAAACAAATTAATTGCCCCCAGCAGCGCCGCAACAACCACCGTCCCCCAGCGAACCCGCCATTGCACGCTACACAAACCGTAGGCCAACACCAATGCCGTGACGGGTAATGCGGGGAGAAAGTAGCGCCAATCTTTATTAATATTGACCGAACACAGGAAATACGCCCCGATCCAGAAAATCCCCAGCCATCGAAATGCATTGTCCCGTCGCGGGGGCAGCTTATTTTTCCCAGTTAAAAGGGCGATCGCCGCAGATAGCACCAATCCCCCCAGAGACACCCACAACAACGGTGAAGAAATTAACTCCGGAAGTCGCTCTAGGTAATACGTCCAGGCTTTGAGGCTGCTTAAGGACGGATCGCCCTCCGCGATCGCTGAATCTACCGTGGCGCGCTTGCTGGAGGTGAGTACGAGCAGCCAGTTGGTGCGATACCACCCCATCCAAATCGGCACGGAGACCAGACTCGCGCAGATGAGCTGGAACAAGCGTTCCCAATGCCGTTGCCATACCGTTTCTGCCACTACCCACAGTAGAGGAACCGCCAGAAATAGGACAACGGTTTGTTTAACCATTACCGCCAGTCCGAAGACAATTCCCAAGGCGATCGTCCATTTCCAACTGGAGAGATGGAGGGATGGGGGATGGGGTGATGGGGGAATGGAGGGATGAGGCGATGGGGGGATGGGGAAGGTATATGATGTGGCGATCGATTTGGGAAGCTGGGTTGGGTTGGGCTTTGGGAGTTGGCTATCTCGCCACATCGTCAGGCACCAGAATGCTAAAGTGACGATCGCCGCGACGGGATAATCGAGCAAAAAATCCAGACGCATTCGATAGAGTCCCGGAAACAGCACGCAGAGTCCGGCGGCCCACAACCCAACGCGCCGATCGAATAAATGGCTTCCCAAACCCCAAACCGAACCCAACAACACGGCGCTGAATAGCAAATGAACTAGGGTCGCGCGATCGACTCCAGTCCCGAATAAGTTGAGAAACGGGGTCGTGGCGATGTAAGTTAGAGGAGGAATTTTGGAGGAGAGCAGCCACAGTTGCGTCCACCACTCCCCCGACAACCAGTGGGGATGTTGCAGTGCCTGAAAGTAATTCATCGCGCCGGTGAGGTAATCGGCATCATCCCAAGATGGAACAGCGCCATCGAGAGCAAACCAAAGGCGATCGATGGCGGCCCCCAGCAGCCAGATGCCGAATAAGAGTTTGTAGTCTCGGGTGCGATCGTTGCTGTTTTGAGGTTCGGTATTTCGGTATTCGGTTTGCTGCACTGGCAATATGCCCTCGCTATACTAGAGCAGAACGAACGGGGAAAGGGAAAATCCTTTGATATTGTTCGATCGGCGCGATTTTAGGAGTTTAATGAACGACATTTTGACCTTTAGATTTCCTCGGACTTGCTTGATTCCGATGACAACCCTGGCGATCGTCTTGAGTTCGGTTCGCACGCAAGCTCAGGATATTTATAACCCGATTCTGTTACCCTCGAGTGGAGAAATTTCCGATACGCTCACCGTAGAAGATATTCCCACCGGACAGGGTGGATTCGCGCGGGACTACCTCGTCGAGTTGCAAGATGGCGATCAGATTACCATTGATGTCACCTCCGACAGCTTCGATACGATCGTCTCTCTGATGACCCCCGATGGTCTCATCGTGTCGGAAAATGACGACGGCCCCGATGGCAGTACCAATTCCCTCCTCTTTACCCGCATCAACAGTGGAGGAACCTATACCATTCGGGTGCGCGCGTTTGGTGAAACGGGAGACGGTCCTTTTAACCTCAAAGTGACGCGACTGCGACCGGTGGCGAATCAGTAAAAGAATGGGAGGCCCAGGGAGAGAACGAACAATGCGCGCATTAAAAATTTTCCCCTGTCTCCCATGTCTATCTCCCCATCCCCGATTTCCGCTACAATTCAATGCCGAATTCTCGCCGATTTAAACCCCTCGATCGCCCGGTCTAAATTTTAGGGTTGTATTTAGGGTTGTAAAGTGTCACTGGGTTTGATAAGCTAGTGAAGCGTTAAAGCAAAGCGCCGGGATAGCTCAGTCGGTAGAGCAGTGGACTGAAAATCCGCGTGTCCCCGGTTCAAGTCCGGGTCCTGGCATTATTTTATAGTAAAGAAAAATCCCCACTTCAAACTGTGGGAGTTTTTAAGAAAGATATATACCATCTAATAGACTCAATACCGATCGATGTTTTCGGGTCACATTAATGGATAAGTTAGATCGATATCGGCAAGCCATCGAGAAGATTTTAACTGAACACGCCCAAATCTCTGGGACAACCGATGCGGTGAAAGCCGAACTAATCTTCGATCGCCAACGCGATCGCTATCAACTCGCTTATGTCGGGTGGCAAGGAGATAAGCGAGTCTTTGGTCCGGTAATGCACTTCGATCTTCAAGATGGCAAAATTTGGATTCAATATAACGGGACGGAAGACTCTGTTGCCGAAAGGTTAGTAGAAATGGGTGTCCCCACCTCAGATATCGTTCTGGGTTTTCATTCCTCTTTTAAACGCCAATTTACCCGTTATGCAGTTGGTTAAAACGGGAAATGTGAGTCGATCGGATCGTGAGTTATCGTTTCGCCGATCGCATCAACTCTCAACGCTAAGTTATATGCGATCGAACTCTGGAAAATAAAATCTCCAGCGTCAAATCGTGCCGGTGAAGTCGAAGTGCAGCTACCATTTCCATGTCTGTTTCTGTTTGGGCTTTCTCCAGACGTTTTTTCCTTTTTGGGCGATCGCACTTCAGTTTTGCCACATCCGGGATAATATTCCCCCTTCCTATTCCAGGCTTCGATTCGCTACTTTTTCAGGGGAGGAAATTTGGGTAAATCCAACTCGGACAGAGATTGGCGTTTTGGGGTCGTCAGTACCGGTGGCAAGATGGACGATTGGCCGTTCGTACTGGCTTTGGGTAACGATTGGCCAGACTCTTCTCCATCAATGGTGTTACCACCGTTAGTCTCTTTACCAGGGTGAATTCCCGTATCTACGGCTTGTTCTTGGGCTGCATTCTGGCTTTGGTACTCGTCTTGAGATACGTCATGGAGTTCTGTTCGTTCCGAAGAGGTTGGGGTCTTGGACGTTAAGTCCACCTCCACAGTCTCTGTAGTGCTGACATCTACAGCGCTGACTTCTACCTCACCAGCCGACCAAGGTTCGACGGGTTGTGCTTTGGCTAAAAATACTTGCATCGTCGAGGGTTCGACATCAGAATCGCTGCATTCTCGATCGCGAACTTCTTCCAAGCACTTTTCGAGAGCGGCTTTAAACTGAAGGGTATTGCGTTGCTGGCGGCTGAGGCGCGATCGCAACTCCTGACAGTCTCGTTGGCTGAGTTTGAGTTTGTGAGCCTGTTCGTTGTAGCGCTGTTGGGCGAAGGCAAATTCCCGTTCCATGCGAGCCATTCGAGTTTGACAAGCTTCGAGTTTTGCCCGCATCGTTTCGACGCTCGATCCCTCGGGTTCCGAGTCGCTTTTGCTGGTTTCGAGGGTGGCGCGGGAGGCAGATTTTATCGGTTCCCGTCCGTTTTCTATCCGGTTGGCGAGCGCTTCTAAATCCCAAACTCGCTCTTGCAATTGACGCTTGTCTTGTCGCAGTTTCTCGATGAGGGAAATCGCTTCGGTCAGGTTTTGAGGCAGGTTTTGGGGATCGGAATTTAGCGATCGGTCTGGGAGTAAATCTTGGTTTTCGATCGAAGCGCCCTCGAGTTCTTCGGGAGCAATTGCATCGGGAAATTGAATGGCCTCCCAACGTTCTGCCTGTGATGGCGGGGTGGGAATATCAGCTTCACTCATCTTTTGCGGTCGCTCCAAAAGGCAAATAAAACACCTAGACTTGACATTTTTAGTGCTGCGTTTCAACGTGTGCATCAATGAGGTCGAGATGCTGTCTTGCTTCGATCGCACTTTCTTCACTTTAGTCCGAATCGGGACGGCAAACAACGGTCGCGAGTTCTCGAAACAGCAAAATAGCCGCCTTAGCCCCAACAGCCGATCGCAATTTGCGAATTGGCATTTTTTTCGTCTTACCCTCGTCCATCATCGCCCCGAGAAGCTCGCCGATCTCGTTTTTCGGGCGCAGTCGCCGCACCTCCACCCGACAGAACGTCCACTGCCAAAATGCCTTGCGACACAGGGCAGAACCAGACTTACAACTCCCCTGCCGATTGTCTCCCGACCAGGCACGCTCGGGAGCCAAACCCAATGCCTTTTTAAATCGGCGCTCCGACAACCTGCGCTTGACGCGCTTGCCCGACTCGCGTCCTTTGCCAAATCGCACTTCCGGTTCGCCGTCGAGGTCGAGGAAATGTTCGAGGGGATAAATCTGCGATAGGACGAGGCACTGCAATCGCAGTCCAAACCCGAACCGCGCGGTATTTGCTCGGTTCGGGGCGAACTCCGGGGAATCGAGTAATCGGTGCAGCTCTAGTTCCACGTCGCGCTCGGCGCGGAAGAAATTGCACAGCGCCGCCGTCGAGGTTCGCGTTTCGGTGGTGAGTCCCAAACTAATTGAGTTTTTATAGAGTCGATCGTATTTTGCCGATTTGCGTTGCTCGGCAATCCAACCCCATAGCAGGGGCACGTCGTTTACTCCTGGCTTGCGGGTGATTCCGGCTTCTCGATTGGAGGGGTTGACGAAGAATTACGGCGTATCTTTATTGATTAGCGATCGCACGTTTCTGGCGATGAAAGATCGCAGCGATTGCGATTTGCGACTCATCGATCGGGTGCAAGTGAAAGGCAAGTCGGAAATGGTCTCGGTGTTTGAAGTGTTTAACGCCGATCCCCCCCGCCTCAGAGAGGGGAAATTAGAGACGAAAACGATGTTCGAGCAAGGATTGGTACTCTACAATATGGGAGCCTTTGA
>JAXHUC010000166.1:0-13720 GCA_034189805.1 Cyanobacteriota bacterium
CCCTTCTGGGAAAAAGATAAGTCTTTTATTACCATTATGGAAGAGTTTTACCAGCGAGTAAAAGCGAAAAATAAAAATTGGCTCTAGTACTGCTTGACTATTAGCTATCTGCGGTAAAAAAAACTAGATAAATGGCAATTTCTATGTTTATTAATTTAATTTAATTTAAAATTGAATTGTTAAGCCTCAGAGCCAAATGCTAAATGTCGGGTAAGCATTCAGGTCTCGACGACGAACGAAAACGATGTAAGGGCGGGTTTAGCAATATCTTGGAAGACTTGCCTAAAATTAAACGTCAAAACCCGCCCCTACAGATTGTTAACTTAGCTGTATCTAAAATCCCACCTAAATCCTTACAATGTCGATACAATGTCGGTACTAATTTTTTTATCGTGCGGATCTCAATTTCGAGTGAGAGTATACAATAAGAATCTTAGCCAAGCTTACCCATGAAACTGCTCTACCCACTCCATATCTGGCTAAAAAGTTTTAACAAAAGATGGTAAATTGTCGGTATGCACGCCCTGCGCTTGTCTAACGGAAAACCCGTTACCCTCAGTACCGAACTCGGCGGTGGAGGAGAAGGAAAAATCTACGCCGTGCTGGGGGAACCTTCCCTTGTCGCCAAGGTATACCATCTCGACAAACAAACGGCAGCTCAGGGAAAGAAGCTGCTGGCGATGTACGCCAACCCTCCAGACGACTCTTTTTCCATTGCTTGGCCCGTCGATTTGCTGCAAAGCTCGAGGGGCGATCGCATCATTGGTTTTTTGATGCGCAAGGTAACGCAATCGCTTCCCCTACATACCATCTACAATCCCAAGACTCGCCGCGATCGCGTTCCGTTTTTCAATTATTTCTACCTCCACCGCACGGCCCGCAATCTCGCTGCCGCCACCGCAACTTTGCACAACAAAGGCTACATCATTGGTGACGTGAACGAGTCGAATATTCTCGTGTCCGAGCGGGCGTTGGTCACCTTGGTGGATACGGATTCGTTTCAGGTGCGCGATCGCCGCAGCCGGGAAGTCTATCGCTGTCCGGTGGGGAAGCCGGAGTTCACGCCGCCGGAACTGCAAGGGGAAGCCTTCTCCAGTATCGATCGCACGCCAGAACACGATACTTTCGGCTTGGCAGTGTTGATTTTTCAACTGCTGATGGAAGGGACGCACCCCTTCGATGGCGTTTACTTGGGGACGGGGGAACCGCCACCGAAAGAAACCCGCATCGGCGCGGGACATTTGCCCTACTCTCCCCACATTTTCAACTACCGTCCCAAACCCTTCGCGCCGCCGTTTTCGATCGTCCATCCGAAAATCGAGCATCTGTTTTTGCGATGTTTCCAAAGCGGACATATCAACCCGAAATTGCGCCCGAGTGCGGCAACCTGGGTGCGAGTGTTGAAGGAAGCCGAAGTGGGATTGCGCGAGTGTTCCCACAATGCCCAGCATCGCTACGGCAGACATTTATCGGCTTGCCCTTGGTGCGAGCGAACGCAAAAATTGGGCGGACGAGATCCCTTTCCCTCCAAATCCGCACCGCGTCGCCCGACCCTCGTCCCCCCGGCTGTAGTAAAAACCGTGCCCAGACGTAGGGTTCGCTTCGATCCCAAATTGCTTTCGCCTAAAGCAGTTTTGTCTAATCCGGTTTCACCCAAACCGGTTTCGTCCCAGTCAATTTCGCCTCCTCGACGCAGAAGACCGATGCGACGGCTCAACCCGATCGATCTGCTGCCGTTACCCCTGGCTCTCGGTGCGGCTTTCGTATTGATGGGGAATGGAGATTTTCGCGGTTTGCGCGATGGTTACGAGCGAACGCTGGATGTGGCTTCGGATACGTTGAACCGCTTTGAGGGTAATGGCAACGGGGGTCAATGTTCTGGGCAAACGCTGCTGCAAAATTTGCCGTTTTGGCCCTCCAACGACGATCGCCTTTATCACTGTCAGTTAGATCGAGCGCAAGAGCTGGCGAGTTCGGGGAATTTCGGGCTGGCGATCGCCACCATGACGAAATTACCGCCACCGCTACTCCAAAAAACCGAAGCTCGAGGACTCGTCGATCGATGGTCGCGTCAAATTCTCAACGAGGCGACCGAAGAATACGAATCCGGTCAACTGAACGTGGCGCTGGCGTTGGTAGGTGATATTCCCGAGATGAGCGCGCTCTTTAACGAAGCCCGAGACATCAGCCAACGCTGGAGTCGCGAGTGGATGCAGAATCAAAATCGCCTGCAAATTGCCCGTAAGGCGATCGCCCAAGACCGTCACGAGGATGCGAAGAAGGCGCTCGATCGCGTCACCACGGTTTATTGGCAGCAACGGGCGCTAGAAACCTTAGATGAGGTTTACCTTTGGGAGGTTCAACAGGCGATCGATGGCAAGCGCTTCGGGGAAGCTAAAGCCGCGATGGCGAAGATTGCCAATCCCTACCGCAAGCAGCAAATTGAAGAGACGATCGCCTGGGCAGAAGAAATGCATCTGGCTCAAAAAGTGGATGCCGAACACCTCGAAGCCGCTCGTAAGGCTTTGGCCCAGGGTCGATTTCAAGAGGCAAAAAATGCCGCAGATCGGGTGGAGTCTCGCACCAACGAGATTCGGGCGCGGGAAATCGATCGCCAAGCAGATAAATACATCCAACTTCAAAACTTGTTAGCCTCGGGTGAATGGGATAATGCCAGCCGACGCACGCGCACTCAGCTACTTCTGCTGTCTCAGGCGCAAGTATACTGCGAGGATTTCTTGCTCATCGATCGGCTGTGGTCGCAATATTCTCAGGGACAGTATGGATTGAGCGCTCAACTGCGGTTTAAGGAACGCGAAGGGATTATCGGTCTGGGTTGGGAAAATATCACCCCCGAACAACAGCTCGAACTCAACCAGATTTATCCGTCTCGACCCAACTTTGGCTCCTATGGCGCAACGTTGGATTCTCGTTTGAAGTCCTGCGGGTTGTAGGGAATTCGATCGGTAAAGAGGGAGGCTGGGGGAGAGTGAAGCCTTAAAATTTCGTTCGACCTCAAGGAGCGATCGTCTCAATTCTCAAAAACATACCCTTGAAAGCCTCTCCCCCCAGCTCCCCTTGCCAACCTTCACCAGTATCTTAACGAGCCTGAATATAGCGATATTTGGACTGGGTAACCCCTTGATGTTAAGCTGTTGTAAAAAGAAGGGTAAGGAGCTAAAAATGCTGTCCTCAATCGGTTATTAAAACACTCAAAATGCCGAGTTTAGCTCGCTCGACCTAACAAACTCATCTGTCGCGAAACCTAGCGTTTCTCAAAAAGACAGATAGTGCAAATTGTTGAAAAATATAACCTTCGGTTGTCGGAGATATTTATCTAAAAGCGACTAACTCAGAGGATAAACTATTTATCTCAAACTCAAACTGGCTACGAGGTAAAATTTTTCTGTTCGATCGAACTTTTAGATACGTGCCCAGCACTGAAGTCCGATCGCTTCAGGGGTGAGTTAAAACTCAAACTTTGTAATAGTTACACAACTGGAGTAATAAGTCAAGTTTCGGTTCGATTTTAATCGATCGAACGAATATTCTGTGGTTTCCAAAGCATCCCATGAGTTACAATTTTTCTCTGGTTCTGGCAACCGATCTCGATGGTACGTTTTTAGGAGGTTCTGACTCGCAACGGAGTCAATTTTACGAGTACGTCGAAAGTAGTCGATCGCAACTGTTGTTAGTATTTGTCACCGGTCGCAGTCTCCATATGATAGACGAACTGTGCGAAATCCCCGGCTTCCCCCGTCCGGATTATATTATCGGCGATGTGGGAACGACAATTTTTGAGGGTCGAACTTTCAAACCGGTGGCGAAAGTTCAAGACTGGATACGAGGGGTTTGGAACGATGCGAACGATCGCGTGAAAACCCTGCTTGAAAATGAACCGGGCTTAGAGTTACAACCTCTAGCTCCCGACTATCGCGTTTCCTATTACTACGACTCGGAAAAATTACAATCGAGTACGATCGAGAAAATTCGCGAATCGGGATTCGATTGCATTATGTCCGATAATCGATTTTTGGATGTGATGCCCAAAGGAGTCTCGAAAGGTCCAACGTTATTAAAGGCGATCGAAGCTTTAAACTTAGAGCGCGATCGGGTCGTCACCGCAGGAGATACTCTCAACGATCTCTCCCTTTTTGAAACGGGTTTGCAAGGGATTGCCGTCGGCAATGCCGAACCCAAACTCGTCGAAAAAATCAAAGAGATGGACAACGTTTACCATAGCACTCTACCCGGAGCAGCAGGAATTTGGGAGGGTTTAAAGCATTATGAGAAAGTGGTGTAGACCGAACCGGTCGGTTAATCCGAACTGAAGGCAAATCTCACCTCGATCGACGCAATTTTCGCTCATCTTCGAGTTCTCAAAAAGATCGAACCGTTCGATTTAAGGGGCGATCGAATCTTCCGGGCGATCGACAATTCGCCTGACAATCCAACAAACAACTACCTAGAGTCAAAATCATGAAATCCTCACTCGTCATTCTTTACCACCGCGAACCCTACGATGAAATCGTCGAAAACGGCATCACCAAATACGTTGCCAAGAAAAGTCCTAACGGAATTCTGCCGACCTTAAAAAGCTTTTTTGCCAATGTCGAACAGGGAACTTGGGTCGCGTGGAAACAAGTTTCGACCAAGCAAAAAGCCCACTTTCAGGAACGAGTGCAAGTTGAGGGAGACCAGGGCAACTATAATGTTCGTCGCATTCCCCTGAGCGCCGACCAAGTAAAGCATTTCTACCACATCACCTCCAAAGAAGCATTCTGGCCGATCCTCCACTCCTTTCCCTATCATTTCACTTCCGAAACCGCCGATTGGGAAAACTTTAAAACCATCAACCGCCTGTTTGCCGAAGCCGCCTGTGCCGAAGCCGCCGACGATGCCCTGATTTGGGTACACGACTATAACTTGTGGCTGGCCCCCAAATACATCCGAGAACTCAAGCCGAGCGCTCGGATCGCCTTTTTCCACCACACGCCTTTCCCCTCCGTGGATGTGTTCAATATCTTGCCCTGGCGCGAGGCGATCGTCGATAGTTTGCTCTCCTGCGATATCGTCGGCTTCCACATCCCCCGCTATTCGGAAAATTTCGTCAACGTCGCCCGGAGTTTGTGCGAAGTCGAAGTGGTCAAAACCGAAGCGAGTCCGCCCCACATGACCCCAACCGGAACCGCTTTAGCCGAACCCGAAGCCGTCACCCAACTTCGGTATAAAAATCAGTTGGTGAACGTGGATGCATTTCCGGTGGGAACCAATCCCCAGCATATTTTATCGGTGTTGGGAAAACCCGAAACCCAAACCCGCCTCGAAGAAATTCGCCAGCAAATCGACGGACGCAAGCTGATTATTGCTGCCGGACGGGTGGATTACGTCAAAGGCAACAGCGAATTGCTGCAAAGTTTCGGACGGTTGCTCGAACGCCGCCCCGACTTGCACGGCAAAATCAACCTGGTGATGACCTGCGTCCAAGCAGCAGAAGGAATGCGAGTCTACAAAGCCGCTCAGAACGAAATCGAACAATTTGTCGGTAAGATTAACGGACGTTTCGCGCGGCTGGACTGGATGCCGATTTTGCTGTTCACCCAACCGATTCCCTTCGCCGATTTGATGTGCTACTACAAAGCTGCCGATGTGTGCTGGACGACCCCATTGCGGGATGGTTTGAATTTGGTTGCTAAAGAGTATATCGTCACTCAAGAAGGTCGAGGTGGGGCATTGGTACTCTCAGAATTTGTCGGGGCTGCGGTGGAACTGCCCGAAGCAATTCTCACCAATCCTTACTCGAACGCTCGCATGGACGAGGCGATCGAGAAAGCCCTAGACATGTCTGAAGAAGAGAAACGGGAACGGATGAGCAAAATGTACGAAACCGTGACCAAGTACGACGTGCAGTATTGGGCCGATCGATTGTTCGATCGCTTCCAAAGTATCGAGAACAAACTCCATGCCGTAGCCAGGTAAGAAATGTGGGGACGGAGAGGACGCGGGGACGCGGGGACGCGGGGAAGGAGAGGACGCGGGGACGCGGGGACGCGGGGACGCGGGGACGCGGGGACGCGGGGACGCGGAGACAAGGAGACAATGCGCGTATCTTGCATTTTTCTCCCTCATCTCCCTCACCTCCCTCATCTCCCTCATCTCCCTCACCTCCCCCATCTCCCCAATTTCCAGTTCAAAATGCGGAACTCCTCCATTCTCTTCCTGGTTTGAATTTGCTATCCTCTGATATTAGGAATTCCTTGAGGGATATCAATCGAGCTGGAGTTGAAGTATGGAAAAAATGCAGTACGCGCGGGCGATTTTCCGGTCTTGGAAAAAGTGGAAGAGTTGGGCCGTTGTTGGTTCGATCGGGATGCTGGGTTGCTGGGTATGGCAGCCGCAGCTCGTTCGCAGTGCCGCCCCAGAAGATAACAGCACCCAAATCGGTGCGGCTTGGTCGGGTGCATCCTTCCCCGTGGAGGATTTTATCGACTACACCTCTCCCTTTGGCTATCGACGTTCGGCGACAGGTGGCTCTTCCACGGAATTTCACTCCGGTTTGGATATGGCCGCTCCCGAAGGCAGCTACATCCGCAGTTGGTGGGCGGGTCAGGTCGTCGAAGTCATCGATGACGGTCGATGCGGCGTGGGCTTGGTGATTCAGTCGGGAAATTGGGAGCATATCTACTGCCACATGAGCGGAACCTCCGCCACCCGAGACGGACAGCGATATTTCGTCGATCGCGAAGGCGGTATTGTCATCGCCGAAGGACAACCGATTACGACAGCTGCGCGAATCGGACGAGTGGGAATGACCGGAAGAACGACCGGACCTCACCTCCATTGGGGTTTGCGATTCAACGGCGAGTGGATCGATCCGGCTTTGGTCTTGCGGGCGATGTACGAAGACCAAGCCTATTCGAGCAAATAAAGTTACATCTGATGGGAACGATCGCGCAGCCCCAGTGGGAAAGAGGAATCGGGAACAGTGAAAAGAAACAAGCTCGTATGAGTTCTAAAACTCAAGTCTCAACTCGAATCTTTTCATTCCCGATCGCCTCTAGCGCTTGAAAATCACCATTTTCGAGCCAACCACCGGACTGCGGGCGACTAAAATCCCCTGTCCGTCGATCAGTTCCAATTTCGCAAAATCGAGATAGCGTGCCTTTTCCAGGAGCTGAGTGGCAAATATATCTTGGGTGTCGGGTTCGCTCTCGTACCAGCGCTCGGCAACGGTAATCCGCAGTAAACCCGCCGCAAAATTCGCGCCGATGCGATCGACGAGCGGGTCTTCTCGGTACTTCTGGGCGATTTCGAGTATTTGGGTTTGGATCGCAACCACGAGCTGCTGTTCCGGGGTTAAGGTGGCTTCGGGAAGCTCGATCGGGGCTTCTGGGGGAGCGGTTTCTTCAGGCAGCTCTTCGGACGGTTTTTCGGAAAGTGCGACGGACTCCACAGCCAATTCCTCAGCAGTTTCGGGAGCTTCTTCTTCAAGCAATTCCTCGAACTCTTCGGAAAGTTCGGCAGACTCCACAGCCAATTCCTCGGCAATTTCGGGAATCTCTGCTTCTTCAAGTAATTCCTCGAACTCTTCAGAAAGTTCGGCAGACTCCGCAGCCAATTCCTCGGTAATCTCAGGAATCTCTTCTTCAACGAACGCCTCAAACTCTTCGGACAGTTCGGCGGACTCCGCAGCCAATTCCTCGGCAATCTCGGGAGCTTCTTCTTCAAGTAATTCCTCAAACTCCTCGGACAGTTCGGCAGAGTCTGTCTCGAACTCGGTTATTTCTTCGCGAACGAGTTGGGCTACCTCCTCGGGAACTTCTTCTTCAAGTAATTCTTCCAACTCTGCGGACAGTTCGGCAGAGTCTGACTCAAAATCCTCTATTTCTTCTCTGGCGGTTTGAGTTACCTCCTCGGGAATGACTTCTTCTTCAATTAGTTCCGCCAATTCCTGAGAAAGTGCGGCAGACTCTCGAGCTAACTCGGCAATATCCTCGCTAACGGTGGCGACTGTCTCTTCGGGAAGCTCTTCTGCTTCAGGTTCTGCTTCAGGTTCTGCTTCGGGTTCGGAAAGGTCTATTATCTCAACATTGGGAATTTCGGCGATGGTTTCGGGGATTTCTTCGGTGGCGAGTAATTCCTCTAAAGTCTCGGGCAGTTCGGCCGATTCTTCGATCGCCGCGCTGGGCGCTTCGGGTTCTGACTCTTCTATCTCTGCGGGAAGTTCGATCTCCGTAACCTCTTCTTCTTCAACCGCCTCTTCGGGAAGTTCGATTTTCACCGATGGCTCTTCAACAGATTGAGATTTCGCGGGTTCGCTCGGTTTCTCGATCGCACTCGGCGGTAACGTTGGCGGTACCTTGGGTGAGGGAAGCAAGGTGACGAAAGACAGCTTTACCAGTGCGACGAGGGAAAATATAGAGATTACGGCGATCGCAAACGTCAGCACGGTATCTGAAAGCTTTTGGCCCACAGAATTGGGCAGCACGAAGCGAACCAGCTTGATGAGGGTATTCCAAATCCATTGAACGATCCGTTCGGCCAGTTTTTGTTCTAGGGTTTGCTCTGGGGATAGAACGGGTTCTGCCACCGGGACGGGTGTCGTTTCGGAGGTTGCAGGTGTTTCTGGGACAGGTACTTCTGAGGTCGGTGTTTCTGGGACAGGCGGCGATTCTGGCGTAGCTTCGGGCAGCGCTTTGAGTTGCACTGCCGCTTTTTCGAGGGCCTCGATGGTACTTTGACGAATGCTGCCTTCAGCAGTGGTATCGAGTTGAGCGGCTAATCCTTCTAGCTGCTCGATCGTTCCTTGCAAGAGTTGGAGGGTTTGAGCTTTGGAGTCAGGTTTAGGGGACTCGGGCATGACTGAGCGTCCAGATGTCGATCTCTCAAATTTTACTCTACTCGATGATGGGAAGCGTTTGAGAGACTCTAGCGATCGCCAAGAAGAACGCCACCTCGGCAACTGGCCGCCTCATCGAGATCGATCGGTTCCAACGTCTCGACTAATTTTCCGGCACGGGTACGGGCGAGCCACCTTCAAAAATAGGCAGGGGGGCTTCACCACCAGAATACATCGGCAGCACGCCATCCCACTTCTCGATCGCTTTTTCTTGCAATTCCAACTCCCGCAGGCGGATGCTAGCTGACGTTGCCGAAGATTGTTGAATGCGGGCAACTTCTGCGTCTCCTCGCGCTTCTTCGATTTTGCGTTCGGCTTCGGCTTTAGCCACTTCGAGTTGGGCTTTGGCGGCTTCGGCTTGCTGTTCGGCTTGGAATCGGGCGGTAATTTGAGCTTCGATTTCTTCGGCGAATCGCGGTTTGCTCACGAAGCCGATGGAGTCGAAGGTGACACCCACCGCATCAAACTTACCATTCAAGCAGCTTTGCACGTTTTGGAGCAATTCGGCTTGTTTTTCGCCGATAATATTTTCCGGCTTGAGTCCCGTGGCGGCGGAATTAAAACAATTGCGCGTTTCGCTGCGGACTAATGTGGCTTTAAATTCATTGGGGTCTTTAAGATACTTGCCGTAGAACAATTTAATTTTTTCCGTGTCGAAGAAATATGACAGGGAAATATCGGCATTGACCGTTGTTCCGCCCACGCCAAAGGTAATACTTTCATCCACGGGCGATCCTTCTTCGGTAGATGCCGTCAAAATGTAATATTGAACGTGGTCGGGAAATACGATGACTTCTTCGGTATAACTGTTGTACCAGACTTTTCCGGTACTAATCGTTGCATTTTGTACCCCGCGATTTTCGCCGTAAAGCTTCACTTTCAATCCGACATATCCGGCGGGGATTCGCTTGTTAGCCGTACCGGGAACCAGACCGCAAGATGCAGTACTCAGTCCCATGAATCCAGCGATGACAGCAGTTGTCCAAAAACGGCGAGAGAAAAGTTTCATCGACATTACCTCTTTGAATCTAATAGTTTGACGATGGTGGTTTCGTCATCGGGAAAGGCTTGTTTGAGCTGCTTTTGTTTGGCTTTAGCTTCGGCAATTCTCGAAATTGCATATCCAGCCGATGCACCGGGAATTGCTAGCAATCCAGTTGCATAGCAAAAGATTCCCAATCCGACTTTGACATTACTTGCAGAACTGACGAGATTTGCAGCCGTTCCTAATAGCCAAAAGCAGAAAACCAGTTCCAGACATCCGGTGACGATCCATTTAGCGATCGTTTTCATATTGGTCTGACGAACATCGATCGAGCAAACCGCGACGGGATTTTGGATGCGTAGTTCCTGCCGTCGGGCGCAATTGCTCTGGTATTTCTAGTATGCTTATCGTTCGATACACATCAATACACAAAATGGTGTTGTGTAGGAAGATTCACAAATCGCTTCGGCTGTGTATGCTTGCGTGTATGCGACGATCGCCCCCGTCGGATTGCATTTTAAGAAGAAAAAAGCACTCGCAGCGTTTCAGAAAGAATTGTACTTTTGCTATTTCGCTCGATCGCGCCTTATCTGGAACTTGACAAACGAGCGTTTATTCTAACTTTTTACCAATGTAAAATACCTGAATATTAGCCTGAGTGCGTCAGGCGGCGTAAATGCCGGAATATTCAGGAGCGATGGAGAATATTTGATTTGCGTACTTTATTATGATATAAAAATAACGTTGCATGTTTCAAGTATCCACTTTTATTCCTCTGCTCCACTCAGGCGGGACGACTCGCCTGAGATTTCTTGCATTTCGATCGGCAAAAGTAATCGTTAGCGATCGCGCAAATTCCAATCGATCTCAACACCGCTTTGTCGGAGCAAACTCAGAAAAATAAACCCGTCTCGAGGATGAATTTCTAAGACCTTCGATCGCAGTTGATTTTCATCATCGAAGTAGTCGATTAAAATACCATTGCGCAATCCCGACGCTTGCAAAAAACCGTGGGTATAATATTCAACCGAACTCGCAGAACTGATGCGATCGACAGAAATAGATAAATTTAGTTCGGCTTCATCATCATCATCGTATTCAATATTGAGAACATCATCTTTAAAAATAATCTTGCAATCATCAAACTCATTTTCTAGATCTAAGCATTCTGCATCTTCTTCAAATGCCAATGCCGGCTCGATCGAAAACATGCCGATCGAGATAAAAGCAAGTAGCAGACTCGTAAATCCCTTTAAGTATATTTTCATAGATAGACCGGGACATCCCTTCCCGAAAAACTTTGTCATTTTTTTATAAATTTATTGTATCTAAAACGCTCAAGCCGTGCATTATATCCAAGCTTTCATCAGGAAATTTGTTGTCATCTCCAGACCTACCATCGTGCGAGCTAATATGAAGCTTCTGCACGTACCGACGTATTTTCCGAGGGAACTTCCGTAAAAACAAGTGCATATCCTTACGGACGAACACACTTTAAACTTTCTATCTTGCCGAACCCTTGAAGCCAAAGTTAGAGTTGAGATAGGCAGCACGTATTGAGTATTTACTATTTTGAAGTGGCTAAGTCGAAAGACCGGAAACGAACTCGAGTCGTTAGAGCTTCTCGTGACGATCGCATCGAGCGCGATCGTCGCGCTATTGGTTTTAGGTCTGGCTAAATTTAGAGGCTTCGAGCAACTGGAATTGTTAGCTTTCGACCAAATGATTCGGTGGCGCGCCTATACCCATACCGATACTCGATCGCTTATCGTCGAAATTACCGAAGACGATCTGCAAAAATTAAATTGGCCCTTAGACGATCGTACCCTAGCGCGACTGTTGGCTCGGCTGCAAGGAGCCAGACCTCACGCCATCGGTCTGGATATTTACCGCGATATTCCCGTCGGTTCCGGGTACGAAAAACTGGTCGAAGCACTCAACGCCCCGAATATTGTCGGGATTACCAAAATTGGCGATTTCGATGCAGAAGGAGTCTCGCCGCCTCCAACCCTACCGCCCGAACAAATTGGTTTCAACGATATCATCCTCGATACCGATAATATCGTCCGTCGCAACCTCCTTTTTTCCGAAACTGCTGAAGGTACGCTTTCTTCCTTTTCATTACAACTGGCAACTGTCTACCTCACAAGTCAGGGAATCGCCCCCGAAGCCAGCCCGTCCAACCCCAACTTTCTGCAACTGGGTCGAGCGGTTTTCGTCCCCTTACAATCCGATTCCGGCGGTTACACCAATCTCGACAGCCGAGGTTATCAAACCTTACTCGACTACCGCAGTTTGACCACTGATATTCCCCGAGTCACCGTCAGCGAAGTCCTCAACGGAGAAATTGACCCCAAAGCGATCGAAAATAAACTCGTATTTATCGGTTCCACGGCACCGAGTCTGCGCGATACGTTTGCCACGCCCTACAGTGCGGGAGATCCCGAAGCCGCCAAAATTCCCGGCGTGGTCGTTCACGCTCAAATGACCGCTCAAATCGTGAATGCCGCTTTGGGCGAAAAGCCTTTGTTTAGGTTTTTCCCCGCTTGGGCTGAAGGAGTTTGGATTTTCTGTTGGGCGAGTGTCAGCGGTCTGATTGTTTGGAAAGTTCGCCATCCAATACTTCTGGCCGGATGTATCGCGATCGTTATTGGGGCGTTGTGCCTTGTCAGCTTCTTTATCTTCCAACAGCAGATCTGGGTTCCCGTCGTCGCCCCCGCAATGGCTGTAGCGCTCGCCGGAACGGCTGGAATTGCTTACCGGGCCTACCGATCCCAGCGACAGCACGCGATCGTCATGAAACTGCTCGGTCAAAATACCTCCCCAGAAATTGCTACGGCGTTGTGGAACCATCGTACCGAACTCCTGCACGCAGGCAAGCTTCAGGGCAGCAAGCTAACGGCAACGATGCTGTTTACCGATATTAAGGACTTCAGCACCATTTCCGAACAAATGCCACCGGAAAAATTGCTCGAGTGGCTCAATGAATACCTGAGCGCCCTCACCGAAGAAGTGCAACTCTACCGGGGCATTATCAATAAATTTACCGGAGATGGCATCATGGCTGTTTTTGGCGTACCCGTGCGCCGAACGACAGGAGAGGAAATCGATCGCGATGCCTTTCAAGCGGTGACCTGCGGTTTGGCCTTGGGAGAGCGCCTCAAACAACTCAACCAAGATTGGCAGCAGCGAGGCTTGCCCGTGATTCAAATGCGAGTCGGCATCTTCACCGGACCCGTAGTGGCGGGGAGTTTGGGCGGCAAAGAGCGGATGGAATACGGCATTATCGGCGATAGCGTCAACATTGCCTCGCGCTTGGAAAGTTGTCATAAAGAGCGCCAAGCTAGTATTTGCCGAGTGTTGGTCGCTCAACAAACTCTCGATCGCCTCGGGGGTCAGTTCCGCGTCGAACCGTGGGGACGATTGATGCTCAAAGGCAAACAGCAGTCGATCGAAGTGTATCGAATTCTCGATCGCCTTTCGGAAAATTCATCGGACAATTCGACGGATCGTTCGACGGAAAGTTCGACGCTGAGGGCAATCCCGGTCGCAAACGCAATTGTTTCTCGATCTTCAGAAATCTAGCGATCGCAGCCTAGCGATGAGTGGACATTATCCCGAACTGCCCACCCTACAACTATCTACCTTCGTATCCTTTGTGCCTTTGCATTGGTGAAAGGTTAAGCAATTTTACTAAATGTCAAGTTGACTGTCTCGAACAGCTAGACTCCTTTGATGCTAGTGTTTTCCACGATTTCACTCTGGTGCGCGGGGGGTTCGGGGGAGGCGCAAGGCCCCCGGCGGGGGGTTTGGGGGGAGACCCCCCAACTCCGGGT
>JAXHUC010000167.1:0-13392 GCA_034189805.1 Cyanobacteriota bacterium
GGGTTCGGGGGAGGCGCAAGGCCCCCGGCGGGGGGTTTGGGGGGAGACCCCCCAATTCCGGGTTTTCTGTTGATGATTGAATTGTTGACAAAGTGAATACCACCTTAACTTGTCACCAATGATAACGCCTGACGTGAATTGTCTCAAACCCTGGTGAGAAATACTGACTCTGGCAGATGTTCGGGCCTCCGGGAAATTCGAGAGCCAGCCAACAACACCGAGGTGAATTTCCGGGTTTGCGGTCGAGATACTCTATTCCCCGTTCCCCGTTCCCCGCCTTCACCGGAAACCATCTTATCCAAAACTGACGTTCATTTATTTCGATCGAGCTTCGGCTTGTAAGTATTCATCCGTTGAGGGGTCGGTTGCCTCAGAGGCAGCTTTGGCCGCACAATCGCCATATCCCTGAGAAGCCATTGCGGAAGATGGGGTAGCAGCGATCGGAGAAAAGAGAGGTTCGACGACATCGCGATCGAGGTGTTGGCGAATTTCAGCAGCCGCTCCGGCAACCACCTGCGGGACTCGATCGGAGAATCGATCGTACTGTGGCAGTAAAGCGATCGCACTGCGACTATCCGGGCCCCGAAGGTTCGACGAGAGCGATCGTTCCTCTTTGGTGGCTTCGAGATAGGCTTGCCAAGTGGGATGCTCGCCCGATCGCATGGCCGTTGCCGTCGAGGCGATTTTCACCCGTTCGTCGGCGGAAAATTGCGGTTGGTAACGGGAAATTCCCCAGGCTCCGGCATAGGTGGAAAAGGTGACCGGAGAAAGCTGCAACTCTTCGATGAGTGCTTCTTTCGTTGTCGTTTGCGCCATCCCGGCATTGAGAGTCTTGCTGGCAGCGAGTTGGCGAGGGCGAGATTCCCAAACGCGAGCCATCTGCGTTCCCCCCAACCCCAACAACAGTAAGATTGCCATCAGCCAACCCACTTGCCATCCTTTCGACGGGCGATCGTTCGTACTGTTCGGTGGCAGCGAAGAATCGGGAGGGGTAAAAAATCCAAACCCTTGTCCGCCGGATTTATCTTTACCTCGCTTTCCGTTCGACTTGCGAGAGTTGGCTTTTTTGGTTGATGGCGTGGCCGATCCAGAAGCCGTTTCCCCAGCAGTTCCAGAAGATGTACCTCCGGCTGGGGGGGGTGGATCGCGATCGTCATCTGTTGATTCTTCCTCGGAGACTTCGGATTCTTCGGCAGGAGGGGCTGTGGATGCGGTTGGTTCTGGCTCGATCTCCGGTGCTGTTGCAGTGGTTTCCTCAATTGGAGGGGTTTGGGTCACTGGTGGCGTATCTGCGCTCGGTGGTGGAGTGGCAGTGGTTTCCTCGGTTGGAGGAGTTTCGGAAACTGGGGGCGTATCTGTGCTCGGTGGTGGAGTGGCGGTGGCTTCCTCGGTTGGAGGAGTTGATGTAATCTCCGGCGCAGTGGCGGCAGTTTCTTCGGCAGGAGGGGTGACCGAAGCTGCTGGCGTATCTGCGCTCGGTGGTGGAGTGGCGGTGGTTTCCTCGGTGGGAGGAGTTACCGTTGGTGGAGTGGCCGTTGCTTCCTCGGTTGGAGGGGTTTCGGCAACGGATGGCGCTTCCGTACTCTCCGGCGCAGTTTCAACGGTTTCCTCTTCTGTCGGTAGGATTGGGGATATTGGAGGGGTTTCGGTCGAAGTTTCTCGATCGCTCGAGCTTTCTTCAGGCGACGAAACGGTATCTCCCACAATTGGTTTGAGTTCTTCAGTCGGGGAAACCAGCGGAGCCATCCACGGGGACATTGTTGGGGTTTGCCCGGTGGGAGATTCGCTGACAGTTGCCTCTTCGGTGAGATCCCGCACATCGGCGGCAAGCTCTTCGATGGGAGTCGAGCCTTTGGGGGTTGCCGTTTCTTCGATCGAGTTCGCATTTCGATCGGGAATTGGATCTGGGGCGATCGGATCTTGCGAGATAAATTCTTTCTCACTCAAAGATCGACTGATAAAATCGTAAAGTAAAATGATAAAAGAAAGAACAATAATGACAACAATTGTGCCCGGTAACAGATCGATCATTTCCGCGTCTCCAATACCATCTCTATCGATGCGTTTAAACTAAATTGCTAACTCTAATTGCCAACTCTAAATTTTCAAGTTTTGGGTCTTTATCGTATTCTAGATCTCGATCTTAGATTTTCTCAAGCGAGAAGCCAGAAAAAGCAAAATTACTCGTTCGACCCAAAAGTTTCGCCAAATTAACGAATTAAGTTCGATAACTTGGGATAACTTTAAAATTTATGACAGCAAGTAGACATTTGGATCGACTTATATTAGCGATCGCATTATCTAACAAACCAGAGCTGCATTTGCTCGTTCAAACACCTATATTTAAAAACTATCTTAAATAACGATACTTAAAAAATTATTTCACAGTTAATTTTCAATTCGTTAGATTAAAACTCGAGACTAAAATTCGGTTTGTCGATAATTTTCAAGTTGGAAGTGGTTTTTACCACGATTTTTTTAGCGTGTTGCTTTTGCCCGTACTGGGCGATTCGCTATCAGTCGTTCGCCAATTTTTAGCCCTAGGCAGTGCGGGTATAACTTAGACCAGAGAACCGAAATTAAATGAACGTTTAACTTGCCTTTTTATCGATAGGGCTAAGTTTACACCAAACTGGAACCCCAGGTTATGGAGTTTTATTAAACTTATCCGTTGTCCAGACCCCTTTTCCGGTTTTGAGTGGCAATTCTCGAAATCATTTCAGAAGTACGAATTCGCGGAACTTGAAGACCCGACGTAAGGATTCAGGTTCTATTTCAGATTCTGCTGTGGTAGCAATGGGTAGGGGCGGGTTTTGACTCAAAATTTTGGGTAAGTCTCCTAAGATATTGCTAAACCCGCCCTTACATCGTTTTGTCTCGTACATAACATCTGAATCCTTACGACCCGACGATCGCCTATCGAGGGACGCTGACGCGCGCGAGTAACGAGGCAATAATCCGATCGCCCGTCAGACCGTCGAGTTGAGCCTCTGGTTTGAGGATGACTCGGTGTCGCAGCAACGGTTGTGCGACGGCTTTGATATCATCTGGGGTAACGTAGTTGCGTTGACCCAGCCACGCACTGGCACGAGCGGCTTGCAACCACGCCACTGCCGCTCGCGGTGACGCACCCAGCGCTAAATCGGGATGTTGCCGCGATCGCTCCACCAGTTCGAGCAAGTAATCTAACACCGCCTCGGCAATCGTAACTTGGGTAACTGCCTGACGCGCACGGAGAATGTGGGGGATGGTGGCGATGGGTTTGAGGCGATCGAGAATCGGTGTGGCGGCTTGGGATGCCAGTAGCATTTGTTTGGCGGCTTCGCGATCGGGATAGTCCACCACCAGTTTAAATAAAAATCGATCGAGCTGAGCTTCGGGTAACGGATACGTCCCTTCAAATTCTAAAGAGTTCTGCGTGGCGATCGTCCAAAATAAGTCCGGTAGCTGCAAGCTTTCCCCATCGAGAGTCACTTGCCGCTCTTCCATCGCTTCGAGCAGGGCCGCCTGGGTTTTTGGCGGCGTGCGATTAATTTCGTCAGCCAACAAAATCTCGGTAAAAATCGGGCCTTTTTTTAAGCTGAATTCACGGCTGTTGAGGTCGAAAATATTCGTCCCCAAAATATCCGCAGGTAAGATATCCGGCGTGAGCTGAACCCGGCGAAATTGAGCGTCGATTAGCTTGGATAGCGCTTTAGCCAGCAGGGTTTTTCCCGTGCCGGGAACGCCTTCGAGAATGATATGACCTCCCGCAAGCAATGCCACCAGAAGTTGCCGCACCACCGTCGATTGTCCGACAACTACTCGATCGAGGGCCTGATTGAGTTTGGTAATGGCAGTGTAGCTGTTAGACATCTCTAGGGAATGGGGAATGGAGAGCTGGGGAGGCTGGCAATCGCGGTGGAGAAAAGGCAATATTAGAAATTTTTGTCACCGTGTCACCGTGTCACCGTGTCCTCTTGTCTCCGTGTCCCCTCATCTTCCTCATCTTCCTCATCTCCCTCATCTTCCTCATCTTCCTCATCTCCCTCATCTCCCTCATCTCCCTCATCTCCGCGTCTCCACGTCCCCGCGTCCCCGCGTCATTTTTTCCAGCCAGCTTAGCAGTTTGGATTCGCTCCAATTGCGTGCTTTTTTCGAGTTTTCGATCGGTTCGAGGAGTTGTTTGAGTTCGATCGCCCGACGACCGGTTCGCTCGGCCCAAAGTTGTGCGAGGGTATCGATTTCGATCGGCTCCGAACCCAATCCTAGCGCTTTTTGGAGCTGAATTTGTTCCGCCCGGCCGACTGTATCGAGGACGAACTGGCTGCTGCGGGCTTTGCGCAGAACACCCGCCAGTGCTTGAATGTAGGCTTGGCTGTTGTCCACCGTCGGGGTTTCGGGGGTGCGGATGCTGCCGAAGCGGCGATTTCCCGCGACGATCGCCACCAAAAGTATAATTCCCACCTGCAACAGTACCGGTAGCCAGGGGGTACGAGCTAAATAGCCGATCCACCCTTGGGGACGTTCTGACGGTTGAGGAACCTCTTCACCTGCTGCTGGTGCGGGGTCGCGATAGCCGTGAATGTACTCGTCCACCCAAATTGGGTTCTCGGATTCGGCCACGACTTGCGCCAGAAATTCGTAGTTTCCCGGTTCGTCTTGATAGGCATTGGCCGCGAGATAGGGCGCACTCGCCCCAATCAAGCGTCCTTCCCCCATTTGTTCTTCCCAAACCACCGCACCGAATTCATCGCTCAATCGTTCGGTGGGGTCGCTCTGGAGTCGTTCTCGCCGCCGCGTTTCAATTTTCACCGTTCCGGCAGCGCTGTTGTGGGTGGTGGTGAAGGGTGCTTGGGTGACGGGTTTGCGAACGCCTAACACAATTAAGGTATTGCCCCGTTCGATCCATTCTTTGGTGTTTTGTGGGAGGGAGGGTCGAATCAGGGGGCCGTACACGCGCAGGAGGGTGACGCGATCGCCTTCCGGGTTGGTTGCTAGAGCCAATAGGGGTTTTTGCCAGCGTCGAACGGGCGTGCCTCGGGCTTCCATGAAAGCGTACCACGCACCGTATCCGTCGGGCGATCGACTGTAGGTAGACCCCGATGTTCGCATATTATGGCTCGGTGCGATCGCCAATGTGAAGATGACCAGCACGGCGATCGTAATTACGCCGAATATCCACAACCGACGGTTCGATTTGTTCATCTCGATTCGTTCGTTGGCGACTCGATGTTTTCTTCCCCCCGATGACGAACGGGAGGCTGTTGCCCGATCGCCGGAACCAAAACTTTCATCAGTTCGGTCACTGCTAAAATAATAACGGCAATCGACAAGGCACTCGAGAGGATAATTGCCGCCGATTCGCCACCGACTTCAATCATTTGGTTTGGGTTCAAGGGTTCCATCGGCACGATCGCCGTATCTTCAAAGGTGGCGATCGCCGCAGGGTTGGGTTGTGCGCATTGGGGTGTCGAGAATTCGGGAAAATCGGGCGTAGTTTCGATCGTTTGGTTTTGAGATTGGGTGGAAATCATCGTTTATCTTTCCTTGGGTTGATGTGTTTTCGATGATTTCATTATTTCTAGAACACCCTCGATTTGTCTGTAGGCGAAGGTAGGAACCTGTTAGGTCGGTGAAAGTAGGCGAAAGTAGGTTGAAGTATATAGCGTTTCTCGCGATCCGAAAAATGTAGGGGCGGGTTTAGCTGAAAACCACGCTCACACAGGGATCGATTATCAAAACCCGCCCTCGCGCTTATGTATGTACCTCACTTCGCCCACCGAAATGCCGAATTGATACGATCGATAACTGGGTGACATCCACAGCGGTAGTGGGCGAAGCATTGGGATATTTCACATGTCGTTATCCCCCGAATCGATCGCTCAAATGCTGTGCCCCTACAATCTTTATTCAGACAGTACGGAAATCTCTTGAATTGGATGTGATGACACCAGAAGAAGCTTTTGAATTTATCGATCGAATCTATATCGAGAAGAATAGTCAATCTTTAAATGATAATGAAAAGCAAGTTATTTATGGCGTGTGGGAAGGTAAGACTTATCAAGATATTGCTGATGAGATTCATTTAACTCACCAGTCTATTAAAGATATTGGTAATAATTTAAATAAGCAGCTCAGCCAGATGTTAACTCGTAACATCAAGAAAAGAAATTTTAAAACCACCATCGAACAATTATTTTATCAATATAAAGAACAAACTCTCAATTCTGTACCATCATCCGAACTTCCTAATTTAATCTCTCCCAAAAATCCTTTTTATCCTCTCAACGGGGCGATCGATAACGAACATCTCTTTTTTAACCGCCAACCCACGATGCAGCGAGTTTTTGAACTGTTACAAAGCGGTAGCAGTGTCGCCATTATTGGGGAATGTCAGGTGGGAAAATCTTCACTCCTCAAAGCTATTTCTCGACAAAGCGATCGCCTGAACCAACTGCAACGACAACCGATTTATTTGGATTTGCAACCTGTGGAAAATGAAGAGGATTTTTACTGCTATCTTTGTGATGAAATCGGGATTGCCGACTGTCGGGGATTTCAGCTCAAACGGGCGTTAAAAAATCGGCGGTTGCTGCTGCTGCTCGATGAAGTTGATAAGATAGCGGGAAACGGATTTACCCATAACGTGCGCGATTGGTTGCGGGGAATGGCGAGTCAGGGAAGCAACACCCCATTGCGGTTGATTGTGGCCGCGCGGGAATCGTTGGATACTCTATTCGGTGAGGGGAAAACTTCTCCTCTGGCGAATATTTGTATTGAAGAACGATTGGAAGTGTGGGACGAAGCGACGGCGCGGTTATTTGTGGAAACGCGGTTGGAACCGACGGCTATTCGGTTTTCGGAGGCAGAAATTGCCGAGGTTATTGCCGAAAGTGGCGGACATCCTCAAAAGTTGATGTATTCGTGTTACAAACTTTATCGTCACAAAGAGACTGGGTGAAGTTTAAAAGTTATCGAAATTCTAAGCATTTGGAGGTCAGGATTCAGATTTAATATCAGATACAGGTCGAGTCCCAACGGGTAGGGGCGGGTTTAGCAGTATCTTCGGTAACTTGCTCAAAGTTTTTCTTCAAAACCCGCCCTTACAGAATGGTCGCTAGCCGATAGCTAAATGTTTACATTTTGAGTGTAAATCTGGGCTTTCTTCGAGAAGTTATCCCCCAAAGACTTTATCCCAATATCCAATTTTTAATTTTGCATTTTTAATTTTTAATTTTTAATTATGCCCCCAGTTCCCCGCCTCGACCTCGCCCCCAAACTCAACCGTCCCCTGCAACTGTGGAATCCTTTGGACTATTTGCGATTGCTGTATTGGGTGTTTTTCTTTCCCCAGGCATTGCGGTGGTACGTGGATACTTTCGGGGGTGGGTACATTCCCGAGTCTGAGATGAATTGGCAGAATACCGTCCAGCGACAGCTATTTTTCCAAGGACTCCTACTCACCATTAGCGTTCCATGGATTATTTGCGGTTATCTGGCGCAAGTCGATTTCACTATTGATTGGCCTAGCCTGTTGTTTGGCGTGGTGGCAGGCGTGGTGGCAGGCGTGGTGTTCAGCGTGGGGGTAGGCGTGGTGTTCGGCGTGGTGTTCAGCGTGGGGGTAGGCGTGGTGTTCGGCGTGGCGTTCGGCGTGTCGTTCGGCGTGGAGGTAAACATGGTGCTCGGCGTGTCGTTCGGCGCGGTGGCAGGCGTGGTGGGAAACGTGTTATTAGGCATGGAGGTAAGCATGGTGCTCGGCGCGGTGAGAGGCGTGGAGGCAGGCGTGGCGGCAGGCGTGGGGTTAGGTGTGGGGGTAGGTGTGGGGTTCAGCGTGTTGTTTGGCGTGGTATTCAGCGTGGGGGCAGGCGTGGCGGCAGGCGTGTTGTTTGGCGTGGTGTTCAGCGTGGGGGTAGGCGTGGCAATCGTTCGTCCGGAGAATTGGTTGGTTGGCTTGCCCTTCAACTTGCGATCGCTTCAGAATGGAAGTTGGCTCATGCCCCGGATTACATTATTGCCCTTGCCCCATTTAAGCCGTCGCGTGCAAAATTGGCTGCGGCAAGACTGGGAAACTGGACTCCATAACATTAATCAACTGCTGGCATACACCCTACAATTTATTCCCGCAGTTGCGGCCGTAAATCGCGTACTGGCAGAAACTGCCCCCGAACGACTCATTTTCTACGTCTCCCAATTAGCGGAGTTTCCCCAAGATTGGGATCTCGTGCGTTTCGCTTCTGCGTCTCTAAGCCAGAAGATGAAATCACAGGCAATGGGCGGTTTACTTGCAATGGGCAGTTTACTTGCCTATTTTCCACAAAAGTGGAAACAACCACTTCTATCCAAATTCGATCCCGATACTCGTCTCGATACTTTCCCCCGCGCCACGGCTGCCGGATTCTGGTACCTCTACGCATGGAAACCCCACAAAGCTTCTGAAGCCTTTGCTGTCGTTCGTTCCCTCCTCTACGGCGAAGAAATGTACCTCCTCGCCCAAACTTTAGAAACCTGCTGTAAGGGCACAGAATTCGACACTATCGCCCAACTACAACTTCCCCCTCCACCAGCCATACCCCACCTGCGCCCCACCACCTGGACTGCCATCGCCCACCTGCGCCACGTTGTCGAAGATAGCCGCCTCGTCCAACAAAGCGCCTCCCACGCCGCCCGTTCCTTTGCCCTCAATCGCGCCCTCGGGGAACTCACCACCCTCCTCAGCCAATCCGAAACTCTCCCAGAAGCCGAACGAGGGCTAATCGTCAAAATTGCCCAAACCTGGAAAGACATCCTCCTCCAAGAAACGGGAACCGTCGGCGACATTACCATTACTAAACCCGTCAGCAACCCCTATATCATCGGCGACCCCGTAGAAGGTATCCGATTCGTCGGCCGCGATGACATCCTGCGGCAACTGGAGGAATTGTGGGTGATGGGGCAGCAGTTGCAGTCAGTGGTGATTTACGGCCATCGGCGCATGGGCAAAACCTCCATCCTCCGCAACGCCGCCAACCGCCTCGGGGCAAGAATTCGCGTCGCCTACGTCAACCTTCAGCAAGTCAGCGATGCCCCCCAGGGTGTCGGGGAAGTGCTGGTGGCGATTTGCGATGAAATTTCGGCAACCGTCGGGCTTCCGCCTCCGGAAGACGACAAGCTGCTGAGTCAGCCCCATCTCACCTTCAAACGCTACCTGCGCCGAGTGGAAACCCACCTGCAAACCCAACTCGACAACGCCGGACTGATTATTGCCCTCGATGAATTCGAGCAAATCGAAGAACTAATCGAAAAAGGACAAATTGATTCCAAGTTTATGGGTTTCTTGCGGGGCAGCATCCAACAAAGCCCGAAAATTGCCTTTGCCCTGGCGGGATTGCACACCCTCGACGAAATGACCGCAGATTACTTCCAACCCTTCTTCGCCAGCGTCCTCCCCATCCGGGTCAAATTCCTCACATCCGGCGCAACCCACACCATCCTCGCCAACCCCGACGACGGCGACTTCCCCCTCGACTACACCCGAGAAACCCTCGACGGCATCTACCAACTCACCGCCGGACAACCCTACCTGGTACAACTCATCGGCTTCCAACTGGTGCGCCGCTACAATGACTGGGTGTTCGACGCAGGACGCAGCCGCGAACCCCGCTTCACCCCCGAAGACTTAGCCGCCGTTATCGACAATCCCGAATTCTTCCAACGGGGGCGCTACTACTTCACCGGAGTCTGGAACCAAGCGGCACAAGGGGCATCGGGACAGCAGGCGGTACTGACTGCCATCGCCCCCCACCCAGACGGACTGCCGCGCCAGGAACTCGAAGCCGAAATAGGACTCGACGCAACCACCCTGGAAAATGCCATAACTACCCTCATCCGCCACGACGTAATCGAAGAAAAAGATGGCAACCTCCGCATCATCGTCGAACTCTTCCGGCGCTGGGTGGGAAGAGAATTAAAAATTAAAAATTAAAAATGCAAAATTCTCCTTGTCCCCCTTGTCTCCCTCTCCCCATTCCTATAAAGCGTGCGAACTGCTATCTATAAAAAGTCAAAAAAAAGCCCCACCTCGTTGAGGTGAGACTGTTACAGGCTCATGTCGATGTATCTATAAGATACGGTGCGAGACCAGTCGATCGCTTCACCCGAAAGCAGTAATTCAACTCGCCCAGAAAGGCGATCGTCACATCATCCTCAAGGAAAAGTTTCTGGGCAAGGAAGATAGTCAATTGTTCGAGTTTATACTTTTGCAGACTTAGAAGAGCGATCGGCTAATAACGTTTAGGTGGCAACAGTTTTAGCCTTGCCTGTCTTCTTTATTCCTGATGCTGACTTCTATTCACCCTTGGCTTCGATCCAAACTTTCAGCGCTTCGATCTTGAGCGCCTTACGACGGGTTCCGCAGTATTTGCCATCAGAAAGGGTGGGGGAATCACCAACATTTTGAATGTGGGCGGCGTAGCAAACTCGATATTTCTGGGCGGCCGACCCCACCAGACGAATGGCAAAGCCTTCCATCCGGCGATTTTCCCCCCGCGTTCCCAGGAATTCACCTCCGGAAACCCAAGGGGTATCTCCAACTTCGGCTAAATGAGCCATATATTCGAGTTTCACATCCGGTATCGGTTGGGCGAGTTCTACCTGAAATCCTTCGATGCCTCGGGATTGTCCGCGAGTTCCGGCGAATTCCCGCGCGCCAAATTCCCGATCGCCAATTCCTTGAATATGTACCACAACTTTTAAAGGGATCGGAGCGCTAGAGGATACTGGAGCGATCGGAGATGCGGGTGCTGCGATGCCCAAACTTTTAGCCCCGAATACGATGGGAGATTTAGCGGGAGATTTAGCGGGAGATTTGGTCGCTTCCGGGGTGGGGGGGACTGAAGGTTTGCGGTCTTCTCCCCAAATAAAAACATCTGAGTCCGGGGAAGTTGCGGGAGGTTGGGGGGTTGGAGTTGGAGGGGTTGGAGTGGCTGGGGTTTGAGTCGAGGGTGCCTTACCAAAAACGAGTTTCCCTCTCGAGACCGCAACAGCCATCGACTGACCGAACGCTTTGGCGATAACTTCTGTCATTTGCGCCCATTGGCGATCGTCAAATCGATCGGGCTGTTCGAGTAACGTTAACAGTACGGCGATCGGGTGCCGACCTGTTGCTAAGCTTTGCATATCAGCAGATGGTTCGCCGCCAGAAAGATTGGCAATTTTCTGTCGAAATTCTCGAGCTTGTTCTTGATATTTGGTCAGTGCTGTAAAGTCTGTGAAATCTTTGTGGGTCAGAGACAAAAATCGATCGAGAATGGCAAGAACTCGATCGCGATCGGCACTCGGGGCGATCGAGTCGGAGGAGGTCAGTTGTTGCAGTAGCGTTTTGAGATCTTTGAGAGAGGTTTGCTCCGAAATCGCGGGCATGGGAGATAAATTGGAAGCAGCCGCCAGTTCTAAGATTTGTGTTTGGAGCGTGTTGAGTTGTTGCAGCAGAGCTTGCGGATCTTGTTTCATAGGACGAGCTGGCTAAATGTTTAAATAGGGAATAATGAAATACGTCTAATGTGAATTATCCCCAACCTTGGGTGGAGAAAGGAAACGGGAAACTCCGGAACGAAGAACGGCTCGAGAGAACTAATAACAACGGGTTCGAGCGGGTTTGAGTTTCTCATACACATCAAGCGCAAGTTGGGAATTGCATGGGAAATTACATAATTACAAGGGGAATTACATAATCACAAGGGGAATTGCAATGGCACTCCTCCGATTTCGACGAGCGATCGGCCGTCGCGGTCTGGGCTTTATTGAATTGCATCCGCCGTCGCCAGGATTCGGGCACTAGTCTGCATCGTTTTGAGATCGGACCCCGACCACGAACGAGGCGACTGACAGTGGTGGGCGACGAACAACCCCCACAACCCCTTAGCCGTGAGAATCGGAACGACTAGGTTGGCACGCACCCCGATACCGCGCAAGAACTGACGATGGCACTCGTGGATGGGTTCGGTTTCAATATCTGCGATCGCCCGTACCCGTCCTTCTAGATACATCGCAGCATATTCGTCGTTGAAACACTCATCTGCGCCTGTCGTACCGAGGATGGAAAATCGCCGATCGCTCAACGATTCAAACGTCACTTGCCCTTTCCACTGCCGATAAAAATAGTACAATACCACCCGATCGACCTCAAGAGCTTGTCTGAGATTGTCGGTTTCTCGTTGTACCAGACGATCTCGCTGCAAGTTTTTGGAAATGTTTTGCGCCACTCGGCTCAAGCCAGGGTCTCCGGAAATCGATCCCGAACGATTGTTGAGGTTGAAACTCGAGTTACGCCCTAGAGGAGGAATACTCATATCGCTATTGTCAGGAGAATTAGGACACCAGTGAAAGTGGGCTTGGGGAGAAGGCGTTGCCGGGTAACAGAGAGACTCACGTGCATTCAGGATGTCCTAACTTTTATGGCTATCGCTATTTCTCGACGTAAAGTTGGATTCTCGGAGTGTCTGAGAGCATTTCTAGGGAGTTAGCTCGATCGCTCTTCCTTCAGCCCGATCGAGCGGAGCTTTGTAAATCCTCGTGCCAGACCGAATTGTGGCAGGATGCCACTTTTTTCACCTTACTTTAATCTAAATCGAGGCGACCGACAACAACTACATTACCCGATCGCCCAGTCGAATCTCTTCGGGTTGAAATTGTTCTGTGTCGTCGAGTTGCCAGCTTCGTACGTTGACGGCTTTGCCACCTTCGACTGCGACGATAATGTAGGAATATTGCGACCACGCCAAAACCCGATCGCACTCAGAAGGAATCGCCGGACAATTGGGGTGAGAGTGATAGATACCGATAATATCTAGATGCAGATCGCGGGCGTGGCGTTGGGCGGCGAGCATCTCTTCCGGGGCGATCGTATACCGACGTTCGGAACTTAGGGTCCGTTCGATATCTCGATCGAATTCTCGGGTTTCTGGGGCATCTTCATGCCATGCATTCTCAGTTGCCCACACTTCCACCAACTCTTTGACTTCATCGACCGTACGACCCAACAGCAAGCCGCAACACTCGTGAGGGTAAGTTCGTTCGGCATGAGCGCGCATGATTTCTAGGTGGCTGCTTTGGAGGTTGAGAATCATGGGAATGGGAGAAGATGACGCGGTGACGCGGGGACGCGGTGACGCGGAGAGGAGAGGCTGGGGAAGCTGGGGAGGTGAGGGAGGTGAGGGAGGTGAGGGAGGTGAGGGAGGTGAGGGAGGTGAGGGAGAATGCAAGATACACAATTCTCCCTTGTCTCCTCCTCTTTGCGTCCGGAGCGTCCCCGTAAGTCTGGCGGTTACTATCTTTCGAACGGTGGGGAGAGCGATCGGGCAATCTCGGGGCGATCGAGCAGCCAGTAGGTGGTCATCAACCCTTTACCTTTGATGTCGATTTCACCGCGTTTTT
>JAXHUC010000168.1:0-13243 GCA_034189805.1 Cyanobacteriota bacterium
AACGCAATATATCTGAGGGCTTTGAAATCGGATTTCTCTGGTCTTCCGAGTTGGGAATGGATTGAGGAATGCTATATAATATCTATAGGCTCGATCGTTCGATATTATGCACGTCTCCTAAATGCGATCGAATTCGGGAGGCTCGTTCGATACACGACTAACAAGTCTTTTTGTTACCGCAGACTCGCTTGAATAGGAAACTCAAGTGTTGAAATTGTGTAAGGATTCAGGTTCCATTTGAGATCCGGCTGGGGTAACAATGAGCAGGGGCGGGTTTTGACTTTCAAATTTGGGCAAGTCTCCCAAGATATTGCTAAACCCGCCCTTACATCGTTTTTCCTCCTACATGACACCTGAATGCTTACTGAAATTGTTGAAATCTTAGCCATCCCGAGATTGTAGACGATCGTCGTATTTCAGAGACGACCGATAGAATACCGATATCTCCACGCCCGATCGATGAACGACACAAACCCAACCATCATCTCGACGACCTTAAAACCGATGCCAATTTGGGAATCTACGCTCTTTTTTGGGATTCCCACATTTTTGCTATATTTTGCCACTCATCAGGGCATCCCTTTCCTGCATCACTTCTCGAACCTTCCCACCGAAATATGTTGGTTTATCAGTGGTGGCTTTTTAGTTTTTATGCCTCTATTGCTTGTTGCTATCTTTGCCTGCATAACAGATGAGAAGACGCAGAGTCTAGAAGAATTTAAGCTTAGATTTCGATTGCAAGCCATGACGGTTAAAGATTGGCTGTGGACGCTCGGTTCAATTCTGGCTATTGGTCTGAGTACTGCGATAATTATTGCAATTGCATCTTCAATTTTTGAGGGCTTTTCTCCTTCACCACCATTTTTGGAGTCTCGAATCCTACCTCCGAATGAAAGATGGATCTTGCTGTGTTGGATTCCTTTCTTTTGTTTGAATATTATTGGGGAAGAAATCATGTGGCGAGGTTACATTCTTCCCCGACAAGAGTTAACCCACCGTCAGCAAACCTGGCTGGTTCACGGATTTTGTTGGTGGATGTTTCACCTCTCCTTTGGCTGGAATTTACTCTTGATGTTAATTCCCATTATTTTTATCCTGTCCTGGATCGTGCAACGCCGTCGCAATACCTGGATCGGACTTTTGATTCACGGCATAATTAATGGCGGTGGATTTTTAGCAATTTCTTTGGGTTGGGTGGGTCTTTAATTGAAAAGCCGATCGCTGACGGTTTACCGCTGACGACTGAATACTCACCTTTAAGTTATTTTAGCTCGCGAGAAAACGAACAAAATTAAATTTCAGGTTTCATCAAAATAAAGATATAAAATTCATGATGAGCCTAGCTCGATTTTCCAGTTTGCGGTACGATAATGGGCGGTGCATTTTCTGTCATGGTGCGAGTCCAAGTCGATAGAAATATCGGTTAAGCTGTCAAAATTATACTGAGGATCTTCGATGAATGTCGATAATTAAATGCAGCTTGACCCGTTTGTGTAAATTTCTGATATTTCGATCGCAGTTTCCGGATTTATCGGCACAAAATTGGAAGAATCTGACAGAATAGAGAACTCATTACCCCCTAATCTCGTCATCAATTGTATTCAAACAGTTTGTCAACCCGATCGAAAATTGATTATGAAACTCAATCTTCTACCCATCTTTGCAGGAACCTTAACGATTGCCCTGGGAACTCTTCCCCTTTCCGTTCGCGCGCAATCCGTGGGAGCGGCGATCGAGTCAGAACCAACTTTGATGGAACTCGCCAATGAGATGTTGATGGAAAACGTCACTCTCACCGCGCAACAGGAAGAAATCCTCAATCCGACGATCGAACAAGCACTCGATCGCGTGCAAGAACTACTTGCCCCCGAACAGGTCGATCGATTCTACGAAGCCTTAGATGCCGAAGAAGGTTTAGCTGTCGCGATCGAAGCCTTAGAAATGACTCCCATCCAAGAAGTGCAAGTTCGTAACGTCCTCCAAGCAACGAGTTTGCAAGTAACTCCCATCCTCTCTCCCGAACAGAGAACGCAGATTGAAGAAAATCTCGAAGCTCACCTCGATGAAGAACTTTAAAGAAAGCGCGTTTATCGAAGCTTGTAGCTAAACCATCTTTCTAAAAATTTCGATCGAGGATAGAGCGTTCTGGCGATACCGATAACCCGAATTTGTCGGTATTGCCAGAACGTTCTCGATCGATTCGATCCCCCGCAACCGATCGCGGATTGTTGCAATAATCCAAACTCGTCAGGACGAACGGCAGCGCCCGATCGAACCAGTTATTCCAAATCGATCGGGCCGATTCGCTGGCAATAAATTGATTCACCGTGACGCGCCACAGGCGATCGTCTTCCGGCAGGATCGCACCGTAGAAATCGCAAGTCAGGGGTCGATCGGGCAGGATTTTGTAATCATTTAACGACAGCCCCTGGCGAAAGAGTTCCCCCGCGAGCAACACCCCATCGCTCGCCCAGACATCCACGTTGCCACGCGCGAGGGCCTTGAGCGCTTCTTCTCGCCCCTGCCAACCTTCAAAATAGACCGATTCGGCTTCCGGGTATTCGTTCGTTACAAATTCTTCAGCAGTCGTACCCGGCAGCACGCCCACCCGAACCCCTGCTAGAGAGCCATCTACGTCGAGTGTCGGCGCGTTCTCCGAGTGGGTGATGAAATAAGTTCCGGTGGTAAAAAAGGGAACGGAGAATTCAATCTCCTGGGTCTGTTCAACAATCGGATTCGGACCGCATTCCAAATGAACCGTGCCGTTGCGCACCAGCTCGAATCGGTTTTCCTGGGTCGATTGTAAGCCGATCGCCTCAATCTCGATATCGCGATCGAACTGTTCGGTTAGAGAGTTGGCCAACCCTTCGGCAAAATCCAAACAGTAGCCCCTCCAAACTCCCGATCGATCCAAATACCCGAAAGGCGATGCATCCCGGCGAATGCCTACCCTCAGAATTCCCGTCCGTTCGATTTCTGAGAGAATCGGATCGTCGGCTGTTGACAAGTTAGCCGTCTCCAGTTCCGGGAAAATCGGTTCTGGGGGCGTATTCCCATACGCACTCTCGAGTTGAGCCGGTTCGAGCGATCGAATCAGATCGAGCGGCAATCCACTGGGACTGAGAAAGTGACCGTATGCCGCACTCAGATAGGGAGACGTTTTCCCAGTTACCCCCGCACCTGTCGAGTCGTGAAGATACCGCTCGAAAAAGGCAACGCTCAAGGCTTTGATATAGTTCTGACCCGTCCCCAAATTCGACGAATTATCGAACTCAATTGGGATCGGAAAATCGCTCTGGGGAGCACCACTCGTCGAAGCATGGTCTCCCCCGAGAATGAGGGCGAGAAACTTTTGAGGGGAATTCAACCAGAGAAAGGGATGCACTTGCTCGGGAACAGCAGGGGCGATAAAGTCCTCGCTACCGGACATCAACAGGATCGGCAGGTCGATTTCCCCGAGACCTTCAGGCCCGAAGAGGTGACTGGTAATCGGGTTAATGGCGATCGATGCCCGAATCCGAGGGTCGCTGAGGTTGTAGTTGAAAGGCGGTAAACTTTTTGCCCGACATTGGAGGAACTGCGACACGTTCAAGATGGGGTTGTCCGGCGTACATTCCTGGCGCAATCTGGCGTGATTGAGACTGGCTCCAGAGAGGGCTAAAACCGTTGCCCCACCCAGGGAATGACCGATCGCCCCGACGCGATCGAGATCGATTTGCTCGGCCCAGGGCACTCCTTTATCCGCCAGTTTTTCGATCTCATCGAGTAAATAGCGAACGTCCAAAGGTCGATCGACAAATTCCACCGGATTGATATCGAGGCTCAACTCTCCCCGCAACAGGGCCTCTCGATAGTCGCTATTACTGCCGATATGTTCGGGCAAGGCAACGGCAAAGCCATGGGAGGCCAAATGTTCGGCGAGATAGGTATAGTTACTGCGAGTCGAGCCAAAACCGTGGGAAATCACCACTAGCGGTGCGGGTGAGGGACTGTTTTGGGGTAAATAGAAATCCGCGTCGAAGCCGTAAAATCCGGCAATTCCCAACGCTTCTCCCCGGCTTTCGCGACGGGCGAGGGTCAGGGTGCGCTGTTCGATGGCATGGGGACCGGGCTGGCGCAGATCTGGTAGTTGGGAAAAATCGACGACGGGTTCGGCGGCAGCTTCTGATTCCGCTTGTCGATCGATCGCCTCGAGGACGGCATCTCGATAGCTGAAGAGGGTGGTAAACTGCTCCCCGACTTGCTCGAGTTGGCGGATATCGATGCGAATCCCTTCGGAAGGAAACTCGCGCAAAAAGTTTAAGATCGTGAAGCCTTCCGGGTCCGATGCCGCCAAAATCAACGCCGCCCGAATCGACTGGAATCCGTTGAGTCCGGCAGAGGTTTGCACCACTCGTCCGAAGCGTTCTAAAACCGTTTCACCGATGGGAGAGTAGGTGAGTTGGGAGACTAAAACCTGCCCGATTTCAAAGCGCTGCTGTAACATGGGGCGCAACTGTGTTAGCGTGCGATCGTTGAAAAATTGGGCGTAAAATGCAAATTCGTTGGTGATTTCTCCAGTTTCGGCAAAGCGTTCGATCGATTCGACGGAGAGAGATAACTCGAACACGCCGTAGGTAAGGTAAATGCGTTCTGCACTCAGAGCGGGTTTGGGGGTAAAGACGGTTGAGAGTATACCCACACCCACACCCAGACAGGCGGGTAAAAGACATCGCCATCGATTTACGTTCACATTCACCCCTCCACGCAATACTTGAAAATACCGAATTCGATCGCCAGGCGATCGATTGCTGGAAAAAGTGTAACAAAAGAAATTTAATTTGTGTTTGGATGGGTGAGACTGTTGAGAATCGATTTGAAATGATACTATCTCATCTGAGTAGAGGCTCGAGAAGAGGAGATTTTACAGTGGATATCTTAGAGAGCGATCGCCAAATTATCTACGATACGCTTAAATACTACGCCGATTTACCTTACCCTTATGAAGATGTCAAAACCGAGGTGATTGTCAGTGGCGATCGACGGCATTATCTCCTTATTAGTTGGGGCTGGGAACCAACAAGAAGACTGCACGGCTGTATCGGTCATATTGAAGTTATCGGCGATAAAATCTGGATTTACCAAGACGGAACTGAAGACGGTCTCGCCCCAGATTTGGTTACAGCCGGAATTCCCAAAAATCGCATCGTTCTCGCTTTTCAACCTCCCGAAGTTCGACCCCATACTGAATATGCTGCGGGTTAGCTAAAAATGTGATATAAGATGCATTAAATGGTGATAGTTTCTAAGTTCAATTTAATCTATAATCCAGTATAAATTATTTGAGTTTTATGTATTTGATAACCGATTGCATTATCCCAAGTTAATGCCGAAGAGAGTTAATTTACAACGATGGAATCGGCTTTGTATGGCGTTGAATATCTCGCCCGATCGCCATGAATTTACCGCATTAGTATCTGCCTACTCGCAACCCGAACGCCACTACCATACACTACAGCATCTCGATGAATGTTTGGAGAAACTCGACTGGGCGATCGCCGAATCTCGAGATTTAAATTCGGATTGTTTCAACTTAATTGAAGTAGCACTTTGGTATCACGATGCGATTTATCAACCGAGAGCTAAAAATAACGAGCAAAAAAGTGCGGAGTGGGCGACTCGTTTTTTGAGTGAAAGTGGATTAAACCCAAATGACGTACAGTTAATTCAATCTTTAATATTGGCAACCGAACATCGACTAACACCTGTCGAGATGATGCATCAGCTTATGGTGGATATCGATTTATCAATTTTGGGAGCAGAAGTCGATCGATTTCAAGAGTACGATCGCCAAATTCGGCAAGAGTATGCCTGGGTTCCGCGATCGAGCTATCGAGAGAAACGAAAAGAAGTTTTATCTTTTTTCTTATCGAAACCCCGCATTTATGCAACGGATTTATTTTATCGAAAGTTCGAGAAGCGAGCGCGGAAGAATTTGAAAAGGGCGATCGAAAACTTGAATGATGATTAATCGGCACTCAGCTTTTAGCCGTCAGTTTTCAGCGTCAAATCAGTACTAACTTTTGCCAGCAGAAATATTGCCGAACTGAACGTTTCCAGCATTGATATTCACAACATTCCCCACATCGCCGGTAACGGTATTGCTAATATCCCCGCCAATCTTCTGGATTTTCTCCTCTGCTTGGGCTTTCACTCCCTCCCATCCTTCCTGGGGCAAACCCTTCCCACCCCGCAACAACGCCACGGGGAAATCTTCGGTTTCAAACTTAAAAAATGGGACTTGTTCCGCTTGATAGTCGGTTTGGGCGCTGTCGGGGACGGCTTTGCCGACGTAGTTCATCAAGTCGGATACCATCACCGCCTTGTCGCCGGGACGATTGCCTGCCCCCTGAAGGGCTTCGAGGAAATGGTAAGTGAAGATGCTCAGACTATTGTCGCGGCGAATGTAGGAAGATTGGTTACCTTTGGAGGAGGTGAATACCGCCCGTCCTTCACCTTGGGAAAGGGTCTTAGCAAGAGATTTGGGGAGGGCGGTAGCGGCGAAACCGGGGGGAAGTTTGAGGGGGGTTGCATCTTTGGCGGTTGCCATTCCTTGGGCGTGGCAACTGTCGATGATAACGAGGACTTTTTGGGCTTGAATCTGTTGTAAGGCTTGGTTAAACGTATCGGCAGGGAGGGCGGAGTTGGGAATGTCTAATGGATCGACATCGTGGGGAATCAGGTAGTATTTTTGGGTAGTTTCATCGAGCCAACCGTGACCGGAATAGTAGATAATAACAGTGGCTTCGGGGTCGTTTGCGGTTTGCTGTTGCAGCCAGTTTAAACTGTTGATAATTCCCTCTTTGGTTGCTTCAGAATCGTGGAGTAAACGGAGATGTTCTGTGTCATTGACATAGCCGCAGAGGTTAGCATCGGTAAGGAGAGATTGGAAAGCTCGAACGTCTTTGACAGTGACGGGAAGCGACCATTTTGGGTATTCGCAGTTGCCGATACCGATGAGGAGAGCGTAGTGATGAGAGAGGAGATTAGACATGGTAAATTTGGGGAGGGGTTGATAGTATTTGAGCTTTTCTTGAACTGTTTTTAAGGCTTGTATTGCATTGCGGAAAGAGTCTCCATTGTAGAGCTGAATAAAATCGAGTTTCTTGAGTCGTTGCGTTAATTCAAATAGTACTTTCTGCGAACCGATTTGCCCTAGAGCTGATGCGGTACTCATACGAACCCAGAAATCAGGGTTCTCTAAGCTATGAATTAGACCAGAAATTGCCGTATCTGAACTAATTTCACTTAGGGTCTCTGTGGTGCTCCAACGAACATCTCTATCGGAGTCTTCTAAAGTATGAATTAGACTGGGAATCACCGCTTCTGAACTGATTTCAACCAGAGCCTCTGCGGCGCTACCACGAACTTCTTTCTCGGAGTCTTCTAACGCTTTAAGTAGACCGGAAGTCGCCGTATCTGAACCAATTCTACCCAGGGCTTCTGCGGCTATTCTACGAACTTCTTTCTCGGAGTCTTCTAACGCTTTAAGTAGACCGGAAGTCGCCGTATCTGAACCAATTCTACCCAGGGCTTCTGCGGCTATTCTACGAACTTCTTTCTCGGAGTCTTCTAACGCTTTAAGTAGACCGGAAATTGCCGCATCTGAACCAATTCCAACTAAAGTTTCTACGGTGCGACTACGAACATCTCTATTCGATTGTTTTAAGGCTTTCAGCAGAACGGGGACTGCCTCATCCGAACCATTTATTAGAAAAGCTTTTGCAGCACTACTACAAACATCTTTTTTAGAGTTTTCTAGAGCCTTTATTAGAGATAAAATTGCTATTCTAGAGTTAATTTGACTTAAGATAAAAGCAGCGCTTTCATAAATTCTTGGATCTGAGTTTTTTAAAGCTTTTATTAAAGAAAAAACTGCTGTCTCAGACCCAGTTTTACTTAGAACAAATGCAGCTCTTTTATAAACCTCTATGTCAGAGTTGTTTAAAGATTTTATTAAAGAAAAAATTGCTGCTTCCGATCTCGCTTTCTCTAAAAGTTCTACGAGATAAAACTGAGGCAAATTCAACTCATACACTAAACCCATCGTCTGCTCTTGCCACTGGGGTTGCACCGCCCCCGCCAGCCTCGCCCCTAACTCCCAATCGATTTCCAACGCCCACCGCACCACCTGCACCACCTGCACCGCTAGGGCTTCCTCCTCCACCAACTCCAGCATCAGCGCCAGGGGTTCGGTCCATTTAAGATAGTTGAGATACTCCCACTTCAGCTCGTCTCGCCCCAAACTCGGCAACCGTTGCAACAAGCTTTCCGCCGCGTAATATTCCTGAATCAGTTGGTGGCGAAATTCGATTTGGTTCGCCGCCCCCAATTGCAGCAGATGGTACTTGAGCAAATCCTTCAACCAACGACGGGCGCACTCTGCCGGATGCGCCACCTTCCCCGCCAGAAACTCCGCCAACACCGCTTCTGCCTTCTGCCGGGAAATCGCCACTTGAATCTCCGTCGCCGACTCCCCCCGCGTCATCACCCACGCCAACTGCTGCAACATTGGCTGCCACCACTCCGGCGACTCCTCCGCAGCCGGGACATCCTGCTTGAGTTGGTGGGCGTAAATTTGGCAGAAGTAGCGAAACACCGAACTCAAGTTGGCGGGGATTTGGTTCTCGTTTTCGGCAAATACCGAACACAGCATCCACAGCAGCAACGGCGTTTGCCCGAACTCCCGCAAGCGAGAGCCCAACTGTGCCAGCATTCGCCCGTCGCCGAGATATCCCCGAACGAATTCCTGCATTTGCGGTTCCGTCAGGGGTTGCATCGTCAGCTTCTTGGTAATATTCAAGTCACCCCCCACCCCCAAATCCCGCGTGGTGAAAATTGTCGGCGTGGTGGGGTAGGTTTGGCGAAATGCCATCACATCGCGCCGTGCCGCTTCCGAGGGCAACTCGTTCAAACCATCCACTAGCAAAAACAACTGCTTCTCGAACAGCAATCGTTCCACTTCCTCGCGTGTCAGTAACTTGCCGTGGCGCTTGCAAAAATCCCGAATCAAATCCAGGAAATCCGTCTGGTAATATCTCAACTCCACCAGTACCGAAACTGCTGCCAAACGTTCCGCTGGCGATTTGCGGGCTTCTTCGAGCAATACCCGCAGCAATGCCGTGGATTTCCCGGAACCGGGACGACCTATCAATAGAACTTGTTCCGGGGCGTATTTCCGCAATCCTTCCAAAATGGGAAACTGCTCGATTTTCTCTTTGGGTTCTTTTTCTTCGGATTTGTTGGGATTATCCGATTCTTCCTTTTGTTCGGAAACCGTCCGCACCGTTAACCCCATCAGCAGGGGAGAATTCGCCTTGCCTTGTTGCTGCCGTTGCCGCGTTTTCCCAACCACATCGGTGATGGTGTAGCACGTCCACCACTGGGCGTAGGTTTCTTCGATCGATTTGAGATAAAATTCCCAGTTGGTAGTCACGGCGTTTTAGGCAGTGGGGGCGCTGTAGGGGCAAAGCATTTGAGCGAAATCTCATCGTTCGCGCGAAATCTAACATATCCAAATGCTTCGCCCTCTTTCGATGAATGGGATAAGCCGGAAATGCGATCGCCCGTTCGGATACACCCGTTTTTAATAGATTTGTGCGCGATATAGATTCGATCGCATCCAGCCTTATCGCTCATTATAAAGACTCCTCAGAGCGCGTGCCGAGTGGTGGGCAAGGGGGTTTAAATGCGATCGCCATTTACGAAAATTAATTCTTGCCCACCCTACACTGCGACAACGATCGAATCGAGATAAATTAAGTTGTGTTCGGTGTCGGAAATCCAACGTAGAAAATGCCCAACGTTCGATCGAGAAAATTTCGGAGTCTGCTATCGGCCGGATGCGCCCTCACCCTCGGCATCCTCCCCGCAGCCTGGCCGCCCAAACCCGCCCTGAGTGCCGATCGAATTTTCTTTGCGTTGGGGCCCCTCGACTTCTCCGTTGCCGTAGACTCCCTCGAACGCTTTGCCGACGACGGGTCGATGAATACCGACTTAGCCTTCTTCGCCAGTCGCCTCAACGATCGACAACTCGAACAATTTCGTCAAGTATTGCAACGGCGCTTCGATGCCAACCACGTCACCCTGTCCCGCCTCACCTACACGCCGATGGGGGAAGCCTTGCTCAAACGGGTGGGACGGCTGATTCAGCTCGATCGCGATCTCAACGGCTACAAGGGCATTCGGGCCGCCGTCGTCCTGGCAGCAGCCCAACCGGACGGCTTCACGATTCTCGACGTATTGCGCCAGTTTCCCGGTGAGGATATTCGCCTGAATACGGACTTTGTCTTTGAAGTGGTGCGGGAGTTAACCGCGCTGATTGAATACCGCGATGCCGCCCTCGAGGCGATCGATCGACAAGCCGCATCGGAAGCCGCCACGGAACCCGTCGTCGATTTTGCCCAACTGCCAGATTTACGCCAACCGGGCCCCTACGAAGTCATCGAACGCACCGTCACCTTCCGCGTCAATCGCTTGCGGCAAACCCAACTCGGGGTCTCGGCCACCTACGATTTGGAAGTGCTGATGCATTTGCCCGAAGATAATCCCCAACCCGCCCCCCTCGTCGTCATTACCCACGGCTTCGGGTCTACGGTGCGCAGCTACGAGCACCTCTCCCGCCATCTCGCCTCCCATGGGATTGCGGTGGCATCTCCAGCTCATATCGGCAGCAACCTCGACTACCGAGAAGGACTGCTGGCGGGTCTTTCGAGCAATCTCATCAGCCCGATCGAATATATCAATCGCGCCGAAGATGTCACAACCTTCCTCGACGAACTCGAACGCCTAGTCGCTGCCGACTCCAGTTGGGCGGGGCAACTGGATCTCGAACGAGTGGGAATTCTGGGCTATTCCTTCGGCGGCACCAACGCCCTCTCCCTCGCCGGGGCGGATCTGAATCTGCGACGGTTGAACCAAGACTGCGTACCGGGGCTATTTGCCCTGAATATCTCCCTCCTGGTGCAATGTCGCGCTACCTATTTACCGCCGGGAAACTACGATTTGGGGGATTCCCGGCTGAAAGCAGTACTCGCCGCGTACCCCGCCAGCAGCTACATCTACGGCCCGGAGAGCATCGGCCAAATTCAAATCCCCACCCTGCTGGTGGCTTCGAGTAACGATATCATCACCCCTGCCATCCCCGAGCAAATTCATCCCTTCGTCTGGTTGAATACTCCGGAAAAGTACCTAGCGGCGATCGTGCCGGGAACCCACTTTTCCAGCGCCCAAGCCGGAGTCACCGATGGTTTGCCCTCCTTCTTGAGCGGCCCGCGCCCGGATTTGGGACGGGGGTTTCTGTTTGCCTTGAACGTGGCGTTTTTCCAGACCTATCTCAACGAAGACCCCGATTATTTACCCTACTTGGGGGCGCGCTACGCCGACTATCTCAGCAGTGAAGAACTGAAGTTGCAGACGATTCGATCGCTCGATGCCGCCCAATTAGAAACGGCATTTGGGGAAACCCCCCCGCTTGCCATTATCCCCGAACCGGCGATCGCCGAAAATCGAGACCCCGAAGACAGCGTGTTAGAAGAGATTCGCCAAACGGGCATCCTCAAAGTTGCCATGCGCGGCGATGCTGCCCCGTTGGGTTACATCGATTCCCAAGAGCGGTTGTGGACAGGGTATTGCGCCGATTTATTCGAGGCACTCGCCGATCGCCTGACAGAACAACTCGATCGCCCCGAAGGCATTGAAGTGGTGAGACTCTCGTCGGATTTGGGGAATCGGTTCGACTTGGTGCGCGATAACACTGTCCATCTCGAATGCGGCCCGAATTCAATTTGATCGGATCTCGATGGGGTCACGTTTTCCAATGCTTTCTTCGTCACCGGAACCCAATTTTTAGTAGAAACCGGCAATACCGTGAATCCCGCGGGCAACCTGGCGGGAGTGCGCGCTGGGGTGCTGAGGAATAGCTTTGCCGACGAGTTGGTGCGCCGGGAATATCCCAATGCAGAGACGGTGTATTTTGAAGGAGAAGCCGCCCGAATCGAGGCGATCGCCGCTTTAACCGAAGGCAGTATCGACACCTTCATCGACGATGGCATCCTCTTAGCCGGGGAAATACAACGACAGGGGCGATCGCCTCAAGACTACGCGATCGTTCCCGATCGCCCGTTGAGTTGTCAGTATTACGGGCTAATTCTGCCGGGTGACGATGCCGAATGGACGGATGCGGTGAACGATTTTATCGATCGCGATCGAACTCGACAAATTCGCCGAACCTGGTTGAGCGACTTTTTCCCCGCAGCTATCTCAACTCTGAATGCTTGTTTGAAGTAGGAATTTTTGGATGAAGGGAAGCTTTGAAAGCTGAGGAGGCGAAATTCTCCTTGTCTTTACTCTCCCCTGCATCCCTTGTCCCTGACAAGAAACATTTATAATAAACGACATAGCGCTCCGGGCCTTGATGTGACCACCTTCGTCCCCAATCCGAAATCTGCTCCAGACTTGACTGAAAGTCCCGCTTCCGAAGGTATTATTATCCCACCGGGCAATTTGGAGAGCGACGAACCGGAATTGGAAAGCGACCTGCACCGAGAACTCATCGAACTGTTACTCGCCTGTCTCAAGTGGCATTGGCGAGACCGTACCGACTATTACGCCACGGGAAACCTCACCATTTTCTACAGCAGCGATCGCATCACCACCCGAGATTTTCGCGGACCGGACTTTTTTGTGGTGTTGGGAACCGAGAATCGCCCCCGTCGCAGTTGGATGTTGTGGGAAGAAGAAGGGAAGTATCCCAATCTGATAATCGAACTACTCTCCGATAGTACCGCGCGAGTCGATCGCACCACCAAAAAAGAGCTGTATCAAAATACCTTCCGCACTCCAGAATACTTTTGGTTCCACCCCGACACCTTAGAATTTGCGGGGTTTCATCTGGTCGAGAGTCGCTATCAACCCATCGAACCGACAACCCAAGGGCGATTGTGGAGTCGGCAACTAGAGTTATTTTTGGGGATTTATGAGTCGAAGTTGCGGTTTTTTACCCCAGAGGGGGAATTAGTGCCGACCCCGGCAGAACGGGCCGCAGCCGCAAGCCAGGAGGCTGCACTCGAACGCCAGCAACGGGAAGCTGCCGAGCAACAAGCTCAAGCCGCCGAGCAACAAGCTCAAGCCGCCGAGCAACAAGCCCAAGCCGCCGAGCAACAAGCCCAACTCGAACGCACCGCGCGAGAACTTGCCCAACAAC
>JAXHUC010000169.1:0-13201 GCA_034189805.1 Cyanobacteriota bacterium
CGTCGTACTGTTCCAAACCTGCCAGAGCAATGCCGAGGTTATTCCAGGCCGCCGGACTCAGATCCGAAGCCAGGTCTGCGTTGACAGAAGAGGATTTGGAGGGTTCTTGCAACGATCTCGGTTGGGGAGTTTCGATCGAATGTTGGGTCGAAGTTTGGGCGAGGCGATCGGTTTGTGGCCGTTGGTACTCGCTTCTGGAAAGATATCGAACCGAAGCCCGATGATGTTTTTGAGTTCGATGGGCGATCGATCGAACGGTCTGTTGAGAAGGTTGTTGGAATGGAACAACACAAGCCTGAGTCGGATTCATTACCAGTATCCTAGTTTTGAGACGGCGATCTACGTATATCTACGTTTGACTTCTGAGGATTTATGCAATACCCGGAGGGGATACGGAGACGCGGGGACGCGGAGAGGGGAAGACAAGGGCGAATTTTGCATTTTTAATTTTTAATTTTTAATTTTGCATTCACTCTCCCCATCTCCCGGTCTAAAAAAAACTCCCAGTCTACGATGAAACTGGGAGTTAGCTAGGGATGTGACATAGTTTGCAGTGTTACTCTTACGTATTTCTGGTGCGGAGTAACTTATGCAGTTTTGGTAAGAAGAGGAGGAAAGAAAAAGGAACTTTGCCATACCGGGCGGGTTGCGCCCACCGGATGGGATGGTAAGTTTACACGTAGCTGAAATACGAAGCGTTGAGGTCGAGGGAAGCCACATTTTCAGCCACGGCCACCAACTCGTCTCCCGCACCTTGCAAACCATCGCCGTTGGAGTCGATGTAGATTGCCGTTCCGGTAACCCCGTTGACGGGAGATGCTCCGGTAACGTACTGGGTAGAGGCGTTGAGCTGAATGGAGTCTTCTGCGGTGTTGAAGTCGGCTAGCACAGCGTAGTCGTTGAGTCCGGGCGTGTTGCTGTCGCCGTCGTTGTAGTAAGTGATGTCCTCGTTGGCGAGGACGTAAGAATCTGCTCCGGCCCCTCCGGTTAAGGTATTGATTACGCCAATTGTGAGGTCGTCCAAGTTACCCCCAATTAGAATGTCGTTACCACCGCCACCAATCAATAGGTCGGCACCGTCACCGCCAATGAGAATGTCGTCACCGTCACCGCCAATGAGAATGTCGTCACCCGCACCACCATCAGCGATAATCGGAGTAGAGGTGTTGCTGCCATCGAGGAAGTCATTTCCGTCGCCACCGTTGAAAGCGACAGTTTCAACAGTCGTACCCGTTAAATCGTTAACGGTGAAAGAATCGTCACCACCGCCACCATTAATCTCGAAGGCTTCGACTTCCCGAACGTCTAACTCAAACAACCCGAGATTGATACGTTGGAACCTGACGTTCGCACCACGGGCTTCCAAAACAAAGTTATCGCCTGCCTCCTGGGCCCCATTGACTTGAACGGTATCAAAGCCCTGGCCGCCTTTCATCTCGTCGCTGCCATCACCGTTATTCCAAATCATCAGATCGTCACCCAAACCAGCCCGCATCGAGTCATCACCCCGATCGCCAACGAGAGTGTCGTTACCTTGATTTCCAGCTAGCAGATCGACTTCATTACCACCCCGAAGCAGATCCTCATCTTTCCCACCCCATAATGTATCGCTAGCATTACCACCCACGAGAGTGTCGTTACCTGTATTACCATAAGCATCGATGGGCGTTGAAGTGTTGCTGCCATCGAGGAGATCGTCTCCACCGCCCCCAGCATAGGAGATAAACTCGATATCCGTCCCGGTCAGGTCGTTCACGGTGAGCGTATCGTTACCACCACCCCCATTGGCCTGAAACTCTTCCACATCGTCGATATCGAGGTTAAAGAGTCCGAGGTTGAGGCGATCGAACCGAACCCGCTGACCGTTGCTTTCGAGTTGGAAGTTATCACCTGCGCCCTGGGCCCCGTTGACTTGAACGATGTCGAGACCGTTGCCGCCTTCCATCACATCGCTACCGTCGCCGTTATTCCAAACCATAGTGTCGTCACCTTCACCACCAAAAATTTGGTCGTCTCCAGTGTCACCAACGAGCAAGTCGTTCCCGTTTCCACCAATTAGAGCATCCGTCTGAGCGCCACCGCGAATCGTATCATCTCCATCCAACCCAATCAAGAGATCGAAATCGTTTTCACCGACGAGGAAGTCATTACCGTTTCCACCAATTTGTACGCCCATTTGAGTTGCTCCTTGTGTAAATGGTTTGGTTGAGTGTGTTTGTGTTTTGTGTGGTCTTCGTTCGCCTCACACTTACTACAGTAGTGAGATTTCTCGTATCTGTCGTTACAGAAAATCTCTGGAGTTGGCAACCCCGGAATGTCAGGGTCGCGGTCTGGGCCGTCTAAGTCTTTTGACTGGGAAAGGTTTGAGACGATCGCCCCTGTAATCTAAAACGCTTCTGAGAGGTATCTCAAATGAAGTTGAGTTGCAAATCTCTGGAAATGTCAGTTCTGGTACTGCGCAGATTGGTATCCCTTGATGGATCGTGAGAATTGGTGAAAAGTTAAGCAAGTTGGTCAGATGTTAAGTTAACTGGCTCGAATCGCTCGACCCCTTTCACGCCTTAACCTTTCACCAATGGATAATGAGTTATCCGTCAGGAAAATAAAATAGAAACCAATCGAGCATCTGAATGAGATCGTGGAATCCCTGCCACAAGTTGTGTGAAGGCAAAATGTCTAACCAGGGAGAAATTAATCCGAATAAAATAGAGGAGCTGGGGTTCACCGCTCTCTCCCCATTCCCCATTCCCATCAATTTGTCAGACACTCACCTCTCCAACCAAGTCACCAACTCCTCAAGCGTCGAGAAATCCAATAACGCCAAACTCAATCTTTCGAGTTGTTCCCACGACAACTGAGCAATTTGTGCCGATATCGGACTGGGTAATTCTCCGAGGGTGCGAGAAAGAAGCTGCACAACGAGAGATTGTTGGCGTTCGAGGAGTCGCGATCGTTCCGCTTGACGGCCTTCAATCCATCCCTCCTCTCGACCCTCTTCCCTGGACGTATTCACCACATTATTTAAGTCGCGATAGTACTTCAAACTATTTTCGTAGCTATCCCGTTCTGGGGGAGAGAAGTTAGCAATTTCAGCCACTTCAAACAGTTGAGAAAATATTGATTCTTCTAAGGGTTCGGGGCGATCGCTTAACTCTGGCAAATGTCGCAACAAAAACAACCACTTTTCTAAATGAGTCTCTAACTCCTCGAGGGTTTTGGTAAACTTAGGCAACTCAATATAGACGAACTTGAGTTTTTCATAAAATACCTCACAGTTTTGATTTTTTAACTGCACCGTATGGATGAGGGTGTCTTCGTTCTGATGGTCGTCAAAAATGAAATCCAACACGCCAACGGTATATACGGCTTTCAGTCGATAGTCCCAATCTCCTTTAGAGGCTTGCTCTTGAATGGGAAATGTAGAATAATAAATGCTTCTATCTTTAAAGAAATTTTGTTTGGCTTTTTGGATTTCAACGATAAACTTCTCCCCGGTTTCCCCTTCACAGTAGATATCGAAAATTGCTTTTCGATCGAGGGATGTATTTCCTAAATTCTCGTTTCGTTTGTAGGTAACATCTCGAATACGATGGTTGTTGGGAAGAAGAGTATTCAAGAAATCGATAAGTAAGGCTTTATTGGGTTCGGTTCCGAAAACTCGTTTAAAGCCAAAATCCGTGAGGAGATTGATGTAGCGCTCTTGGAGAGGATAAGCCATCGGAAAAGTTGGAGCGATCGTCCAGGTGTATTTATTGTAGCAGTCCAGTTAATTGTCCATGTCTAATTGTCCGTTACCCGATAAGCGTTCCCAAAACGGTTGCGTTTTCCCTTTGCGGGTGGTGTTGGTGGCGCAATGGGTATTGCCGCGCATTTCGTGATAAGACCTGTCGTTGAGGAAATGCACTTGTAACCCAGAGGCGGCAACGAGTTGGCGAAATCGTTCTTGAGAATAATCCACGTCATCAATTATCGCCCCTCGCGGATCGGAGACGAGTAGCTGACCGTTCACCACCACCGAATTCACCGTACTCGGCGACCATGCCGCCCCGAAGGTGGTGTACATTTCCGGCATCTGAATAATTTGCGCGTCGTCGAGTTGAAATTCTGTTTTGAGTTGTTCGATGGTGGGTTCGATATAATCGCGCTGTATTTCTAAGTTGTGTTCGATCAGGGCGGTGTTTGCCAAAGCCGCATTCACCGTGGTTTGGGTACTCAGTCCCCGATTGATGAGGCGATCGCCATATCCCCGTTCGGCGAGTTCCCGCAGCAAGTTGACCCCCGCTTCGGGAGAAGCCACCATCACCAGAGGACTGCCATCGGGGGTGGGGATAAAACTGAGAATTTCATCGACGTGGCGAATCAGCAGCCAAGAGGTATCGATCGCCACGGGAGGGCCTTGAATTTCTTGGGCTTTAACAAATTCCACCACCTCCGGATGCAAGGTGACATCTCCAGATTGCCCGTAATAAATGCGCCCCAGGGGATAGTTGGGCAAAGGCGGTGTCACCTCCAGATTGCCGTACCAGTCGGGCAAACCGTTGCCGGGGGGAACCGGGCGGGGTTGACCGATTTTGAACCAGCCGAAGTTTTTCCCCAGTAAGGATTTGGGATAGCGATCCAAGCCGATACTGCGGTTGCCTTGCAACACGCTGGGCACGGTTTTCAGGGTATTGGCTTGGGGAAACTGAACGTAGCCGATTTCCATGGTGTCTTGCATCCAGGTCGGCCCTTGGGGAACAACTTTTAATTTTGCTCCGGTTTGGGGGACGATCGCCTTAATTTGTTCGACAAACTCGCGATTGATACCCAGATCGCTGACGAAGAATTCTTCTGTTGGGGCGGTATTGGGGGAAAGAATCCAGGGGGAAACGCGAAGCTGCACCCGATCGGCCGCGATTTTCGTTCCATTTTTGCTGGCGGTGGCCTCCAATCGCAAGATGCCGTTCCAGTTGCGATAGGCGAATTGTTTGGCTTCCACTGCCAGCAGAATTTCTCGATCGACGACGATCGATTCGTTACCCGTGAGATCGACGGGTTTCCAATCCCCCTCCACCTTTTGAAACAGGTTTACGTAGTCGCGAGAATTAGCATCGGCACTCAGGACGATCTGCGAATCCTTAAATCCGGCGACGGTTTGCAGGCGCACGAAGGCCAAATCTGCTTCGTCTTCCGTTCCGTTCACCCGATCGTCTTCCCAATCGGGTACGCCATCGTCATCGTCATCGTCGTTATTAAATAGCATCAGCGCCCCGGATTCGAGAGACCAAAGTTGGCGACCGGGATAATCGCGATCGTCGGCCACCCCATCCCGATTCGTATCGCCATAGAAGACAAATCCAGTGGCGAGTTGGGCGATTTCGAGTTTATTGGTCACCACCGCCAAATAGCCCCGATATTCTTCGGTTTTCGCCGTGGCGTTGGCTGCGAGTAAGGATTCTTCGGGAATGCGATCGAGGCTGTCGAGAGTTTGCTGCCACCGGGATTGAGTCTGCCGCCAAATTTCGATCGCATCTTCAGGTGTTTCGCTGCGATCGCGTTTTGCCTCTTCCCCCACGGCGATCGCACTTTGGGCGAGTTCCATCGTCTCCTCCCAGATTTGACCCGCTTGAGCTTCCAATTCCAGGCGATCGTCTACGGATTTGCGGTGGCGATCGAACGATTCGTGCTGAACTTCTAAAGTATCCGCATCGAAAACTTGAGGGGCGATATCCGCCAGGGTCAAATTTCCGTCACAGCGCTCGATTTCCAAATCCAGGCGCTCGCGAATCCGGTACAGCGCATCGACAGATTGCACCGTTCCCATATTCGGTAATGGCGGTTCGAGGGCCGCCAACCAACCGCAAGGCGCGGGAGGAGACAAGGCCACACCCGGATGTACCCCTTCGCCCAACAGGAGGATACCGACCATACCCGCCAATGCCTTTGCCCCGCGTCGCTGCCATCGTCGGTGAGGATTCCAACGCACGATCGCCCCAGGGGGAATTCGAGTATCGGGAATTCCGTATCGATCGACCCACCGCATCGCGGTCTGCCACAATCTTGCTAAGCGATCGCCTTTCACGCTAGATGTTTCACTCCTCGCATATCCCCCTATTTTTACCAGGTTTAGGCTCGAAAAGGGCGATCGGTCTTTTGTTTTTTCCAGTTGCGATCGAAAGTCTGGGGTTGGGGCGATCGGGAACCGAGTGTCGGCTTGCAGAGACAGGAAAGATGAAGCTTGGGAGGCTGAGGGCGCTTCGGGGAGAGCTTCGGGGGCTTCGGGAGCTAAACTTTCCTTTATTTCTCCCCCATTTCCCCCAATTCTCACATTTCTCCCATCTCCCTTGTCCCTCTTCTCTGGAGCGTCCCCGCGTCCCCGCGTCACCGCGTCTCCCTCATCCCCCCTCCGCCCGCACCCGAGCGTGATACACTAACTCACTTAATAGGGAACGCATCGGTATATAGAAAAATACCGATTTTACGGCGAATCAATTTGAGTGTTTGCAGCATCTAAATTCGATCGAAAAGCCTTTTTAGGAGTACCGAATGGATTGGATTATATCTCAGCTTCAAAATCTTCTGAGCGCGCTGACAACTATCTTTAATGCGCCGATCTTTTTTCTGGGAACGACGGCAATTTCCTTGAATATAATTTGTCGAGTTCTTCTCTTTACCATAATTATTTTTATTGTTTCTCGAAGAATTGGGAAATGGATTGGAGATATCATCCTCAAACGCATGGGAATGCCCAGAGGCTCGCGAGATTCAGCTTCTTCTGTCATCTGCTATTTGCTCACGGCATTTGGTTTTCTCATCGTTCTCCAAACTCAGGAAATTGACGTTCGTTCCCTGGCGGTCGTTGCTGGTGTGGTCGGATTGGGTTTTGGTATTGGTTTGCAGAATATATCGAGTAACTTTATTAGCGGTTTAACATTATTATTCGAGCGCCCCATTCAAGCCGGGGACTACGTCCAAATTGACGATCTCTTAGGAACGGTGGAAAAAGTTTCCATTCGATCGACGATCGTGCGAACCCTTGATGGAGTCTTTGTTATCGTTCCCAATAGCCAATTTGTTGATCGACAAGTAGTTAACTGGAGTTATCGCGATCCAAAATGTCGCTTGCACATTCCCATTGGTGTTTCCTACGACAGCGATCCGGTGTTAGTGACTGAAGCTTTACTCGATGTTGCTCGTTTTGAAAAAGGCGTTCTAAGTTTTCCCTCTCCCAAGGTATGGTTTGTCAGCTTTGGGGATAGTTCGCTCAATTTTGAGTTACTCGTTTGGATCGATAATCCTCCCGACAAAGAGGTGATTCAAAGTGCGTTGAACTTTCGGATCGAATACGAACTGCGAAAGCGAGAAATTACGATTCCGTTTCCCCAACGAGACGTATGGATTCGCCACAGCGACGTACCTAATTTCCAAAATGGTGGAACGGGCGATCGGGCATTGGAAAACCGTGAAGAGACTCGTCTCACAAATGGTCGTTACGCCCCTCCAAACTATAACGACGACAGCACTTTAAAACCTGTCAAATCCCTCAACAACTATGCATTGCGAGAACTGCTGCGGCGGATTGCCTATTTTGAAGACTGCACGGACTTAGAATTGCGCAAACTGATTGAATATGGATACCGACAAGTCTTTTCCTCGGGACAAGTGGTTTGTCAGGAGAACGATCCGGGCGACTCATTCTATATTATTCTCACGGGTAAAGTCGAGGTGATTTCTCAGAAAATCGGACAGTACATCGCCACCTTACACCAAGGAGAATTTTTTGGGGAAATGTCTCTGTTGATGGGAATGCCGAGAACGGCAACCGTCCGAACTCTGGAAGATTCGATTTTGTTTGTCGTCGAACGCCACGATTTGCAGAAACTACTCACCGAACAACCTAGCCTTGCCGATCAGATCGCTCAAAAGTTGGCAGAACGTCAAGAGACGTTGCAAGATTTAGGGATTTTAGCCCACTCCGAGGGTGAAGAAACGCCTTTCTTCTGGATTCGGAACCGGATTAAAACTCTATTTGAACTGTAAGTCGATCGTTAATCCGGTCGTTTTTTTATGGGTGCATCTCTTTTACTCGATTGCATATTGCCAATTCTTCACCTCAGAGTCTCTGTTTTCTGATGCTGAAAATGGTAACTCGAACCCGTTGGTAAAGGCGATTGGGATAATTATCAAGAATTGAGTTTCAGAATTTCGTAAATCTTCGGATGCGATCGCTGAATTTTTATGATAATCAATTTTGTGACGATCGCAGGCTAAAATCTTATTCATATTTTTGTGGATTTTTCATCTAAAATTGATGTCATTATTTTGAGAATATGTTTTAATATACATCATCAGTATCGATAAAATAATTACAAGAAAAATTCTATTATTTCGATAGTTTTCCGGACAGCAAATCAATTATTGAGTATGGGTAGATAGAGAGCGAAACGAAATTTAATCTACCTCTTCGATTCTCTTAAGAGCAAAAACTGCATTAATGCTCGCAATTCAATTTTGTCTGAGTTTTTCGATCGTTCTTAACAGACCTGACATGATCTACCGCAAGTGTCTACTTTTTTATCTTGTCTGTTGTTCGATAAGGAAATTTTCCAATTTTCAACGATATAATTCCTAGATTTCCTAGGAACTCTCTCGATATCAACTCAAAAGAACTGAGTCAATAGCAAAGTCAGGATTTGGCGATCGACTATCCGTGAATGAAGTTAGCTATCTGTTCGCTATCTAGAATACTCTCATCGCGATAGTCTGAATGGTTGAAAATTTTCGATCGTTATGACCGACTTGACCCCGCTCATTTTTTGCACTTGCTAGCAAATTGCTGACGGCTGAATGCTAACAGCAAAAGTATTATGCTGCGATCGATATTCTCGATCGTTCGGTTTATCTGCAATTTTACTTCATACTTTGAATTGACTCAAAGTTAATGAGGAAGAATTTGCTTCTAGCATCACATCATATTCGTTCAAATAGTACCAGAGTACGCTTATGTTATCCCTTGAAACTAACGAAATTCAACCTAATTTACTCACACCAGAAGCCGATCTCTTTGCGGCGAGTACGGGGAACGATATGGTTCTCGGACTGGGCAACAACGATACCGTTGTCGGATCGGGTGGAGACGACAGTGTATATGGCAATCAAGGAGAAGATTACCTTTTTGGCAACCAAGGCAACGACTTACTTGCTGGTGGCAAAGACACCGATTGGTTGTTTGGCGGCAAAGAAGAAGACGTTTTATTCGGTAATTTAGGAGACGACGCAATCTTTGGCAACGTTGGAGAAGATACAGTCTATGCCGGACGAGATAACGATAGCATTTGGGGCGGCCGAGACAACGACGTTATCTTCGGCGAACTCGGTAACGACGTTCTTTATGGAGACCTTGGAGACGACACGTTAGACGGCGGTTCTGGCTCCGATAGTCTCTGGGGTGGCGATGGTCGCGATACGTTCGTTCTCGACCCCAATAATGGTAGTGGAACCCTAGAAGATGCTCGGGTCGTGGGCGACTTTACCAACGCCCAAGATTCCTTACTCCTCCGTGGTGGCTTAGGCTTTGGGGATTTGGAAATTTCCCAAGGAACTGGGGAGTTTGCCGGAGATACGATCGTCCGCGACACTACAACCGATCGCATTTTGATGACGCTCCAAGGGGTCGATAGTAGCACGATCGATGCCAGTGACTTTACGATCGAAGGTACAGATACCGGAAGCGGAACCGATACCGGCAGTGGCACGGATACTGGCAGTGGCACCGATACCGGCAGTGGCACCGATACCGGCAGTGGCACCGATACTGGCAGTGGGACTGATACTGGCAGCGGCACCGATACCGGCAGTGGAACTGATACTGGCAGCGGCACCGATACCGGAAGCGGCACCGATACCGGCAGTGGAACTGATACTGGCAGCGGCACCGATACCGGAAGCGGCACCGATACCGGAAGTGGCACGGATACCGGAAGTGGAACCGATACCGGCAGCGGCACGGATACCGGAAGTGGCACGGATACCGGAAGTGGCACGGATACCGGAAGCGGCACGGATACCGGAAGCGGCACGGATACCGGCAGTGGGACTGATACCGGCAGTGGGACTGGCACGGATACCGGCAGCGGGACTGATACTGGCAGTGGAACCGACACCGGCAGCGGGACTGACACGGGAAGTGGAACCGATACTGGAAGTGGAACCGATACTGGAAGTGGAACCGATACTGGAAGTGGAACTGACACCGGAAGTGGTACCGACACGGGCAGTGGTACTGGTTCGGGGTCTGTAAACCAGGAATTCCTCGATGAAGTGTTACGCCTCACCAACGAACATCGCGCCCGACAAAGTGCGATCGATGGAAAAGCGCGATCGCCTCTGACAGCCAACGCCCTACTTCATGACGCAGCCCAAGAACATAGCGAAGATATGGGTAATCAGGACTTCTTCGAGCACAACAATCCCGTCGAAGGAAACACGCCTTTCGATCGCATTCGAGCAGAAGGTTATAACTACTCCTCTGCTGGCGAAAACATTGCCGCCGGTCAGTTTAGTCCCCAACAAGTTGTAGATGCTTGGATTGCCAGCCCCGGTCACAATCGGAATCTCTTAGATACTCGGTTTACCGAACTCGGTGTTGGGTACTATTACTTGCCGAACGATACGGGAGATACCAATTACTTCACCTATTGGACTCAAAAGTTCGCTAAGCCGAAGTAATCGGGGTATTGCTTAGAGCAAATCGCGATCCATTCGCACGGTAGAGAAGAAGCACTCGATTTCACTCGATCGAATGTATTTCCACCCGAGTGCTTCTCTCTCGAATGTTCGCAAATTCAAATGAGTCAAAACATCGATTGACAGTTTTTTAGAGTATTTCTCTATTACTTGTCTTTATTTCAAAACTGCAAATAAATTGTCAATTGATTTTAAAGATAAGACGATCGCCTCGATAGATTTCCGAAAAACTTGGAAGGTTTGTAGAGAGCCAAATGCAAATATCGAATATCTCGCCTCGAGAATTATAGACCAATAACCGAACTGACACCCTTCAATTTGAGACCTAAAAATTCATGAGTTACGACAGACTTATTAACTCAAATTTTTGCCAAATATTGCGATAGCAAGTATTAGCTTAAATCTAATCTTGAGAACGACAATTTTACGTAATTCATCACAACTCTATTCAATATCATGCTTTCGATCGAACTCAACGACTCTAACTTCCTGACTCCCGATGCCGATCTATTTGCGGGAACTCAAAAACAAGATGTCCTGTTAGCTCTAGGTGGAAACGATACCGTCATGGGTTTTGGCGGAAACGACAGTCTTTATGGAAATCAAGGAGAAGATTATCTCTTTGGCAACCAAGGAGAAGATTTAATTGCGGGTGGAAAAGATGACGATTGGTTATTTGGCGGCAAAGAAAAGGATGTTTTCTTTGGTAATTTAGGAGACGATCGCATCTTTGGAAACGTCGGAGAAGACACGATTTATGGTGGACGAGATAGCGATAGTATTTGGGGGGGGCGAGATAGCGATCTGATTTTAGGAGAACTCGGTGACGACGTTCTTTATGGAGACCTTGGTGACGATACGCTAATCGGTGGTTCGGGTTCCGATAGTCTTTGGGGTGGCGATGGTCGCGATACGTTTGTTCTTAACCCCGAGAATGGTAGTGGAACGGTCGAAGCTGCCCGCGTTGTTGGTGATTTTACCAAGGGACAAGATTCTCTATTTCTCACCAACGGTGTTAGTTTTGCCGATTTAGAGATTTCTCAAGGAACGGGAGACTTCACCGGAGATACGATCGTTCGCGATACAACAACCGATCGCATTTTAGTGACTCTCCAGGGGATCGATAGTAGTTCGATCGATGCCAGTGACTTTGCAACGGAGGATACGGACACGGGAACGGATACTGGTAGCGGTACAGGAACGGATACGGGAACCGACACGGGAACGGATACCGGGACGGATACTGGCACTGATACTGGAGGCGGAACCGATACGGGAACGGATACTGGCACTGATACTGGCACTGATACTGGAGGCGGAACCGATACTGGCACTGACACGGGAACGGATACCGGGACGGATACGGGAACGGATACCGGAACCAGTAGCACCATTACGTTGAATGCAACTAGCTACACCGTCGATGAAGATGCGGGGACGGCAACGATCGCCCTCGATCGCGCGGGAGATACCACCACAGCAGCCAGTATCGACTATGCCACCAGCGACGGGACGGCAACTGCGGGCGACGACTACACCGCTGCCAACGGAACTCTGACCTTTGCCCCCGGAGAAACCAGCAAAACCTTTACCTTCTCCATTAGCAACGATGGCGATGTGGAAGGGGACGAAACAGTGCAGATTTCGATCGCCAATGCGATCGGAGCAGATTTGGGAACCGAAGATAGTGCCGTCCTCACCATCACCGACGACGACACCGCATCGCTACCGCCCGCCCAGCCTGCCGCCATCAGCAGCAACGCGACTAAGTTTACCCCCAGCGACGATGAGGCCACCATTGCCGCCAAGGGAGGACAAAAACTGACCTTGGGCACGCAAACCATCTATATCGGCACGTGGCAGAAAACGGGTATCAACCAAGATCCGATTATCGCCAGCTTCGACAGCGCCAATCCGGCCAACAACTGGGTAAAAACCGACTACGAAATGACCGGGGCAGACGGCCGGGGGTCGGGTTTGTTCTGGGATGGGACGAACTTGTACGCCACCTTCAGCACGGACGGCACGCAGGGAAATGCGAGTGAAGATTGGCGGCGCGCCAGTGGCGATGCCACCCAATCCTGGCTGCGGAGTTACGGATCGGGGGGCGGTCCGAAAATTGGGGTCATCGGTCGGATCGATTTAGCGACGGGAAACTTGCTCGATGCAGCTTACATCTCTGCCCGCCTCGCCAGCAACGGCAAAACCAACTCCTTAGTCATTACCGATCTCGAAAATGTTGGCGGAGACTTGAAGGTGACGGCGAACTCCTGGTTTGCCCCCCGCAATACTGATGGCAGTTCGATGACCGAAGACGGTGCGGGCGGTTCGCCTCATGCTTATACATTATTGCTCTCGGGAGATCTGAAAACGGCGATCGGGGCAAAAGCAACGGGCTGGACTTCTAAGAATACAACCGGATTGTGATGTCGGAACGGAGATGGGGGAGGTGAGGGAGGTGAGGGAGGCTGGGGAG
>JAXHUC010000017.1:0-65566 GCA_034189805.1 Cyanobacteriota bacterium
CCGCATCTCCCCCTCTCCGCGTCCCCGCGTCTCCCCCTCTCCGCGTCCCCGCATCTCCCCCTCTCCGCGTCTCCGCGTCCCCGCGTCCCCGCGTCTTCTCCATTTCCCATTTCCCAAACAACATGTCCGATCGCACCCTCACTCCATTCCCCCCCCATCTCGGTTGCCAGCGCGATTGGGCGTGGCGGGGCTGGCAAATTCGCTACACTTTTATCCGCGCTCGAAAAGCAAACCCCCACGCACCGCCGATTTTGCTCTTGCACGGGTTCGGTTCGTCACTCGGACAATGGCGATCGAACCTGCAAGCCTTGAGCCAACGCCACACTGTCTATGCCCTAGACTTCCTTGGCTTCGGCGGTTCTCAAAAAGCTTCAGAACGCTACAACGTTCAACTGTGGGCGGATTTAGTCAAAGACTTTTGGGCGTGCTTCATTCAAAAGCCAACGGCGATCGTCGCCCATTCTCTGGGGGCATTGGTTGCTCTGACCGCAACGAGCGATCGCCCGGAAATTGCCTCGCACCTGGCATTTCTCACCCTTCCCGATGCTCAACCGAATCAAGCCCCCGCCTTTGCCCGTTCCCTCGAGCGCCTCTTCGCCTCTCCGCTTCTGCTAGCTCCCTTTTTCCGGTTCGTGCGCCGTCCCCAACTGTTGCGATCGGTGCTGCAAAAAATCTATCGGCGACCGGAATTAGTCGATGACGAGCTAGTGGCTCTATTTTCCACTCCTCCGCGAGATCGAGGCGCGCTCGAGGTCTTCTGCCGTTTGGCGCGATCGCGCAGCGATACGGAGGATTATAGCCCCAAAAGCGTGAAAACGATGCTGCCCGCACTGACGATTCCCGTCCTCCTAATTTGGGGCAACGACGATCGCATCGTTCCCCTGAGTGGCTTTTGCAAGCTCCTCGGCATTCGAGACTTAACGGCACTACCGGGTAACTGTCAGTTTGTCGGGGTAGAGAATGCCGGACATTGCGCTTACGATGAAGATCCGGAGTTGGTGAATCGATCTCTGCTCGAATGGATCGCCTCGAATCCATGCAGTTGAAATGAAAACGTTGAGAAAAAGGTTTTGAGAGGAAAAAGCGATCGGGCGATCGTTAACAGGATCGAGGTCGCAAAGATCTATAATCTCAGGATCTATAATTTCTATAAAGGATTGCCCATTGGTGAAAGGTTAAGCAATTTTGTCAGATGTCAAATTGGCTGGCTCGAATCGCTCGACCCCTTTGATGCTAATGCTTTCCACGATATCACTCTTGTGCGCGGGGGGTTCGGGGGAGGCGCAAGGCCCCCGGCGGGGGGTTTGGGGGGAGACCCCCCAATTCCGGGTTTTCGGCAGATTATTGATAGGTTGACAAAGTGAATACAGCCTTAACCTTTCACCAATGAGGATTGCCACTCATCTAACCCACTGCAATCGCACTTATGTCACCCACCCAGTTTTCCATCGAGCAGACCGATCCCCCTCGCTCTCCCAAAGAGACCCTCCCCACGATGTACGATCTACCTAGTGAAGCTGTGGAGGAGGCGGGTTTGCCCGACGAATTTCACCTGTGGCAAGCCGAACTGAGCAGTGCCACCTTTTGTCCCCCCAACTATCCGAACGATCGCATTGTCGTCGCCAGCGATTTAAATCTCTACTACGACCCCAGAAACCCAAACTGGTACAAGCGTCCCGACTGGTTTGCCGTCGTTGGGATTCCGCGCCTTTACGAAGAGCGAGACTTGCGCTTGAGTTACGTCATTTGGCAAGAAGGGGTTCGTCCCAGCGTGGCGATCGAATTTCTGTCGCCCAGTACTCGCGCCGAAGACTTAGGGGAAACCGAACGCCAAGTCACGCCACCGAGTAAGTGGGAAGTCTACGAACAAATTTTAGCCGTTCCCTATTATGTCGTCTTCGATCGACTCACGGACGAAATGCAGGTGTTTCGCTTGGAAGGGAAGCACTATCGACCCTTAGAATTACCCCAGTCGCGCGTTTGGCTGCCGGAGTTGAACCTCGGCTTAGGGCTGTGGCTGGGAACCTATCGCGGCGTGCGACGGCAGTGGTTGCGTTGGTTCGACAGCCAAGGGAATTGGATTCCCACCCCAGACGAACGCACTGAGGGAGAACGCCAGCGCGCCGAACGAGAACGCCAGCGCGCCGAACGAGAACGCCAAGAAAAAGAAACCGCTCAAGAGCTACTCGAACGGGAACGTCAGGAAAAAGAAGCCGCCCAACAACGAGCCGAACAATTAGCCGAACGATTGCGGCAAGCCGGAATTAACCCGGATGACATTTCATAAATGAAGTGAAAGTTCGAGAAGAAAGTTTGAGAACATCTTAGAAGAAAAAGTTAGGAGAAAAAGCAGTTTTGCGCGAACCGAGCCACTCAATCTTTCCTCGTCTGTTGCGATGTATTGCAATCATGAGTTAATCGAAATTCGATCGTGTATCCTACATCAAAAACTTAGAGTACCTGTATAGAATAATGTCTGCATTAATATCTGAATCGATCGCCTCGCTGATTGCTGAAGTCGAACGAGTTTTACTGTCCAACGTCTCCATTCAAAGCGTCCAACCTCACGATCCGGTTCGGGTCAAGAAAATTCCCCATCCCTGGAAGCTGGTGGGGACGGGAAATTATGCAGCCGTCTTCATGCACCCCAATTGCCCCGATTTAGTGGTGAAAATTTACGCACCCGGTCGTCCGGGTTTTGAAGAAGAAGTCGAAGTGTATCGTCGCCTCGGTTCTCACGAAGCATTTTCTGAATGTTTTTGGGCAAAAGACGGGGTGTTGATTCTGAAACGACTTCAGGGTATGACTCTCTATGACTGCCTCCATCGGGGCGTGCGAGTGCCACCCCAGGTGATTCGAGATATCGATCGCGCTCTTGAAGATGCCCGCTACCGAGGTCTTCGCCCCCACGACGTACACGGTCGCAACGTGATGATGCACGAAGGACGGGGTTTAGTAGTAGATATTTCCGACTTTCTGCACGAGGAACCCTGCTATCTCTGGCGGGATTTGAAGCGCGTTTACTACTCGTTTTATTTACCCGTTTTGAGTAAGCTACCCATTCGCTATCCCTATTTTATCTTGGATACAGTGCGGGCAGTTTACCGCATCTATCGCCGCAGTCGTCGTTTTTTAAGAAGCCATTTTTAGATCGAGATCTCAAAAGGAGGAGCAGGTAAGCTGAAATCGAAAAAACGATCGGCCCTGTCCTCCGTTGAGAGAACTTGAAGAATTTAAGGAAAAACTTCAGTAGACTTTAAGACTCAATCTTGTGATCGACTGATTGAATTAGCTGCTTGATAGATGCTTCAGACATTTGAGTTTCTACATCGACAGTTTTAGCGGCAACATCAACCGAAACTTTGGCATTGCCATCGGCCGTTTCGATCGCTTTAGTAATTGATTCGGCACAGCCGTCACAGGAAATGGTAGGCACTTTGAAGTGTAATGTCATCGATAAACTATCCTGGAAAATTAAATTAGCGATTTGAGATCGCAATGAAAATCTATCTTTCGATCTTACCTCGTTCGATCGCGCTTTCGATCGAGGAATTCTTCTCAAAATTCGGATGTAGAGAAATTTTGGATGAGCTTGACTAGATCGAGCTTTTCGAGCAAACGCCAAATAAAAAATTATTTTACCTTAAAGTAATTGACTTCGATTGCCAAAACTAGGTGAAAAACTTATTGCGATCTAGCTTAAGATAATCTTTATTTTTTGCTGTGAATGCCGAACTTGCAGGGTTTGTGCCTTGCACCTCGTTTGCGAGATCGCTCTCTCGATCTTTTGCGAGCGATTTGACGATCCTCGATCGTTCACCTTGAAGAAAAATCAACGTTTCATGGATATTTTTTAATAATTATGATACTATTTAGTTATAAGTTAATCAAACTTTATTTTAGTAATAAAATTTATCATGTTAAGTCCTGAATGTCCTTGTTGCTCGGACACTCTCGTTCGTCATGTTCGCTCGCGAAAAGTGTACTGGTTTTGCTGTCATTGCTACCAAGAAATGCCCGATTTAAAGAAGCGATCGAAGAGACCTTCGCTTCCAGAGGCGCTTTCCCTTGCTCCTGTCATGGCTAAATATATTTAGTTCGATATATTTTATCGAACTTGTAGATCGATCGGGACAAGTCACCTAATATCAGTCCCTCAGAGTATCATTGCACTAAACTTGGGTGTAGTCCCTACCGTTCATTTTTGCACCTTAAAAAATTCGATCGCCACCGCAGAAAAAATGTTTGCGATCGACATGTCAGATTCTCCGCTAAAATTATCCCGTTATTCACGTTTTTGGAATAGAAGCTAACTGTCAGGCAAGTGAAGAAAATAGCAGCGAAACGACATCGAAAAACAGTCTAAAAATCGCTCCTAAACTCACACTTTTTCTTTATATCAAGCTTCTGTGCTACGCTGTAAATTTTCAGTTAGCTACTAATATCTTAAAATTGAATAGATTGCCGATCTCGCTCCGACTGAGTGCCGATCGTTTATCTCTGGGGCGATCGTCAGACTTCGAGCACGAGCGCAACCCATTCAACCAATCCGCAGCCATCTTAGTTGAAATACTCGTGCACTGTCCCGAACGATCGCGTGAAAAGTCCGTCAATGGGTCTGTGTAGCCTTTGAGTGCAAGCTTAATAAGTCCGAGGGTCTGACGATTCCCGTATCCTAAAATGCCTAAATAGTCAGCATTGGGCTTTGAACGAGCAATCTCGATCCAAAACTCGAAATTTCTCGTGTAGGTGAGTCCACTCACATTAAAGGACTGCACGAGTATCGAGCTGTTTTGTGCAAAAGCCGATTGCTGAAGAATGTCGCCAACGATCGACAAGCAGTCTTGGATTTCATCGAAAGAGAAGACTACTGGTTTGTTGTCGATCTGTCGTTGAATCGATCGAGATGTTGCAATCGTCATGCCCCTTTCCGACCCACAGCCTCCAATCCAGACTCAACCCGTTCCCGATCCCTCCATTTCCCATCCCGATGAATTTGCCTGGTATGTCGTTCCCGAAACCGCGAAAAAATGGCTGCGATTGACGGCCGCGCACTGGGACGATCCCACTCTTGCCGATGAATATATCGATCGGGCCCTGGCTGCTGCCGACGGACACCTCGATGTTTTAGTCTCTGCCTACCGCTACTTCTTTTACACCCAAAACGATCGACTGGCGTTGAAGATGGCGAGGCAACTACTCGAACGGGTGAAATCTATCGAAGCGCTACCAGAAAACTGGTCTCTATTAAAACCAATTCTGACAACTCGCCGAGACGATCCCAATATTCGGCTGTATCTGAACGCTTATGCCGCATCGGGGTTGATTTACGCCCGACTTGGCGAAATCGCAGCGGCCCAAGAAATTGCCATCCACGTCAGCGAGATCGAAAACCGCCACGAGTTTGGGGGAAACGTGGTGCGAGAGATTCTAGAACGTCCGGATGACGATGACGAGTACGAGGAATAGGCGCGATGAAGAATCGGGATTTTCTGGTGACCGGAGATGGGAGTTGGCAAACGTGCAAACCCGCCAAAGAATGGGACTTGCTGCGAACTCCTTACTATTTGCACCGCTTTCTCACGGAAGTTGAAGATGTTCTCGAACGCGGCGATGACGAGATTGCCTGTTTGGCGGCATTGCGTTTAATCGTCCGGCGACTGATAACCAACTCCTACTGGGTTCGGACGCAAAAGCCTCAATCTCACGATTCGGAAATGTCGGCATTAATGCTGTACGACGAACTGGGATATCCGCTAACGGTGCAAACGGTCACCGCCTCGCCAGGTACGATGTCCACAGTGCACAACCACGGCAACTGGGGCATTGTCGCCATCCTCGAGGGAGAAGAACGCAACACGATTTGGCGGCGCGTTCCCGATACCCAGTTCCCCCATCGCGTGGAAGCCGTCGGCGAAATTATCCTGCTGCCAGGAGACATTATTAGCTTTACCAGCGATGCCATCCATCAGGTCCAGGCTGGAGGAGACGAACCCACGTTGAGTTTCAGTCTTTATGGAGAAACTTATCATTCTCGTCGGTTTGAATACGATCCGGCGAACCATACCGTGAAGAATTTCTGAGGGGGAGTTTTCCGACTGACGATTCAACTCTTTTACCACAAATCTCGCCACCAATATTTCGATCGCTCATTAACACCCACGACAAATAGGATTGGAAAGCATGGCAACGATCTTTTTTTACGAAAAACCTGGCTGCATTAATAATACTCGGCAAAAAGCCCTCTTGGAAGCAGCCGGACATCAGATAATTGCCCGGAACTTATTAACTCAACCGTGGACTCCTTGGGAATTACAGCGATTTTTCGGGCAGCGTCCTGTAGCCGAGTGGTTTAATCGAACGGCCCCTCAAATTAAGTCGGGGGAAGTGGTTCCCGAACAATTAGATAGTCAAAACGCCCTGCAACTGATGGTCGAAAATCCCTTACTCATTCGCCGTCCGTTAATACAAGTGTGCGATCGCTACGAAATAGGGTTCGATGTCGATGAAATTGAAGCCTGGATCGGTTTAACACCGAAGGGCGATCGAAACGAACGGGTTTGCGAACACTTGAAACAACAGGATTTACAGACTTGTCCGCAGCATGGGTGACAAGTTAAGGCGGTATTCACTTTATCTACCTATCAATCATTGACCGAAAACCCGGAGTTGGGGGGTCTCCCCCCAAACCCCCTGCGTACAAGAGTCAGATCGCTAAAACGCTTTATTGGCAAAGGGTTCTATCGTTCGAGCTAGTCAACTTGACATCCGACCAAATTGCTTAACTTGTCACGAATGTGTCCGCAGGGACATTGAAAGATTACTTTTGGGAATACCAGAAAATTTATCTGAGTTTTTCAAGATTTTTATCGGAATAACTCAGATTTTTTTATGTTTTGATGGAGTCGATCGACCAATTTCTCAACTGTCACCTTCTCCCCAAAGGGTACTAAATACGGTAGTTTGGTGGCTCCATCGATTGAGAGAAGAATCGAAAAAATCGAGATCGAGTTTAAATTTTTTAAGTGTCATAAATCGAAGACATATGGGTCTGGATATCTACAAAATCAAAGATAAGAGGGCAAACAAAAACACCTCTTACGAATCCATTACTAACCCATTCAAGGAGTATTCAGTCATGACCGTTGCTAAAGAAACACGTAAATCTCAACCCATTCTTCGTCAAGGCAGTACCGGTGAAGATGTGAAACACGTGCAGAACTCGCTCAATGATATTTACCATCATCTCGATGATTTGAAATTGCAAGTCGATGGCATTTTCGGACCGAAAACCGAGGCTGCTGTCAAGAAATTTCAATCGGACTACGGTTTAGTTGTGGATGGCATTGTCGGCCTGCGAACTTGGAATCGTCTGGCAGAAGTTCGCCACCCAATCGTCACGCCCGGTTTTCCCCTGCTGCGCAAAGGAAGCACTGGAGAAACGGTTCGACGCTTGCAAAATTTACTGAACCGCCGGGGTTACAATCTGACTATTGATGGTATCTTCGGCGTTCGCACCGAAGCTGCTGTCAAGACTTTCCAAAACCGGAATGGGTTGACTGTCGATGGTGTTGTCGGACCCCAAACCTGGGAAGCCTTGAACCTTCACTTGCACCACTAATCGCCACTAATCCAGTTCTAAATTAACCGCAAGGGCGATCGTCTTTCCCAACCGATCGCCCTTTGAGTCGATCCGAGCTTATCGAATTTTCGATCGAGCAAAATATTAATTAACATTACTTAAAAAATATTAACTTCATTTGCAAGATAATGTCATTTTTTGAGAAATACCTTTAAAAAACTTGAAAAATCCCAGACAACTCCATCCATAAGCTTTAACTTAGATCGCATAAACAATACTCACAAACAGGAGCATTATGGAGACACCTCAAAAATATCGGCTTGCCTGCACTCTCTCCTTTGGCGATATTTACGGTCAAATTATTATCTGGTTAATTGTGATTTTTCTGAGTTTGGCGGCCGCTCTTGCCTTGTGGAGTAGTGCCCGCGAAACTTATGCTCTACTAACGGTGGGCTTAATTCTCGTTCTTTCTTTACCTTTCTTATTATTTGCATTTGTGACCACATTACTCAATCATATTGAGTTGGAAGCCGTCGATTCGGCTGCGGAAGAAGCACTACTCGCCTCTCGTCGAGGTGGTCGAAAGAAGCCCGCTTCCGCTTAAAAAAAATAGTTATTGTCAGGATTTTTCGATCGGGTTCGAGGCAATCCCCTACCCTTGAGACAATGGGGTTGAGGCAATATAAAAAAATAAAAACGAACCGCTTAACTTGGTAAAAATCCAGTTACGATGCGAAGACAAGATTGTAGATAAACTTTGATGCTATCTATCTTTCTTGTCTTCTCTTTTTTATTTGATTTTTCCAGGTTTCAACCGCTAAAAATTCACTTTCCCTTCCTCACGCTGGTAAATATGTTAGAACATGACGTTTTAATTGTCGGTGGTGGACTCGCCGGTAGTCGGGCCGCCGTTGAAATTGCTCGCACCAACCCCAATTTCAACGTTGCCGTCGTCGCCAAAACCCACCCCATTCGATCGCATTCCGTCGCCGCCCAAGGGGGTATCGCCGCCACCCTGAAAAACGTAGACGATGCCGATAGCTGGGAAGCCCACGCCTTCGATACCGTTAAAGGGTCCGACTATCTCGCCGACCAAGATGCAGTGGCCATCCTCACCCGCGAAGCCCCCAATGTCGTCATCGATTTGGAACATATGGGAGTGCTGTTTTCTCGCTTGGAAGACGGCCGCATCGCCCAACGGGCTTTTGGCGGACATTCCCACAACCGCACCTGCTACGCGGCCGATAAAACCGGTCACGCCATGCTGCACGAGTTGGTGAACAACCTGCGGCGCTACGGCGTGCGGATTTACGAAGAGTGGTACGTGATGCGCCTGATTCTCGAAGACGGTCAGGCGAAAGGAGTGGTGATGTACCACATCGAAACCGGGCAACTCCAGGTAGTGCGTGCCAAAGCGGTGATGTTCGCCACCGGAGGCTACGGTCGGGTTTTCAATACCACCTCCAACGATTTCGCCTCCACTGGAGACGGTTTGGCAATGGCGGCAATGGCAGGCGTTCCCCTCGAAGACATGGAGTTCGTCCAGTTCCACCCCACCGGGTTGTATCCCGTCGGCGTGCTGATTTCCGAGGCCGTTCGGGGAGAAGGGGCCTATCTCAAAAATGCCCACGGCGATCGATTTATGGCCAACTACGCTCCCGGTAAGATGGAGTTGGCCCCACGCGATATTACCTCAAGGGCGATCGCCACCGAAATTCGTCAGGGACGGGGTATCAACGCCGATGGCAGTCCTGGTGGGGCTTGCGTCCATCTAGACTTACAGCATATGGGCAAAGAAAAGATTATGAGTCGGATTCCCTTTGCTTGGGAAGAAGCCCATCGCCTGCTGGGAGTGGATGCGGTACACCAGCCGATTCCCGTGCGTCCTACCGCCCACTACTCGATGGGGGGGATTCCGGTGAATACTCGAGGGCAAGTCCGCAGTAGCGCCGAAGGTTTGGTGGATGGGTTCTACGCGGCCGGAGAATGTGCCTGTGTGTCGGTACACGGGGCGAATCGGTTGGGGAGTAACTCCTTGCTTGAATGCGTCGTCTATGGGAAGGTAACCGGAAGTGCGATCGCTGCCGATTTACCCGATCGCAAGTTACCTGAAATCGACGAAAAACGCTATGTGGACGAAGCGCGGCAGCAGATTCAGAGTTTGTTCGATCGTCGCGGAGAATCTCGAATTAACCAAGTGCGTCAGGCGATGCAGGATTGCATGAGCGAACATTGCGGCGTATTTCGGCGCGACGAGGTAATGCGCCAGGGAATACAAGAGTTGGAGAAGTTGCAGGAGCAAGCCCAGCAGGTGTATTTAGACGATAAAGGGACGCTGTGGAATACGGAAATTATTGAGGCGATGGAGTTGAATAGTTTGATGGTGGTTGCCCAAACCATTCTCACTTCGGCGCTGAATCGTCGGGAAAGTCGGGGGGCCCATTCTCGGGAAGATTTTACCAGCCGAGATGATGAGAATTTTCTCCAACATACCTTGGCGTATTATTCTCCGGCTGGCATTGAAATTGGGGGGATGCAGGTGAATCTTTCGATGTTTGAACCCCAGGAACGGAAGTATTAAGCAGGTATGCATCTACGATTGACAGCTAAGACTGGGAACGGGGAATGGGGAATAAGAACAGGGAATAGGTAAGCATTCAGGTGTCATGTACGAGGAAAAATGATGTAAGGGCGGGTTTAGCAATATCTTGGGAGACTTGCCCAAATTTGAAATCTCATACCCGCCCCTGCTCATTGTTACCTCAGCCGGATCTCAAATGGAACCTGAATCCTTACGGGAACAGACAAGGATTTTCGAGAATTTGCTATTTTTGGCAATATCTGGTTTAAATGCACAACCGCTTAAGAGTTCCTTTTTTCGAGTGGGTAATGGCAGAAATCGTACGAGTTTGTTCTCCCAATTTTTTGTTTCCCAACGATAGCGGTTCTTGCTCGATCGAGGTACATATCGAGGGCGGGTTTTGATTTCTAAATCTCAGTGATGGCAGGAATTTCCGCTAAACCCGCCCCTACAGTTTGTGTATCTCATAGACTTGAAAATTGCTACGATCGCGGCTCGCAGCCAATCTTCAACTGATGTGTGACAATAGATTTTTAATTCTCCTTTCGATCGGAGAAATTCGCTGCCATCGCACATTCAATATATTATGACTTTAGCAACGGCAAAAAAATTTACGATCGCCGAATACCATCACCTAATAGAAATTGGCTTTTTCCACGAAGAAGATCGCCTCGAACTCATTCGCGGGGAAATTATTCAAATGGTTTCAAAAAGAACAGCACATGTTTTCTGTTGTCAGAAATTACTTAAAAACCTTGTCCTATTGATGGCAGATGAGGCGATACTTCACTGCCAAGACCCAATCACCCTGCCAAATAATAGCGAACCCGAACCCGATTTTACGATCGCCCGAAATTGCAAAGATGATTATTTATCACATCATCCCTACCCAGAAGATATTATCTTTGTTATTGAAATTGCCGACTCTTCTTTAGACTACGATCGACAAGTCAAACTCCCCCTTTATGCAGAAGCGGGAATTCCCGAATATTGGATTTTTAACTTATTCGATCGACAGTTAGAAATCTATCGCCAGCCCTATCAAAAACAAACTCCTCAAACCCAATCGGGCAGTTTCGATTACCGCCAACGTCACATCTTTTTACCCGATTCAACCGTCACGTTACCCGGATTTGACGATCGCCATCTCGATTTATCCGACCTCTTTCCCCACCCATCTCCTCCCTCGACATGATAACTCCCCTCAGTCGCCACCAAATTCAGCAAAAAGCCACGGAATTGGGATTTCACCGGATGGGAATTGCCGCCGTCAGTGCTGAAAATGCCGAGGATGCGAGACGATTGCGATCGTGGTTGGCAAAAGGCTACCACGCCGAGATGGACTGGATGAACAGCCCTAAACGCCAAGATATCCGCGCCTGTATGCCGGGGGTGGAATCGGTGATTTGCGTTGCCCTCAACTACTACACGCCCCATTCGAGTCCCGAAGGTGCGGAATACGGCAAAATTTCTCGATATGGCTGGGGACGAGACTACCATCGGGTGATGCATAAAAAACTCAAAGCCCTGGCGTTGTGGTTGCGGAGTTGCCAGGAAGGGGTACAGGCGCGCTACTATGCCGATACCGGGCCGATCTCCGATAAAGTATGGGCCCAGCGTGCGGGAATTGGTTGGATTGCGAAGAATGGCAACGTGATTACCCGAGAGTTCGGTTCCTGGGTGTTTCTAGGGGAAATGCTGACGAATTTGGAACTCACACCCGATCGACCCCATACCCAACATTGCGGCACTTGTACCCGCTGTTTGGAGGCTTGTCCGACGGGGGCGATCGTCGAACCGTTCGTGGTGGATGCCAATCGCTGTATTGCTTACCATACCATCGAAAACCGTGCCGAATCCCTCCCCGAGGCGATCGCCTCTCACCTTGGAGGTTGGGTGGCCGGATGCGATATTTGCCAGGATGTCTGTCCCTGGAACCAGCGATTTGCTCGGGAAACAGACGTGGCGGAGTTTCACCCCTATCCCGAAAACCGCGCCCCCAAGCTCGCGGAACTGGCTGATTTATCCGAAGAAGAATGGGATCGGCGTTTTCGGGCTTCTGCCCTGCGACGTATCAAACCCCAGATGTGGCGGCGGAATGCGAAGGCGGCGATGGGGAAGGGGGATGGGGAGACGCGGGGACGCGGGGACGCGGAGATGGGGAGACAAGGGAGATGAGGGGGATGAGGGAGAAAATGACGCGGAGACGCGAGGAGGGGGAGATCCCCCAATGGGAGGGTTTTACAGCCAATTTATTGACCTGCTGACAAATAAATACAACCTTAACCCAACACCACCAACCGACCTTCAGCAAACGCACTCAACGGCAACCAAAACTCCCCATCCCACTCACCGAAAATCGCGATCGCCTCTCCGCCAGAAATTGCCATCAACGGCCACCCGCCCGTAAAATCTGGGGCGACGGGCAGACGATCGCCATTCTCATCGGCAATCGCTTTACCCCCAGATTCGGGAACGCACCGGGCGAGGGTGAGGGGAAATCGATCGAGCCAAAGATTTTGCCCCAGGGCGCTGCTGTAGCCTCGCAATGCCGCCGCGATCGATTTAAATCCCGGCATTTGTTGCAGTGTTTCGGTCTGTAAAACCTGGGCATCGGGTTTGAGAACCCCTCGTAGGGGATAGGCACTCGGATAAAAGACCAGTTCGCCTTCGATGGCTGCCCCTAAATCCCAAGTCTCTTCAAACGGTCGTTCCCCATAGGCAAATTCGAGGGAAAAGGCATGTTTGCCGCAGCTTTCCCCCCACAACCACACCCGCCGCGCCCGTAGATTGGGGGTCGCCGCCGCATCGGTTTCGACTTGCTGCCCGAGAACCCACCACCGATCGAATTGTCCCGGTTGCTGCAACAATGTTTCGCGATCGTACGTCCAACCGATTTGGGTGCGAATGTCGGCCTGGGTACCTGGCGGTAATTCCTCCAAGCGGGAAAATCCTTCCACCAGCAGGTGCAATCGTCCCAACCGAGCGAGCAAGCGTTCGGGCCAGCGAGTTTTCACGTGGGGAATTTTCGCCATCGATCGTAACTCTCTGGCAATTCCAGGGGCTTGGGCATCTACCATCCGGGCGGCGATATCTTCCCAAAACGGATCGGGGTGAGGCGGAACCGAGGCGACCCCCTGGCGAACGCATCCTCGCAGCCACAAATCGAGTTGAGCCAATCCGGCTTTCACTTTTTCCTCCCGTTCTCGCCTCCGTTTGGCTTTAGCGCGGTTGGCGGCAGTTTCGGGTCGGCGCGGGGAGCGATCCATCTAGGTGCGGGAGGGGAATTGAGGTCTCAGAGCCGCGTTTGGTTATAATTTCTTGAAGAAAATCTTATCGGATCTAGTCTACCGAGTCCCGCGATTTTGATAAAGTAGTAAACGCATAGAGAAAATAAAATCGATAAATTCACCAGAACTTTAAGCTAAAACCGAAGTAGGGAATCACGGCAAACTCCTCGCCGTACTTCTCAAAAATCCCAACTCTGGGGTCGCCTATCCCCCTATAGTAGTAATGAGCGCTTACCTTTTTAATCGTCATTCCGTTACTTGTCCGGTTTGCCACCATGTCAACGACATCCAATCCGGGCATATTCCCAGTGGTCTTTACACCTGTCCTCACTGCCACGCACGTCTGATCGTCTGCTGGAGTGGGGTTTTTGTCAGAGACCCATTTTCAACGACCCCGTTCGATGCAGGGCAAACCCTGCGCCGTCAAAGCCGCACCTTCTCCCGCATTATTCGAGATGTGGGCGTGAGGAAAGTTGTCGCGTTAGTTGGCGTGGCGGTATTGGGTCTTGCTTGGGCGGGAATCAACTGCCAGAATGCCACAATTCGAGAAACTCCTCAAGAACGAAGCGATCGCTCTTGATAAGTTCGTCATGAGTTCGTCGGGATGCGATGTTCGATTTTGCCCTTGTCGAGATAATGTTATCTAGCGTGGGTTTTTCCGTCATTTTCCTACCGACTTCGGCTACATCGATCGCACTGCCCGCACTGCATCGATCGGGCTTGTTCTCGAAATCCAAAGGCTTGTAAGATATATTTCCACCGACAGTCGCGGGTGTTGAGATATTTGGCGATATCTTCACTCGTTCGGGACTCGAAGGTTGGCTTTTGAGACCCTCGAAGGATTTGGTAGTGGAAAGGATCGAGCCATTGAAGTTGTCCGAGACCGTGCAAGATCGAAAGAGCAACTGCCCCGTCTCGAAACTCTTCGGTGACTGCCCGCACGTCTCCTTGAGGCGGCAATTTTTTTGCCAGCTTTCGGGCGCGTTGGCGTTGCGATCGCTCCCGATTTTGCAAGAACTCCCGTCGCTGTCTGTCTTCCCCATCGAGAAAACCCGTCGGTTCGCTGACGAGGGTTAAGGCGACCGCCCGCTTGCCATCTCGCCCCGCCCGTCCCACTTCCTGGACGTACTCCGCCAGTCGGGTTGGGGCCTGAAACTGAACCACCCAGCGAACGTCGGGCTTGTTGACTCCCATGCCAAAGGCCGAGGTACAGACAACGAAGGGCAGTTGGTTCGACATCCAGCGACGTTCGATCGAGCGCCGTTCGTCGGGACTCAACCCTGCGTGGTACGCTGCGGTGGGATAACCGCGATCGCCCAACCACTGCGCCAAGGCTTCTCCATCTCGCCGAGTGCGGGTATAAACCAATCCCGACTCTCCGGGACGCGATTGAATAAATTCGAGCACCTGCTGTTTGCGTCCTCGGGGTGTCCAGGCGATTTTTACCTGCAAGGCGAGGTTGGCGCGGTAGGGATTTTTTAAAAAGACTTGAGGCGATTTTAAGTCTAAGACGGTACAGATCGTTTTTCGGGCGGCGGGGTTCGCCGTCGCGGTGAAAGCGGCAATGGGAAGGCGATCTTGGGGTTTGGAGGCGAGCAGTGCTTCTCGAACTGCCCCCAAACGTCGGTATTCCGGACGGAAAATATCTCCCCACTGCACCAAACAATGGGCTTCGTCAAGAATTAAGCCGTTGATGGGAATTTGGGGTTGAGCGATCGTTTCCCAAACTTTGGGCGCGAGCAGAGTTTCTGGGGAGAGGTAAAGCAATCGGAAGCGATTTTGCCCGATATCTTGGAGAATTTTTTTGGACTGGTAGCGGGGAATTTCACTGTGGAGTGTTGCTGCGGGTAAATGGCGATCGCGCAATTCTCCCACTTGATTTTCCATCAAGGCAACTAGAGGAGAAACCACCAATGTCAACCCCTGTTGCAGGAGGGCGGGAAGCTGGAAGCAGATCGATTTTCCACCGCCAGTGGGCAAGACGACCAGGGTATCTCGATACTGCAACAAACTGCGCACGATTTCGGCTTGGGGATAGCGAAAATCGGAATATCCCCAAATTTGCTGAAATTTTTCTCGAATGGCGTTCCAGTCTTCCACGGATCTGTTGGATTTCATTGATGACTACTGCTAATTTTCAAGAATCAACGAACTAGAAAAAAAGATTTGACGATCGCCACTTTATCGCGCGCTACCATCGGTGAAGGTAAACGGGAACCTTCACCGAGAAAGATTCGGTCGTAACGATCGAGTATCAAACACGTAACTACTGACTGCGATCGAGTATATTTTTAAATTTATTTTGAAAAAAGATGTATTTTATACTTTCGATCGTCTATTTCGATTCTAAATCAGATCTTAAGATACCTAAAGATCGTATATATTGATTTGAATAATGAAAAGCATATAAGTCAATCGATCTTAAAAATAATTTACAATCTTAGGCTAACATAAATCGATCGATAAAATTCAATTGTTCTGGCACTCGATAAAGTCCTCTATTTTTTCGCCTTTTTCAGATTAAAATTTCACCTTAAAGATTTTATCGCGATCGGATAGCTTCGATCGGTTTCAAAAAATAAACAAAAAAATAAACTCGACATTCAAAATTGAAGAATGTTACAACTTAATTGAGGCTCAAATTTATCTGATGTAGCGATCGGCAAAAAATTTCAGTCGAGGGACAGATGGATGTCGATCGATAAAGAGTTTGCATCTTTCGACAGCTAGAACCTCTTTTTTGTCAGATTGCGAGTCTTCAGTTTCGATATCGATCGCAAAACGTAGATGAATGCCGAAACCGAAGAAATTGATGCGATTGACAACCATCGAATTCGAGAACGGATCGAACTTGACGTTTTTCAAGAGGTTTTTAAACCGTATCTTGAGAGACTCGAAAATTCAGAAACGCTCGATCTGGCAACTGTGTGCGATCGCCCCACTGATAGCGGCAACCTCGGCGATCGCCCAACCCATCCCAGCAGCAGATGGCACGGATACTCAAGTCATTCCCCAGGGCGATCGCTTCGAGATTCGCGGGGGGCAGCGATCGAGTGATGGGGGCAACCTGTTTCATAGTTTCGATCGATTCGACCTCAACGAAAACCAGACCGCCAACTTCATCTCCGACCCCGCCATCCAGAATATCCTCGGTCGCGTCGTCGGGGGAGATGCCTCGTATATCAACGGTCTGATTCAAGTCTCCGGCAGCGATGCCAACTTATTTCTCCTAAATCCAGCAGGCATCATCTTCGGTTCCCAAGCCCGCCTGGACGTTCCGGCCTCCTTTTCCGCCACCACCGCGACGGGAATTGGATTGGAAGGGGGAGGCTGGTTCGAGGCCTTCGATACTCCATCTTGGGCGACCTTAGTTGGAAATCCCCAGGCTTTTCGCTTCGACAGGGCAAACCCCGGCAGTCTGGCAAATTTTGGAGAACTCAGGGTTACTGCCGGGTCGAATTTGACCTTGTTGGGGGGAACGGTTTTGAATGACGGCACGCTTTCCGCACCGGGAGGCACGATTACCCTTGCCGCCGTTCCCGGAGAAAACCTGGTGCGCCTGAGTGCTGGAGAGAACCTGCTGAGTTTGGAAGTGAGCGACCTCGAAGCCAATCCTAGCAACAATCGAGACCGCGAGTTTACCCCCCTCTCCCTGCCGGAACTCCTCACCGGGGGCAATCTGGCAGATGCCGATCGCGTTGCCGTCAATCCTGACGGAACAGTTGCCCTGAGAAATACCCAGATTGTCTCGCAAACCGGAGATGCGATCGTCGGCGGTCGGGTATCGGTACTCGGTTCCAACCCCGGTAATATCCAAGTCCTGGGTAACCGAGTCGGACTTTTCGGCGCAACCCTAGATGCCTCCGGGGAACGGGGTGGGGGAAATATTTTTATCGGGGGCGACTTTCGAGGGAATGGCACGTTGCCGACGGCGCAGTATACCGTTGTCGATCCCCAAACCTCAATTTTCGCCGATGCCCTCGGTTCTGGAGATGGCGGGCGAGTTATCGTCTGGGCAGATGAGACGACGCAATTTTTCGGTCGGATTAGCGCTCGCGGTGCTTCTTCCCCAACCCCCTCAAACGGTGGTTTCGTGGAAATTTCCGGGGCCAATACCCTCTACTTTGCCGGAGAAGTCGATCTCCTCGCACCGGGAGGCGAGGCGGGAAATCTGCTCCTCGATCCGAAAAATATTACCATCGCCCCCACCGGGACGATCGCGACAATTCCCAATATTCTTGCCAACGATGCTTTTGCCGAGTCGCCAGCAACCGATGTTACCATCACCGGGGCGGCATTGGGGGCGGCGATCGACTCTGCCAGCGTCACCTTACAAGCCAATAACGACATCGTTATCGACGACGACATTACCGCCACCACATCTGGAAACGGGTTGAGCTTGCAGGCGGGTCGATCGATTTCCATTGAAGCCGATCGCACCATCCAACTCAACGACGGCGACTTCAACGCCCGTATCAACGATGAAAATGCGACTGCGGGCGATCGCGATGGGGGCATCGCTCAATTTCAAATGAATGCCAACGCCCAACTCCTCACCAATGGCGGCAACGTAACGATCGCACCGGGAAACTTCAACGGGTCGGCGGTGGGTGAAGTGCGCTTCGATGGGGGGACAATCGAAGCCGGAGGCGGCAACATCAATCTGACTGGAACGGGACGGGCAAACGGCGCGAACAACCCCGGTATTGCCTTGACTGGCGGCTCGATCGTCGAGACCACCGGAACTGGATCGATCGACTTCAACGGAATTGGCGGCGCGGGAACCGAAGCCAATGCCGGAATTGAGATCGAAAACGGCAGCCAAGTGCGGGTGGTCAACGGCAATCTCGAATTTACCGGAACTGGGGACGGGACGGATGAAAAAAACTACGGTATCTTTTTATCCGACGGTGCGGTTATTGAAGCGACAGGGACGGGAAACCTCAGCCTGCGGGGAACTGGGGCCGCCGGAACCAACGATAATGCCGGAATTCGGATTCGGGACGCGGCAACTCGGGTGAGTACCGTCAATGGCAATATCTTCCTCGCCGGGGATGGGGCGGCAACCGGAAACGATAACTACGGAGTGTGGCTGGGCTTTGAGAGTGCAGTGGAATCGACGGGGACGGGAAACCTGCGCCTGGAGGGAACTGCTGTGACGGGAATCGAGAACAATAGCGGAATTCGGATTCGAGACAACGCTCGGGTCAGGGCAACCGGGGGCGAAATTCGTCTCGATGGTAATGGTGGCGGAACCGGAGAAGATAATTACGGCATTTTGGTCGATCTCGGCGGTGGAGTGGAATCTACGGGCAACCTGACTTTGGAAGGGACGGGGGGAGCGGGTTCCAATCGTAACTCCGGCATTCGGATTAAAGATACCACCAGTCGCATTCGTTCGACCGGGGGGAATATTAGCTTGACGGGAACCGCTCGAGGCACCGGAAGGAGCAACTACGGCATTTTGCTCGATTTGGGCAGTTCGATCGAAGGCAGCAGTGGGGGAAACGTCACCCTCAACGGCACGAGTGTTGAAGGAAATCGGGACAATGCTGGGATTCGGATTCGAGATAATGCTCGGGTGAGTGCGGCGAACGGTCAGATCTCGCTAACGGGTGTCGGCAGAGGGACGGGAGCGCGCAATCTCGGTATTTTTCTCAGCCAGAACGGGCAAATCGAATCCACGGGAAATGGGGATATCGTTCTGACGGGAACCAGCGAAAGCACGACCGAAGGTGAAGGCATTTTCCTCGATGGCCCCGACAGTCGCATTACCTCCACCAACGGAGATATCCGCGCGACGGGAACGAGTTTGGGAGCGGGAAACAAGCTCGATGGCATTCGTCTCGAGCGCGGTGCGGCGATCGAATCGATAGGAAATGGTAATTTGACCCTGACGGGAACGAGCGACGGAACCACCAACAGCGACGGAATCGAGCTGGTAGATGAGGGGTCTCGGGTGAGTTCGGTGAATGGAGATATTCACATGCTCGGAACGGTGACCCAGGAAGGAAGGGGAAATTCTGGGATCGAGTTGAACGATCGCGCGCGGATCGAATCGACTGGGACGGGAAATATCGATTTGGAGAATTTGACCCCAGGACTGGGAATTACTCTGCTCGCTAGTTCGATCGCGGCGATCGACGGCAATATTACCTTAACAAGTGATGTCATCCAACTCAAAGGCAACACCCAAGTTTCCGGTCGCGGCACGCTCGCTCTCCAAACCACCGATCCCGATCTCGGCATCACCGTTGGCGATCTTCCCCCAGACGAGCGGCTGAATTTGGAGGATGAGGATTTGAGTCGATTGCAAGATGGCTTTCGAGAAATTCGCATCGGTCGTGCCGACGGAACCGGAACCATTGCCCTAGATGCAAGCGCGATCTTTCGCGATCGGGTGCGAATCGTTGGCGGCTCGACTCTCATCGGACCCGATCGCGATACGACTTGGACGCTCTCGGGGGTCGATCGCGGGTCTGTGAGCGGTTATGGCAACGGTTTGACTTTCGAGAACATCGAAAACCTCACCGGAGGCGATCGCGACGATACGTTCGCCTTCGCAGATGGTGCGATGCTGAGCGGTATTATCGATGGTGCGGGAGGAATTGATGCTTTGGACTACTCGGCTTACTCGACCCGGGCGATCGTCGATTTGCCCAATAATGAAGCGACTGGGACAGCAGGTGTTTTTAATATTGAAGGGGTGACGCTGCCGATTGCCGAACCCGAGCCGATTCCTGACCCCGAACCGATTGCCGAACCCGCACCAATTCCTGACCCCGAACCGATTGCCGAACCCGCACCAATTCCTGACCCCGAATCCGAGCCAATTCCCGCACCCGAATCCGAACCAATTCCCGCACCCGAATCCGAACCAATTCCCGCACCCGAATCCGAACCAATTCCCGCACCCGAATCCGAACCAATTCCCGCACCCGAGACGATTCCCGCGCCCGAACCCGAACCCGAGACGATTCCTGACCCCGAGCCGATTCTCGAACCCGAGCCAATTCCTGAACCCGAGCCGATTCCTGACCCCGAGCCGATTCTCGAACCCGAACCCGAACCCGAGCCGATTCCTGACCCCGAACCGATTCTCGAACCCGAGACGATTCCCGCACCGATTCTCGAACCCGAGCCAATTCCTGCACCCGAGCCGATTCCCGAGTCGGAACTCACTTCCTTGACAGGTTTTTCAGAAAATGATTTGCGGACGAGTGACACCTTCGATTTACATCAAAACCTACCTCTAGCAGAGGCTCAAAGTCCCGTCCTCGATCGCAGTTTTCGAGACGAAATCGGGCAAGCGCTCGATTCGGATGAAATTGAGTTAGCTGTCGAACTGTTCGATCGTTATTTGAGCGAAGATATCGAAACCCACTTCAATCGAACGCTTGAGGAGAAAATACGATCGTTTGCAGCGCTACAAGCGCGCTTGCGTCAAACGATCGAAGTCGGACAAGGGCAAGCGGCTGTTATCTATGCCTTCAGCCGTCCCGATGGATTGGATTTAATCTGGGTAACTTCAGAGGGAGAACCCATCCGCAAACAAGTTTCAGAAGCCGATCGGGCGACTCTGTTGCAAACCAGTAATGATTTTCGGCGGCACGTCACCGATATCACCCGATTGCAAACCACCAGCTACCGAGACTCAGCCGAACAACTCTACAAATGGTTGGTGGAACCCCTCGAAGCGGAAATTGCTGCGAGTGGGGTAGAGACGTTGATTTTTGCCTTTGACGACGGCTTGCGCTTGCTACCGATGGCAGCACTCCACGACGGCGATCGCTTTTTGGTGGAAAAATACAGCCTTGCCTTAATTCCCAGCCTGACGCTGACAGCAACTCGCGCTACTCCCCTACAAAACGGTCGAGTACTAGCGACGGGGGCTTCTCAGTTCGATCGACTGCCTCCCCTCCCTGCGGTTCCGGTAGAACTCTCGGCGATCGTGACAGACGAGACATCCCCCGCACTTTCGGGACAGTGGCCCGGAAAAGTACTACTCGATCGAACCTTTACCTTGGAAAATTTACAGCAGCAACAGCAAGGGCAAACGTTCGAGATTTTACACCTAGCCACCCACGCCCAATTTCAACCGGGGCAGCCGGAAAACTCCTACATCCAGTTCTGGGACGAACCGCTGCACCTCGATCGACTTTCCGAGTTGAATTGGGATCGATCGGCCCTCGATTTGTTGGTATTGAGTGCTTGTCGGACGGCAGTCGGGGATAGCGGCAGCGAATTGGGATTTGCCGGACTTGCCGTACAATCGGGGATTCCCAGCGCGATCGCCAGCTTGTGGTACGTCAGCGACAAGGGAACTTTAGCGCTCATGCAAGGGTTTTACGATCGCCTCCGCAGCGCGCCTCACCACGCCCAAGCCCTGCGGCAAGCCCAAATTGCAATGCTGCAAGGTCAAATCTACATCGAATCGGGTCAACTCAACGATCGCGGCACGCAGCAATCGATCCCCCTACCGTCCGCCCGTCGAGGACGCGGCGATTTCTCCCACCCCTATTTTTGGGCGGCTTTTACCTCGATCGGCAATCCTTGGTAATCGAGCCGTCAGCCCTCAGCCCTCAGCCCGCAATTTTCCCCATTCCTCACCTTCACCGGAACTGTCTTACCCTGCGCCTGATGTTAGGTTAACAAACCTTCTAACCGTTCCTTCGACCAATATTCCGTCGGATAAGAGATGGCAAAAATAGCGGAGAGGCGAATCAGCCAAATTGTGCGTTCGTAAGCCAGATCGATTTCTTCTTCATCTCGATCGGAACTGAGCACCAAAATTTCTACGAAATCTGGCGTTAAGTTAATCGGAATTCCCGTATAACTTAAATCGCTTGCTTCTATCCAAACCTGGCTCCCTTGCTGTAGTGCTTCTTGCAACCGTTGGTAGAGAAGGCTGGCTTTTCGGTTTCTAGATTTTTTCCCCATCGTCGTTGTGTTTGAGATCGCTTCTTGGGAGATCGTCATACAGTCGTCAATCTGGGAAAGTCAGTTTTCCCAAAGTTGATGGAGGTGACATCTGGAACCATGATTTGTGTTGCTAAGTTCACTCTTCGAGCGTTCGATGTAGATTGGATAAATCAGTATTGCAAAAAAAGCTTGTTCCGTCAACGAAACAATCGGAATAGAGTTTGTCTTTTTGTGAAGGTTTAAGTTCGATCGAGCCGTAAGTCCCCAAACCCACCCTCACCAAAATCGAGCGATCGGTACGCGGTTGTCACTTTAACAATACACAATACAGCAGTAACATTAGCGGACGTAACTTGTAAACGAGAATCGAACTCGTTTGGCACTGTCCTCGTGCCACCAAGGATACGGTGAACAGCCGTAAGTCCAACTTAACCCCGTTGGTGGGTTGTACCCGCTTCGTTCGATTTGGCTACCAACTGGTTCGATCGATATCCTAACCTAGACTTAATCGAGTAATTCCGTATTCCAGTTTGCCGCTTGAATGCTCGTATCCAAAATCCGGCACTCTTGGGAAAGGCGATCGGTTTGCCCTTGCAGTTCGGCAATATTCACCGTACTGAAAATCTTAATTTCCGACTGCCCGTAGCGATTTTGAGGTGCGGATGCGGCCGTAATAAAGCCGTTATAAACTCGGTATTGCATTAACAGGGTATCGCGCTGCGCCAGAGCATCCGATAGCATTTGACCCGATTCGAGTTCCGTGCGCGAGTTAGTGCGGTTGATGCGTTGAATCAAACTCATCAGTTCCACAATTGCTGCATTCACTTCTGTTAACAGTGCCTGGGGATCTTCTGAAGGGGTTTCGCCTTCTTGCACCTTCGCATTTCGATTGAGGCGCTGTTGCAACTGAACGACTCGTTTCTGACAATCGGCTCTGAGGATTAGTGCTTCTGCAAGTTTCATAGGGTTAATGGGGAATGGAGAGATGGGAGGACGCGGAGATGGGGAGGACGCGGAGATGGGGAGGACACGGGGACAAGGAGACGCGGAGAGAAGAGGGACAAGGAGGACAAGGAAGAATTTTGTATCTCCCTCACCTCCCTCATCTACTTGTCATCCCGTACCGGAAGGGGTGCTTCCATGATTTCTAGGAGCAACTCCAACCGCGACGCGCGCGCCAGCAGGGGAATCAAGTTCGGCAGGGAGTAGTAGTCTCCGTTGAAGGTAAAGGTTTCCACGGGAACTCGCTTTTCCTTCAGTCGAGCTTCCACCCAGTTCGAGCAATGTCCGACTCGCACGATGGTGAAGTTGGGCATCACTCCCAAATCGCGGCAGTAGGCGGCGTAGGCATCGGTCGTGTAGGGGGCGCTATTTTCTCCTTCGTCCGTCACCATGACGATTTGCTCGACTCGCTGCTGGTTGCGTCGCATCGCTTCGATACCGCAACCGCAACTGGTTCCACCTCCGGCGCGGATGAGCTTGAAAGCGCGTTCCCAATCGCTCAACTCCGAACCCTCGGCTTTCACCGGGTAGGGCATGGTGTCGAAAGCGTAGACGAACAAATCCGCTTCGGTGATGCCGGAAATCATCGCGGCGAGACGCTTACCGATTTCGATCGCCTGTTGCATCGAACCGGATTTATCCACCAGCAGGGCAGTGGGTTTGCTGATTTTGCCGCGCTGCTTCACCTGGGTATCGGTGACGCTTTCGAGCTTGGCGACGGTTGCCGCATCCAAATCTCCGGCATCGGCAGCCACTCGGGCTTTGTACGCCGAAACGCGCTTGCTGGTACGGGCGGCTTCGAGCTTTTCGTCAATGAGTGCCTTCACCTCGGCGTGTTCCATCGCTCCCCGCGCTTTCAGGGCGTTGAGGTTGTTGATAACCTCCTGGGGGGACATGGCGTGAATCAATGCCACCAACACCGTGGGGGTCAACTGTTCGATCGCTCCAACGGCGATCGGGTAAGGGATGCGGTACTCGACGATAATCTGCGCCTGTTCTAGGGGCGTTGCCGCATGAGCCAATCGCTTGAGGGCGAAGGCAAGGCTATCGGCAGGCGGCTTGTTGGAGAACAAGATGGCGTTGGCACGCGGACCGGGTTTGATGTGCAAGCTGGCGTACAGGTGCTTCATCGCCTTGCGGCTGCGCAGGACGGCGCGATCGAAGAAGTTAGCGTTTTTCTCCCGCGCTTGCAGGTAACGGCGAACCGCAGTGCGGGCGGAACGAGGCAGCTTGTTCCGGTGCTGTTTCATGAAGTCTACAATCCGCGCTACCTGGTAAGGGGGCAGCTCTTGCAGCATCACGAATCCGGCATCGCGGTGTTCGACGAGGTTGCTCGAGAGTAGGTTACCGACGAACACTTCCTTGTGGTCGCGCACGTCGCCGTTAGCGTGGTACCACACGGCCAAATGTCCGTAAAAGAGGGGATCGAGTTCGATCGCCATTTGGTGTAATTCGCTCACTTCCCCGAGGTTGCGGTGGGGAGTCGTCAGCAGGCTGTTGAAGATTTCTAAGCGCAAATCGCGTTCTGCGGTATTCATCGTCGTACCTCCGTAATAGATGTGTCGAGGTTGTCTGTTTGGACTTTGGAGGCAGATGCCGCACGACAGGCTCGATCGCCGTGCGAGTTCAAAGCAGGGTCATGTCATTTTGACGCAATGCTTTGAGTCAGGGCGCGGCGACATCTGCGAGAAATCAAGCAATAGATGCAAGAAATGAGATAAAAAAATAGAAACGAGCGAGAATGACGAGAGTTTATGCCCTCACCCAACGGCTGACGGCATCGTCCCGATCGTCGGGGGCCCCGTTGGTGGGTGGCTCGAAATCCTTTCGTTGGCTGCTAGACCAGGTGCGACCGCATCCTCCCGCCAGGGCGAGAGTGAAGGCGAAAGACACCAAGACCAGGGGCAATTTAACGAACTGCAACTTGGTCAAAAGCGGCGGAATTCGTTCTTTACTCAAAGCGCGATCGAGGTTTAGATCGCGCACAGAAATAGTTGGCAATGTGGCGGACATGTCACCCTCCCGATTTCGATAGGTTAGCCGGAGTTGCACAGAGGGTAAGTGGCATACATTCACTTTCGGTCGTGCAACCGTAAGATCGGGAGACAGATGTCGCTTATTCCGAGAAAATTTTGCTCGATCGCCGTTTTATGGGTTTCTAATTTCGAGAAACTCTAACATTAGCAACCGATATAATTTAGAAATATTCGCCGCGCAAGTTGAAAAAGCGATAATGCCTGCTATAGGTCTCAGGCTTGCAGCGTAGCACTCAGTACGCACCGTTTTTTGGCGAGAGTATGTAGGCTTTTTCGGTTGGGGCGCAGCGACAACTGTCCAGTTTAGCGAAGAGAGACGATCGCACCTGCTGCTTCGAGTTGCTGTTTAATCTCGGCGGCAGCATCGAACGTCAGGTTCGATCGAACGATGGTGGGTGCGGACTCGATGAGTATTTTCGTCTTGGCAAGACTCAAGTTATTCAGCACTCGAACGACTTTGAGAACTGAAATTTTACGACCTGCTATAATCTCTTCGAGAATCACATCGAAAGATGCACCATCTTTACTCGTCTCGTTTTGAGTTAAGTCTTGAGTTAGGTCGATGGGAGAGATGCTAAAAGGAGCGATCTCCTCTGAAGAAACATCGACATTAAATGCAGCTTCGATTTGTCCGACAAGTTCGGATGCTTCGGCTTTGCATAAAGATTGAAGCCGATCGAGAATGAGTTGAGTTCGATTTGACATATTACACCTCCTTCAGGGCGATCGGATAAAAATCTGTTGAAAGCTTTTAAAACTTTTGAAAGCTTTTGAGAATGGTTAAATTTATGAGGATGCGTGAAATAAGTTTTGAACTCACTTTTAAGTCACAAATTTTTTTTGTAGTAACGCATCTTTTGAGGTAAAAATAAAACTTCGCGCAAGTCAAACAAGCTGTTGAGTTCATACACAGGATTTGAACCTGTAGTATCCCGATTATAAGTCGAGCGCGTTTTCCAATTTACGCCAGTATGTAAGCTTATTGAGTTAGGGCGCGAAGCAGTCTCTTGCGAAGTTTGAACGATATTAAATCTACATTTTTTTGATGCTTTTTGGATATATGAGAAGAATCTAAATCAGGAGTTGTCATCCCAATAAACGATCGCCTCTAAGTTAGACGTTCGAGATGTTTGACAATCTGCTTGATTTCTTTTTTAGTGCAATGTCGTTTGTGTACGGCATAAGTCGTGCGACGATATTGAGCGTGCATCGTCCAATAATCAATTTTTCGTTGCAGGAGAATATCGAAGACTTCTTCTCGATAGGGAATTTCTGCGAAAGTCACTAAATACCAAACATTGTCAATTTTGTGATATTGGCGATCGCGATCGACTTCGAGAACGTCATCTCTTTTTTTACTCGGGATTTTCTGCTTTTTAGCTACAGATAAAATTCCCGTCTCTGGATGAACGTACAAATTATCGCGCCGAGACCCTAAAGGAAGACCGTACTTCAATCGAGGTATTGTATAGGGAATACCATCGATAAACTCAACGTGTTGCGCAACTAGCGTTTCCACATGCGAGAAAAGATGATACCCCGCGATCGTTCGCTTATCGAAGCGCCGACACAGTTCGCTATAGACATTATTCCAAGGTTTTCCCACTCTAGAGAATAGAAATCGCCGGAGCGGATTCAAGTTATCGGAAAGATACTTGGTTTTAAAACGACACTTGGGTTCGTAACCGCTGAATTCATCATCGAAAGTTTGTTGATGTTTTTTTGCTCCTTGAGGTGTTTTGATGTAACCCTTTCTGGGTTTTTCAATGATAATTTTGTCTAAACGATGCTCGCTCATCAGATGAGATTTAAGCTCTAATTGAAGTAGAAAAGAACACCGCACGAGTCAAAAAAGCAAGAAACAACTTTACGGTCGCCCTGACTGGTTAAGTACCAGCAGCGAGCACGCGATCGTCATCTCAATCATTCGTTAATTGTTTGATTGAGACTCAGAACGCAATCGCGCGATCGGTCACCCGATTTTTGCTACCTTAGGACCGTTATTCGGTATGTACGCTTTATCAGTTGGGGTGCGATGCGTGTAGAACATGAGGGTTCCGCGCGAGTTAAGAAAGCTCTAAGACACTCCGAGCGCTCTACCACTGAGCTACATCCGCATAATGTATTGAATTGCTAAATAAATAGCGCGGATGGTAGGAATTGAACCTACGACCGATCGGCGGAAATTGTGTGTAAGCTTTATCCGTTGGGGCGCGGAACGAAAAGATTGAAAAAATAGTTTAGAAATGAGCGACTAACTCTCGATCTATTTTCATGATTTTTCTATTTAACTGAAAGTAAAATTGCTCGTGCAAGCTGATAGCTGATGGCTGATAGCTGATATCTGAATTTTGACCCCATCCCTAACCCCCTTCTAAATCTCGCAAGAAGGGGGTATCGCTTCCCTCTCCCAAGGCAAGGATAGGAGAAACGTGGCGGGGAAGCCTCAATGTCTCAGTCTGAAATCTTGAATATATCTTGGATGAATCGAGAAGCATAAACCACCTCGCGCGAGTTCAAAAAGCTGTTGGTTCATACGCGGGAGTTGAACCCGCTACCAATTGCTCTCAAAGCAACTGCTCTAACCAAATGAGCTAGTATGTAAGCTTCATAAGTTGGGGCGCGAAATGGTCTTTTGCTCCGTTGAGTTGCCCCGCACGAGTCGAGAAAGCTTTAGATTACAAAACGCTCTACCATTTGAGCTACATCGGCATCAAGTGCCGACGATCGGAGTCGAACCGATAACCTTTGGTTTATCAGACCATATGTATGTAAGCTTTAACCGTTAGGGTGCGGAACAATTATCGAAGTTCGATATTTAAAAAAGCTAGATTGTTAGCCGTAGACAGCTTCGGGTCGAACGATAATATCGCCACTCGGACGACGATCGACCGCATAAAATTGCAAGCGATCGACACCAACTTCAAAATGCTGAGCAACGCACTGTTTAATCCGGCGATCGTCCATATTTGAATGAACACCGAGCTGCTGCTCGCTCATGTCGTAAGAACGACCTTCAAAGCGAATATGAACCATTTTAGACACCTCCTAACTTTCGATAGTTATTATTAATTTTGGTGTAGCGAGTCTATCGAACGAGGTAAATTAATGCTTGCTCTAGATTTGCCCGATCGAGTTTTCGATCGAGACAAATCTTCGAGCAGTTATAAATACTTTACAAGAATAAACGCCGCTCTAAGTGATAGACTTGCTGGAATTTTTGAATCGTTTGGACTGTATTTTTCGATGCCCGATTTTCCAAGGTTTCTTTGGGATTACTCGGAAATCGATCGGGTTTTCCTGGCTGCTCTAGAATGTCCGTTTTATACGGATTCCATCCAAACAGCCGAGTATATGCTAACAGCATGGCTGTATTTCTCCATGACGAGATTTTTGGATTCGTTTGATGTTGAAATTCCAGATTGATATTTAGTTTTCAAGGTTCGGATTTGGCAGGAACCGTAGCGGTCTGTGACCTGTATTTGCAGTTCCATATTTAAATACTACATACATACTACACAACTGTCAAGGGGGTGAAGAAATTTTTTTCTGCTTCACGGTATCGAACCCAATCACTCCGATGCTGCCGCAGTAATATTAGTCAACTCTCGGGTGGCTTAAAAAGCCAAAATCCATTGCCAAAAGCTGAATACAGACGATAATCCCGATCGAATAGAAGAGAGGGCGATCGTTGACAAAAGGCAGCAGAAACCACCATTCTCAGGAGAGGGAGAGACGACTCTCATCAGAGAATGCAGTAATACAAATCCCAACGCTAACCCTGTAGTACGCGCTCCAACTGCATCCATCAGAACCCCACCCAAATATCCAACACGGCTCGGCACACCGTTCGTTTTATCCAGGCAATTAGAATGGATACCCTGATTCAACTCGACTTTCTCGATCTCGGAATTGCACTAGGTATGATGGCGATCGCCATTGGTATTTCCGCATGGCAGCAGTTGGGATTAGAAGGCAATCTCGCACTGGCAACAGCTCGAACTGTGGTTCAGCTCGTTGTCGTCGGCATGTTAGTGCTAGAAGTCATTTTTACCTGGGAAAACCCTCTAGCATTAGCTGGATTACTTGCGATTATGCTGTCGATCGCCGCCATCGTTGCACGCAATCGAATTAGCACGAAAATTCCTAAATTACTTCCCTTAGTTTGGTTTTCGATTCTAGTCAGTAGCGGCTTAACGTTGCTCTATACGAACTTTCTAGTATTGCGCCAACCCGATATCTGGGGCAATCCGCAATATCTGATTCCCCTTGCCGGAATTGTGATGGGAAATGCGATGAACGGAGCAGCACTTGCTGGAGAACGTTTCGTCAGTTCTATTCAAGCCAGTCCTCTCGAAATCGAAACTCATTTATGTTTGGGAGCAACTCCAAAACAAGCCATTTCTCAATATCGAAAAGATGCAGTTCGATCGGGTCTCATTCCCACAATCAATTCGATGATGGTGGTAGGTTTAGTAACATTACCTGGCATCATGACTGGGCAAATGCTCAGTGGGATTAATCCGATTTATGCCGCCGCCTATCAAATTTTAATTATGTTTATGCTCGCGTTTGCCAATCTAATTGCTACGCTGTTAATTACGCAGGGATTGGCGAATAAATTCTTCAATTCGGCAGCTCAACTGGAGCGATTTTAGTTAGGGGTAAGCGAATCGAAATAGGCGTTATTTCTGATAATCAGTCTTTCGGGTTTTTCAAGCGCGTTTTCAAACGGCGCAATACATCCATGCGCTCGTGGAAAATAGCAATCACCGCCATGGGTTGATTTGCGCGCATCAGACCAAAAATATAATGATGCTGACACCGAACCACGCGCAAACGGGGATGAACGTTCTTCAGTTCCCGGTAATAACCCTGACTGCTCGCTAGGTGGAAAGCGCACTTTTCAAGTCCGGCAGCATATTCTCGCACTTGCGCGACACCGTAATTATTGGCGGTGTACTCGATAATATTGGCTAAATCTTCTTGTGCGTAAGTAGTGAGTTCGTAGGGAGGCATTAGTCTTTCCCCATCGCCGCCAGCTTCTCTTCAACAATCTGACTGAATGTTTTCGTCGATAATTCGCCACGTTCGGCCGCTGCAATTCGCTCGGCTAACAAATCTTTCAGTTCTTGCCATACCTGCTCTTCTTCGGTATCGGTCGGAAATAGCCTCTCGAGTACAAACTCTTTGATGGATTTACCCATCACGGCCGCCATCGCCTTAATTTGCTGGTGCTGTTCCTCTGTGACTTCGACTGTGATTCTGCTCATAATGCTACTTTTACTCGATACCTTTCCAAAATATTCTAAAATGTAAAAACTTACAATTGTAATTTTTTGACTTCCTACCGCCTTGCCATCTGGAAAATCCCTCTCTCCCCGTGTAGATGGGGTCGAACACGCCAAGCGCTGACAATTTTTCATGTTTCTCTTTCTGTCCAAATTTCTCCCCCTATTCGTCTATCCCCTCGGGTTGAGTTGCCTGCTGGCATTGGTGGCGTTGATGTTGCTGTGGAAGTACCCGCGCCTGAGTGCTGGGGCAACTGCCTTAGCCTTGATGGTGTTGCTTCTGGCCAGTAACGGTTGGGTTTGCGCCGGATTGGTACGATCGCTCGAACAGCAAAATCGACCCACGGAATTACCCGAAGCCGATGCGATCGTCATTCTCGGTGGGGCGACTCGTTCCCCCGAAGCCCCACGTCCTTGGGTGGAAGTGAACGAAGCGGGCGATCGGGTTCTCTACGGTGCGAAACTCTATCGGGAAGGGAAAGCGCCGCGAGTCGTTCTGGCAGGCGGACGGGTAAGTTGGGGCGGCGTGGGCGGTTCGGAAGCCGAAGATATGGCGGAGTTGATTAAAGTGATGGGGGTTCCGGAGTCGGCGATTTTGCAAGACCCCACTTCTCTGAATACCCGAGAAAATGCCGTGAACGTCAAACGCATCCTCGAAGAAAACCAACTCGATCGCGTGTTGCTGGTAACTTCGGCGTTGCACATGCCTCGATCGCTGCGAATTTTCCGCCGCTTGGAAATGAACGTCGTCCCCGCCCCCACGGATTTTCTCATCAGCGATCGCGATTTGCTCGTCAAGGGGGAAAGCTGGCAGGAAATCCTCCTCAATACCCTTCCCAATGCCTATCGACTCTCGATGTCAACCAGAGCGATTAAAGAGTATATCGGCACGTTTATTTACCGCCTGCGGGGTTGGGCGTAAGATCGAGTTCGGTTAAACACCGATCGTTCCGGTGAAATTGAGCAACAGAAGCTTCAGGGGCTTGGGGAGCATGGGGAGAGAATTGGGTAAAGTTAGCCAAGGTGGCGTACTTCTGCTACAGCGATACGATCTGACTGACGATCGTCGCCAAACCGACCATAGATGTTACAAACGCAATGCTGCGCACGATCGGAACGCCAAATACGTAGATGGGCAGATACACAGCCCGACCGCCAAAATAAGTCCAGGCACCGATGGCGCTAATGGCGTTGGCATTGTCGGTCACTTGCACCAAAATTAACAGACCGAGCGCCCACGGTAAAGTCTCTTTGAAATTATGGTTGGCTCGCTCTCCTCGAATTCCATACAGGTTTTTTCGGGGTGGCAGGTCATCGCGACTGCCGAGGAGGGTGGGTAAGTCTACTTCAAAAGCTCGAGCGATCGCCCCAATTGCTAAATGGACTAATCCCAGTCCGAGGGTTAAGAGAAAAACAGTGGTTTCGGGTGTCATAATGTACTACTTTTTGCGGATTTTTGCGGAAAAGTTGAGTAATGCCGTTCGTTCGATAATATTGGAGTGTTCGTGCATTGGGAAGGCAACATCGATCGCCCAACCTACATCATCCATCACATCATTTACAGGATTTTTCTGGCGACGGACGCGATCGCAATTTGCAACATCTTGCTGCGGATTGAAGATTCGCGAGTAAGGTTAGAGAAATTGCACGAGTTGGGGCAGTTTTTGTCACCCGTTCCTCATTTTCTCCGATCGCCTTATGCTAGACACTCTCGATCTCGAGCTTTCCCTGGATAAAAATAGCTACAAATCCCAACTCGAAACCTGCATGATGAAGCTGCGCCAACTTCAAAATGCCTGCTGGGAGAAAAAATTACCGGCGATCTTCGTCCTCGACGGGTGGACGGCGACGGGAAAAGGGACGTTGCTCAAAAATATGGTGGGATACATGGACCCGCGTGGGTTTGTCGTCCATCCCATTTGGCCGCCTACCCCCGAAGAACAGCAATATCCTTTTCTGTGGCGATTTTGGCAGAAACTCCCCTCGGTAGGTCAAGTGAGCGTGTTCTATCACAGTTGGTATACGCGGGTTCTCGAAGATCGACTTTTCGATCGAATCTCCGAGGCGGAGATTCCCACGGCGATGCGGCAAATTAACGCTTTCGAGCGGCAAATGGTGGATGATGGCTGCGCGATCGCTAAATTTTGGCTGCATCTGAGTTGCAAGGAACTCAAAAAACGACTCAAAAAAGCCGATGACGATCCGTTAGATTCTTGGCGGGTGCGTCCGGAAGATTGGCAGCAAGTCGAACATTACGAACAGTACCGAGGTTTCGCTGAAGAAGCGATCGCACAGACCAGTACCGGCCCCGCACCCTGGACGTTAGTGGAGGCCCACGATGCCCGTTGGGCGCAAATCAAAGTCTTTACCCAAGCCATTGCCACTCTGTCTGCGGCCCTCGATCGCCAACATCCGCAAATCCCCACACAAATTCCCACTCCTCCCGCCCAAGAGCATCTCGACCCGACGGAACCGAATTACCTGGCGCAAGTGGATTTGCAGCAACAACTCTCGAAAGAAGAGTACAAGCAACAGTTGAAAAACGCGCAAATCGACCTGCGCAAACTCCAGATGAAGATCGATCGAGAACAAATTCCCGTATTGGCGATCTTTGAAGGGTGGGATGCGGGTGGTAAAGGAGGGGCGATTAAGCGATTAACGGATGTTCTCGATCCGCGCACCTATCAGGTGACGGCATTTGCTGCCCCCACAGACGAAGAAAAAGCCCATCACTATCTCTGGCGGTTTTGGCGGCAATTGCCCAAAGCTGGGAAGATTCGGATTTTCGATCGCAGTTGGTACGGTCGCGTTTTGGTCGAACGAGTGGAAGGATTTGCCACCCCAACTCAATGGCAGCGAGCCTACCAGGAGATTAACGAGTTTGAAGAACAACTCACCAGCGCCGGATACGTGTTGGTCAAGTTCTGGCTGCACATCAGTCCCGAAGAACAATTACAGCGATTTCGCGATCGACAAAATAACCCTTTCAAAGCCTACAAACTCACTGATGAAGATTGGCGCAATCGGGAACAATGGTCGCTTTACGAGGTTGCCGTCAATCAAGCCATCCAACGCACCAATACGCCTTACACCCCCTGGACTGTCGTACCCGCGAATAATAAGTATTACGCCAGAGTCAAGGCGATCGAAACAGTTATAGAGGCGATCGAAAATGCGCTGTAGCGGGGTAAGCATTCAGCACTCAGCTATCAGCTATCGGCTTTTGAATCAAACACTGTAAGTATTCGTAATGGTTCTTTTAGCTAAATGAAGCATCGCGTGACTTCGACGAGCGAAATAGTCAGCTCTTCAGAAACCTTTGAAGCTGACCGCTGACGACCGTTCGGGAAGCGACTACGCGCGGAGTATCGCGCTCATACTGACATAGCAGGAGGGGAAAGCGGGAACTGGGATATCGTTCAAAAACTTAGCTGCCAAAGCTGCCGAAACTTTCATCCTCACTCCATCTATCCTTGCTGGATTTTATCTAATTTACTCACTAAATATTTTCTGATATTTTTTAGCTGTTGAATCTTCTCATCGACCTGGTCGATTTTGCCTTGCATAATCTGAAATTTTTCCGCTTGAGATAGCTCGCCGTTTTGCCACGCACTAATACCTTGTTCGATTTCGGAGAGCGTAAATCCCAAAAGTTTAGCTTGGCGAATCAAACGCAATCGCTCGATCGTCATTTCATCGTACTCTTTATAGCCGCTTTTTTCCCTGCGATGAGTGGGAACAACCAGACCGATTTTTTCGTAAAAACGAATTGTATCTTTGGAAACGCCAGTTTTTTGTGCGAGTTCGCCAATCAACATATCGCTATTTGCGTTGAGTTAGTGGTGCGTTTCGTGGTGCGATCGCTCCCATTTCAAACCACCTGTTTCAAACTATGGCGTTTCTCATACTCATGAGGTACAAAGTTCTTAATTTGAGGGAACGGGGAACGGGGAATGGGGAATGGGAAATCGAATTCAGGTGTACCTCGCAAAGCGCGAGAACTGCTACAAGTCCGAGCGGTGTGAATTTGAGCCAATCCTGGGAAAGCATTATCGGAGCGATCGGCAAAACTTTTAACCGCCTCCTTGACAGTGGAGTATACTCCAGGGTTTAGCCTTTGTGAAGGTATTGCAATCTTCAGGAGGTATGATGTCGTTTCGCTGGTGGACGATCGGGACTTTAACCATTGCGGCTTCGATGGGTGCGGGCATCGCTTTGAACGCTCGGGAAAATTCCCATGCCACTCAAATTGTCGAAACCGCAATCGACAGTCTCGAACGCAAAGCACCGCAGGAATTCGATCGACTTCTCGCAGCGAACGTTCGCTTCGATAATATATTTACTCTACCCGATCGACCCGTTGCTCTTCAGGGACGAGAAGCCGTCTCAGCACACATTGAAGGAATATTATCGCTCTTCGAGCAGTTTGAGTTTGCGCACAAGCGTTTTTACGCAACTCAAGACGATCGAACGGTATTTATTGAAGCTCGCGGCGACTTTATCGTCCAAGAAACAGGTGCGCCCTATCGAAATACTTATGTTTTTGCCATTGAAGTGAATAACGATCGGATTACAGCAATTCGCGAGTATAACAGAAACCTTTGACATTCCCTTATCAGAGTCTTTTGAAGAGTCAAGCCAGCCGATCGCCCGATAAAAATTCAGACTTAACTCTCTTTTTGCTGGCATCTATTTTCGTTGGCATTCTCAAACAATTTAGCAAGGAAACTATTAATGCAAGACATTCAAAAGCAACCATCAATTCCCCTAAAAACCCCCCGAAAAAAATGGATGCAACCGAAAACATATTTATTCGGTGCAGTCGTACTCGGTGCGGTATTCATCGCCGTATTTGCCACTCGCGCCCGGAAACCGCCGATGACGGCAGCGACGGGAACGCCCGCTTTTGAGGGACGTGCTTTGCTCGGTGTTTCCGATGCCGATCTATCAGCCACCGGTTACGCTACGGGAGTCTTACAGCGCGCGGAAGGAAAGGAAGATGCGTTGAGCGTGACTCCTTTACCGTTAGATGCCAACAATCCCGGAGTTACCGAACTTCCCGCACCAAACTCTGTCATTTCCTGGCCGCAAGTCCTGGATGTTTCTGACGATGGGCGGTTTGCCTATGTGGTGGAAACGCGGGGAACTCCCCCAGCAAACGTCGAGGAATACGAGAACGTCTTTCAAGATTTTCCAGACGGCACTCGCTTGTCGGTTTACGATCTGTCCGACTCGCGCGATCCGAAATTGCTACAGCAAACCGACGTACCGCTCAATCCAAATACGGTGATGGTGAGTGCGGATGGAAATCGCTTGGCAATGGCGAGCGACGATACGCAAGGCGAGATTGTCGTTGTTGGCTTAGAAAACGGTCTGCCGACGGCGATTCAATCTTTCGATCTGGATGTGGCGGTCGATCGGGCGGGACGCGGCGGTATTCGCTCGATCGCCCTACATCCTGACGGAACGCTAATTGCGGCAAATCTGCTGAACAAACAGGTGGCGTTTTACCGCATTGAGGAAGATGCAGCCGGAAATGCGATCGATTTAAAGCCGCTCGACGAGCCAATTGACACTGGCAACCACTTGGCGGAAATCGGGTTTTCCCCCGACGGACGGCACGCGCTCGTCAGCGATGTCAAATGGTCTACCCTCGGTAGCGGAACCCTCAGCCATTTATTCAATCCGCGAGGAGAAATGGTTTCCATTCGCTGGGGGGCTGATGGCGCTCACGAGATTACCGATCGCGCTACGGTTGGCTTTTCTCCAGAAGGATTCGATATTTCCCCCCAGGGCGATTTAATCGTGACGGTTGATATGAACCGGACGTTTTTACCTACGTTTTTCCCAGCCAATATCTGGCCGCGCAATAACTACAGCTCTCTGACGCTGCTGAGCTATAACGCCCAAGAGGGAACGTTTGCCTATCTCGATGAATACGATTACGAGGGCATATTACCCGAAGATGCAGCCTTCGATCGCAATGGTGAAAATGTGGCGATCGCCATTTATCAGTACGGCAAAGGGGAAGACGGCCCGCCCGAAAACGGCTATATCGGGTTTTGGAACGTCGATCGCAGCGGTTCCCAACCCGCTCTCAAACAAACTGGCTATACCATTCCCGTCACGCGAGGACTACACGATTTGGTACTCATTCCGTAGGCGATCGTCAGTCGATCGGGAGGCTTCGAGAGCTTGGGAGGCTGGGGAGGCTGGGGAGGCTTGAGGAGCTAAACATTCTCCCATTTCTCCCATTTCTCCCGTTTCCCCCGTCTCTCCCCTTTCTCCCGTTTCCCCCGTCTCTCCCCTTTCTCCCGTTTTCCCCGTCTCTCCCCTTTCTCCCTCCCCGCGTCTCCGCGTCTCCGCGTCCCCGCGTCCTCCCAAATTACCCCTCCTGACGCATCCCATTGGGAACGCCGACGGACGAGACTCCCGAAATCGCCCGTAGGTTCTGGCAGCGCAGCAGTTCGGTAAAATTCAAACTGGGTCTTCCTTCCATCCGAGCTACCGCCTCGATCGCATTGAGGAGGTAGCGAGCGGCTTCAGTTTTGTTGTAACCCCGACGGCGAGCCACTTCGATCGCGGCTTCGTCGGCGGTGAGTTCGGATTCCGAAGAGCGGGTGCGCCGCCAAATTTGCTGGGCGGCCAGGGCAGTCAACCCCGCAGCCGCGACAATCCCCACGGCATCTCCCTGAAAGAGTTCGACGAACGTTCCCACAACTCCTGCGGCGATGATACCTCGGGACAAATCCGGCTGAAACCACTTAATTGCAATTAACCAACTCACCGTCCGCAACAGCAGCAAATCTCGTTGCGGTTGCGGCAGTTCTCCCCAGCGATCGAAATTAATAGTAATGGATCGATCGCGCTTCCACGGCAGGGGAAAAGGACTATCGATAACTTTGGATTGAGCTGGACCGCTGACAATTTTGGTCATCATGCGGCCGGAGGCGGGCATCAGGTCGAAAAGGCGGCGAATCTCTTGGTCTGGGTTCATCGTCAATTCTCGTAAATACGGATGAGGACTCGATCGAGCATCCCCTCCCGTTAAGATAGAACAGAAAGGCCGTGAGAATCAGCCTCCCTCACACCCAATTCTCAATTCTTAATTTTCAATTTTACCTTGCGACTATGGAAGCTTTTGCTCCAACTCCCCCAGAATGGACGGAATCGGCGGTTCACGCTTATCAGTTTTGCTGTCCGACCTGTAATGCCAGCAGCATGGAAGCGCAACAAGTCTGGATTAACCGATACTCTCCCGTTTTTACCGAAGAATATCGCAAAAAGTGGCAGGAGTTTTACCATTGCTCCTGCGGTACCAGTTGGTGGGGTTGGAGTAGCGATCGTCCCCGCCAAATTCCCACCAAAGATGAGGATGATAAGTTGTGATGGAGTGGCAAGATATCGTCGGTAATGCCGTATTTATTCCCCCGCGTCCTAAAGGGATCGTTCATTTTTTGGGCGGTGCTTTTGTGGCGGCCGCCCCACAAGTGACCTACCGCTTCATCCTCGAAAGTGTGGCGCGACAGGGTTATGCCATCATCGCTACCTCGTTTGTCAATACCCTCGATCATGGAGAAATCGCCCAGACGGTCTTAAGTCGGTTCGAGCAAGCCCTCGATCGCCTCTACGCCACTCGCGCCCTGCGCCGTCGGTATTTACCCATCTACGGTATGGGTCACAGCATGGGCTGTAAGTTGCACCTGCTCATCGGCAGTTTGTTCTCGGTGGAGCGATCGGGCAATATCTTAATTTCCTTTAATAACTTCCCCGCTCGTCGATCGATTCCCCTCGTCGAACAAATCGCCCCGGTGATGGAGGTCGAATTTACCCCCACTCCCTCTCAAACTATGGCAGTGGTCGCCCACGACTATCAAATCCGCCGCAATCTCTTAATTAAATTTACCCGAGATGACCTCGACCAAACCACGGAGTTATACGAGGTGCTGCAACGGCGATTTCCCAACATGACTGCGCTGCAAACCCTCAGCGGTACTCATAATACCCCGATCGGACAGGATGTAAGCTGGCGTGCGGGTAGCTCTTTCTCTCCCATCGATGCTCTGGGTCAGTGGATGAAGCAGGAAATGTATCGAGATTTGAATCAGCTCGGGCAAGAAATCGCTCGCTGGCTCGATCCGATGGGGGCAAACAGGCAAATCAAGTAGATTTTTACCTATATTTTCGTCCACAGGCTTTTGAGAGTCGATCGAATACTGGAGGTTTGGGCGAAATAGGCTAAAAACGTCTCTTGATTCGATCGTCAAAGGCTCTTGTTGAGTTGCCAGCTAACTCGCAGAATCGGCGATCGACCATCAAGCAGTTGAGAATATTTTTCAAGAAAAATTAAGTTTCAATTGTTGAGTATTTTTGCTTACTTTTCAGGCAAAAATTGAGTTCGATCGTCTTTAATTTATTGAGAAAATACTCACCCAGAACGACTGAAGATATACTCTGGGCGAGTCAATTCTCAATGCATTTCTTAAGCGCTAACATTCGGATCGAGAGGTTGTCGAGAGACCTGTTTCTCAAAATCTGCCTGAGTTTTTTGCAGTAATTGCTCGCGACTGTCGGAAACGTGAGTGAGAGTGGGTACTAAGTTTCGAGCTTGCAGAGCCATATGAATTTGCAAGTGAGCAACATATTCACCGATATCTTCACGCAACACGCCAGCAGAGGTTTGAGAGTTCATAAGTTTTGTATGTTTGGGTAGCTTTGAGAGTGATTAAAGTGAAGTGAACCAATGGTTACAAAAACTACCATATTTTGAAGACCAGTTGTCAGTTTGCAACGAAGCTTAACGATAACCTGGGAGATGGGGAGACAAGGAGGACAAGGAGACAAGGGAAAATTTTGCATTTTTAATTTTTAACTTTTCATTCTCCCCCAGCCTCCCCAGCTCCCCCAGCCCTATTCCTACCGGGGCGATCGCAAATACTCTTTGGGATCTTCGGCGACCCAACCCAAGTCGGTATTGGAACGCACTTCAAAGTGTAAATGGGGTTCTTCGGTATCGGGAACGCCTGTCGTCCCTACTGTACCGATGGGGGTTTCGGCACTCACTTCCTCACCGACTCGCACGGTAATGCTCTCTAAGTGGGCGTAGCGGGTTTGCTTGCCTTGTTGGTGGTTGATGACGACCAGGTTGCCATAAATCCCCTGCTCCCCCGCAAATGCCACCGTTCCCGCCTCTACCGAAACTACCGACGTTCCCTCGGGAGCGAGTAAATCCAACCCGCTATGAAAAATCACGTCCGGACTGCCAGCGGTGAGAACCCAGCCGTAATCCACGACAACTTCCGCATCGCTAGGTAAGGGATAGGCTGCCAATGCCCCTGTTGCTGGTTTGAGCGTCCCCCCACGACCGAGAGCCTCGCTAGGCGACCAATTGACTCCAGGCACGAATACGACCCCTTCTGGGGGCTGGCAGCCGTTCACCTCGAACAGAGCATCGGCGCGCACGGTATAAGCCTCGGCTAAATCCGACCAGGTGCTTCCGAGTGGAACTTCTACGGGAATGCCGTTGTAGGGAGGAATAAAGATTTCGGTGCCAACTGGGGCGCTACCTCGGCGCAAAATCGGGTTCATGCCGATGAGGGTGGCTTCGATCAGGTCGTATTGTGCGGCAATACTTAAAAGAGTTTCCCCCGGTACGATCGTATGTCGGGTGAGGCGAGACAGGGCGGGAGGCGGACAGATCGAATTCTCTTCGGGAGAATTGTTTTGAGCCGCAGCAGAACCGATCGGATTGGTCAAAGTCAAGGCGATCGCGCAGTTCAGCCACAAGAACCGGAAGAGGATAGATTGCCTCGGACGAAAATTCATAGTATCGGACCGGGATAATTCGTTTCGAGCCACCCCATCCATTGGCAAAATCAATCGCAAGAACGAACTAGGGGCGCTCGAGGGATACGATCGTATTTTTACATTCAATCTGATGAAATTCCGGACGATCGAGATTTCTCTTCTGGGCGATTTCCCGTCACATCAGTTTTGGAGAAGACTGTTTCCGGTGAAGATGGGGAACGGGGAAGCTTTGGGAGCTTTGGGAGCTTCGGGGGCTTCGGGAGCTTTGGAGGCTTCGGAGGCAACGAACACTGAGTTTTTCAACGATCTCTCAATTCCCCCGTTTCTCCCAATTCTCCCCCTCTCCGCGTCCCCGCGTCACCGCGTCACCGCGTCCTCCCATCTCCCCAAACCTATTGCCCCAGAGTATCGGAAGTCTCTGGAGTTAGCATCGGGGCTTCGTTGACGACATCGTGCGGGATTTCCTCTACCGTGTGGGCGACTTTTCGATGTTCCCACCACCACAACGCCGCCACGATCGCCACTGCCCCGACTAGAGCGAATACGCCAAATTGTGCCACTTGGGCAACGAGTCGATCGAGGGAAATCGTCTGGCCGGCAAAAAAGGCAATACTGACGATCGTGGAAGTCCACAGCAGTGCACCCGCCGCGTTACAGAGTAAAAACTTGCCGTAGGACATTTCGACGATACCCGCAAGCGGGCCGGCAAAAATTCTAAATAAGGTCATAAACCGTCCGAACAGTACAGCGCGGGCGGCATTTTTGGTAAATTCGGTTTTCAGGGGTAGCAGTTGCGCCTCGGAGAAGCGGAACAATCGCCCCAGGCGCAGCACCAGCGGCCACCCACCCCAGCGACCGATCCAGTAGCCGAAGTTATCCCCAAGGATGGCTCCGGAGGTGGTACAGGCAAGTACCAGCCAGTAGTTAAGTTCGCCACTCCCTGCGAGATAGCCACCGACTAAGGTGATGGTTTCCCCAGGAAGGGGAATCCCTGCATTTTCTAGGGAGATACCCAAAAAGACAACCCAGTATCCATACTCGCGCGCGAGGTCTTGGATCGCTTCGAGCGATACGATTTCAAACATTCAATTTTGACTCTGTAACAAATCTTGTCGTTCTCTAATATTCTGGCCGAATTTGGAGCATCTTGCCAATTGCTCGAACGCTTTAGCTCCTTTGAGTGACGCGCGATCGGTCGCAAATCGTGAGGTGGACTGCCACCCAAGAGAGATCGCGCCACAGATGTACCGCCCAAATGGAGTTGTGGCAAGTAGTTGCGACTTAGGAACGGTTTGCGTTATCTTTATATCAGTATACGGGATGTAGCGCAGCTTGGTAGCGCGCCTGCTTTGGGAGCAGGATGCCGCAGGTTCAAATCCTGTCATCCCGATTTTTACTTCAAACTGAATCGATATTGAGCGGTTGACTGTTCGTTGTACCCGCGAAACTGACGGATGAATTGTTGTTCGATCGCTATGAGTTTTCTAAGGCAGCAGCAATCCGTTTGCGAACGCTCGGAGAGCGAAACCCGAAAATAATATCTTTGGCAGGAATACCCTCTCGAATCAGTTCCCGTTCGATATAAATTTCGGTGCTGTTGTGCTGAATCCAAATTTGCCCTTCGATAATTTCGAGATGCATAGCACAGCCGTAAATGCGATATTCATTTCGCCATTCATCGTGCATCACTAAATATCGATCGCGATCGCCATCGAAAATAAGCTTGGCACTCGGATCGTTTCGGGCAAAGTTTTCCAGAAACTCGCACAGTTTTTGGCGATATTCATTTATTCGATCCATTGGTTAATCACCTCGCGATTTGAGTCGTAAATAATTAAGCGAACTTCATAACGTTCGATGACCGTTTTGGCAGGTTCAAATCTCAAGAACATTCGATAGGTATCTGTGGGGATAGCCAGATATAAAATGCGATCGGGTTCCTCGGAAACTTCCAGGGCAATGCGATAATTGAGAAATTGACCCAGAGCGGTATGAAATTCAGAAATAGTCGAACCGCTCGCAAAGCTTTTGACTTCTACAGCTATTTTACGACCGTTTTTCTCAGCGGCGATCGCTTCCTCTGCGGCGAGATCGATGTAAATATCGGCAATCCCATACCGTAATCGATAGGGATCGTGGGTAATACACCAGCCATCTTTTTGGAGGGCGGTTTTAACGGTATCGTGAAATAAATCTTTTGCCATCTTGAGTGAAAAACATCAAAACAGAAGTGTATATTTTTTTCCAGCTTCCTCTGCCCTCAATTCCATTCCCCCTGCACCACAAACGCCGCCCATTCATACGCCGGTTTCCCTGCCCGCATCATCTCCAACTGCGCTGCCCGCATTGCCGCTGTTGCCGTTAAACCCCCGTCGAGCATTTCCTGGTAAAATTTCTCCATCAATTCCGAAGTGGCATAATCGTTGACACTCCACAAACTCACCGCCACTCGTTTCGCCCCTGCATACATGAAGCCTCTTGTCAACCCTACGATTCCTTCGCCTTTCACGTTATCGCCGATGCCCGTCTGACAGGCACTCAACACCACCAACTCTGCCGGGAGGGTGAGGTTGAAGATGTCTTGGAGACGAAGGAAGCCATCTTGGGGCGTACCCTCAGCATCGAAGAGGGAGAGGACGATACCGTGCAAGCTGGGATGCTCTTTGCCGACGCAGCCGTGAGTTGCCAGGTGGACGATTTGGTAGTTGGCCAGTTCGTCGCTGGTGGCGGTGGCGCGGGATGCGTCAAATCCGGTGGCTTGGAAGCGTTGAGATTCGGGGACGAGGGAGAGGATCGATTCGGCTTCGGTTTGGGTGTATCTGAGGCGATCGAAATTAGTACAGGCGGTATCGAGAAACTCAGCCGCGCGAGTTGCTGAATTCCAGGGTTCATTGGGATTGTTGTTAAATGTTGGATCGATAGTGTCGGCGGTTTCGCAGGCGGGAGAGTTGGCGATGCGATCGTCTCCCAAACAGCTAAAAACCGGGTCGGCGAGAACGGCGAGGGTTTTCGGGGCAATGGGACGGTTGGCGAGTTCTTGGCGAGTGATGGCGAGGCTGGAAGCGGAGGGGAGGGAGGCGATTTCGTGGGTCTCCAGAAGCAGGGTTGAATCAGAACCGGGAACGGGTAATGCAGCGAAGGGTATCGTTTGCAGAATGCCATCACCGACGATGAGAAGGCGCTGTTCGTTGAGTTGTTCGGCGACGGGTTCGAGGAGGATTTGACTTAAGGGGATGCCGGACTCGGGATTGATTCCTGTTGGAGATTTGAGGTAGTCGAGGAAGGGGAGTGCTGCGGCTTCAATTTCGGCGCGGGGAGGGAGTTCGTAGCTGGTGATGCCAGTTTTGCTTACTGCCCAGAGATAGCTAGCTTCTTCCCCGAGGGAGTATTGCAGCAGTAGGGTGTCGTCGTCGAGGATTTGTTGTTGAATTTCCGTCAGAGTCAGGGGTTCGGGATATTGGAGTTCGGCATAGCGGGGACTGTTGGCGCGAATTTGCCCTTCGAGGGTTTGCAGTTGGTTGAGGAGGTTGTCGATTTCTTGTTTGACGGCATCGAGTTCGGTATCGGTATATTGACCTCCGAGGAGTTGAGTGCGGCGAGTGTCGGTTGCGTTGAGTTGTTGTTGCAGGGTGCGTTCGCGTTCGAGGAGTTCCGGGTTAACCCCTTGGCGGATATCGGCGTTGGCTTCGGTGAGGAGTTCGAGTAAGCCTCGGGCGCGGGCGCGTTCGCTGATGTGGAGGGCTTCACCGTCATAGCCTCCGTTGGGGTTTTGGCGGTGGAGTTCCATCAGGAGGTTGATGTAGAACTCGTAGTAATCTTGGTTTTGGGCGAAGTAAGAGGCGCGTAGTTCTTGGCTGCCGATATTGGTACGCAGGTCTTCGATGATGGTGATGGCAGCTTGAATTTGGGTAAGGGCGGTTTCGAGGTTGCCCAAGTCGCGTTCGGCTATAGCACTGTTGGTGAGAGTTTGTGCTTCTCCGGTCCGATCGCCCACGGCACGACGGAGGGGTAAAGCTCGCTCGTAGTATTCCAATGCCTTCTGAAGCTCTCCTAATCCTAATACAGAGTAGACAAGACCGATGTTATTGAAGGTGGCTGCTTCCCCGGCGCGATCGCCCACGGTTTGCGAGAAGGTTAAAGATTGCTCGAAGTACTCCAATGCCCTCTGAAGCTCTCCTAAAGCGAGGTAGACCGCACCGATGTTATTGAGGGTTCTTGCTTCCCCGGCGCGATCGCCCACGGCACGACGGAGGGGTAAAGCTCGCTCGAAGTACTCCAATGCCTTCTGAAGCTCTCCTAAAGCGAGGTAGACATCACCGATGTTGTTGAGAGTGGCTGCCTCTCCTGCACGATCGCCTACTGCTTGAGAAAGGAGTAAGGATCGCTCGAAGTACTCCAAGGCCCTTTGCTGTTCTCCTAAACCCGAGTAGATCCCACCGATGTTGTTGAGGGTGATTGCTTCCCCGACACGATCGCCCACCGCTTGAGAGAGGGGCAAGGATTGCTCGTAGTACTCTAATGCATTCTGAAACTCTCTTAAACCCGAGTAGACTAAGCCGATGCTACTGAGGGTTCTTGCTTCCCCGGCGCGATCGCCTACAGCACGACGCAGAGGTAAAGCTTGTTCGTAGTATTCCAATGCCCTCTGAGGCTCTCCTAAATCTAAGTAGACTCCACCGATATTGGACAGGGTGAGCGCTTCCCCGATCCGATCGCCTACTGCTTGAGAAAGGAGTAAGGATCGCTCGTAGTACTCCAACGCCCTTTGCTGTTCTCCTAAATTGGAATAGACCACACCGATATTGCCTAGGATGATGGCTTCTCCGGTCCGATCGCCCACGGCACGACGGAGGGGTAAAGCTTGCTCGTAGTATTCCAATGCCTTCTGAAGCTCTCCTAAATCCGAGTAGACCCGACCAATGTTGTTGAGGGTGGTCGCTTCTAATGACCGATCGCCCACAGCTTGAGAGAGGGGTAAAGCTTGCTCGTAGTACTCCAATGCCCTCTGTTTTTCCCCTAAATCTGAGTGGACTTTGCCAATTAATAAAAGAGTCGCAGATTCCCACTCTCGATCGCCTAATTCCCGCCATAGAGGAAGCGCTACTTCCCCTTTCTCGATCGCCTGTCGCAAAGATTCCGCCGTCCCTTGCTGATACAGTTCCCATCCCTCATCAAAAGCCCGTTGTGCTGCCGCGCGCTTCTCATCCGTTGGCGCAGTTTCCCCCTGCTGCACCAGAATCGTCGGTTCGGGCATCGCCACCCCCGCCTCCGACAGCAGCAACACCAACCCCAGTCCCCACGCACAACCCCGCAACTTACCCATTCTCTCTCTCCTCGGCTGCTTGCATCATCTACAAGAAATATACTTCTGGGGGCAAAGGACTTATGCAGATTTGGGTGAATCTTTAAGATTGCACCGGACGCGGAGAGAAGAGGGACAAGGGGAAAAGGAATAATTTAGTCTCTTGCATTCATTCTTCCCCAGTTCCCTAAGTCTCTGAAGCTCCCCATTCCCCCTTCCCCATTCCCCGTTCTCCGTTCCCCATTTCAATCCATAATCTCCGCAATCGGCAGAATTTATCAAAGAGCCATCACGGTCAACGCCCAACCGAGCGATATACTAAGAAAATGTATTTGAGTAAAAAATCTTCATAAAGTAACTGGTTAGCCTGTATGGATTCAGGAATCGATTTTAGAGGCACTATTATCCAAGCGTTAGTCGATCTCGGCTTGCCGCCCGGTGCGGCAAAAGTCGTGTGGATGCCCCTCCCCTTGGGCTTAATGCTAATTGTCGCCACTGTGGGGGTACTCGTGGCGGTTTGGCTGGAGCGAAAAATCTCCGCAGCCGTCCAGCAGCGTGTCGGTCCGGAATTTGCCGGCCCGTTGGGAACCTTACAACCGGTCGCCGACGGTCTCAAACTCCTCGTCAAGGAAGATGTCATCCCCAACAAAGCCGACCCCTGGCTGTTTACCCTCGGTCCGGCGATCGTCGTCATTCCCATCTTTTTGTCCTATCTCATCGTTCCCTTCGGACAAAATTTGGTAATTACCGACTTGGGCATCGGCGCGTTTTTGTGGATTTCCCTCTCCAGCGTCGCCCCCATCGGCTTGTTGATGTCCGGCTACTCCTCCAATAATAAGTACGCCCTGATTGGCGGATTGCGCGCGGCCGCCCAATCCATCAGCTACGAAATTCCCCTCGCCCTGGCGGTTCTGGCCGTGGTGATGATGTCGAACAGCCTCAGCACGATCGATATCGTCAACCAACAGTCCGGTTACGGCATCTTGGGCTGGAATATCTGGCGACAGCCGGTGGGTTTCATTATCTTTTGGATTGCCGCCCTGGCTGAAACCGAACGTTTGCCCTTCGACTTACCCGAAGCGGAAGAAGAAATCGTCGCCGGATATCAAACAGAATATTCGGGGATGAAATTTGCCCTGTTTTATTTGGGTTCTTACGTTAACCTAATTCTGAGTGCCCTGCTATTTTCCATCTTCTACCTCGGCGGTTGGGACTTCTTCGTGCCCATCGAACCCCTGGCGGATTTGCTCGGGGTGAGTCTCAACAGTCCGATCGTCCAGATCGTCACCGCATCTTTGGGCATTATCATGGTGCTGGTAAAAACCTACTTGCTGGTTTTCCTCGCCATTTTGCTGCGCTGGACGACCCCCCGCGTTCGCATCGATCAGTTACTCAATTTGGGCTGGAAGTTCCTCTTACCCATTGCCCTGGTGAACTTACTGCTGACGGCGGCACTGAAGTTGGCATTTCCCGTCGCCTTTGGCGGCTAATCGAAATCCGAATTACGACCAGAAGAGAACACTATGTTAAACTTCCTCAAACAAGTCGGCGATTATGCCAAGGAATCCTTCCAAGCGGCGAAGTATATCGGTCAAGGTTTGGCCGTCACCTTCGACCACATGCAGCGCCGACCCGTCACCGTCCAGTACCCCTACGAAAAAGTGATTCCCTCGGAACGGTATCGGGGGCGGATTCACTTTGAATTCGATAAGTGTATTTCCTGCGAAGTGTGCGTCCGAGTTTGCCCGATCAACCTGCCCGTGGTGGACTGGGAATTTAACAAAGCCCAGAAGAAAAAGCAACTCAAGCACTATAGTATCGATTTCGGAGTCTGCATTTTCTGCGGCAACTGCGTGGAATACTGCCCCACGAACTGCCTGTCGATGACCGAAGAGTACGAACTGAGCGCTTACGATCGCCACGAATTAAACTACGATAGCGTGGCCCTGGGTCGCTTGCCTGCAAATATCAAAGACGACCCGATGGTAACGCCGATGCGGGAGTTTGCTTACTTACCCAAGGGAGTGCTGGGCCCCCACGACTTGCCCGCAGGAGCAACCCGTGCCGGACGGCGACCCGAAGAGATTGTCAGCGAACTCGAAGCCGAAAAAGCGGCTGCCGAGGCGAAGGCAGAAACCGCCGAGAGCAAGTAAAACCCAGTCAAACCCACTCGTCTTGCGCGAGATTTAAGAAGATATCAGGATAAAGGATAAACATTGTGAATTTAGCAGAAGGGGTTCAGATCGTTTCTTTGGGTATACTGACCCTGATGATGATTTCTGCCGCCTTGGGCGTAGTTTTGTTGAGCAACATTGTCTACTCTGCCTTTTTACTGGGGGGAGTATTCATTAGTATTGCCGGGATGTATTTGCTGCTAAACGCAGATTTCGTCGCCGCCGCCCAGGTTTTGATTTACGTCGGGTCGGTGAACGTGCTGATTCTGTTTGCCATCATGTTGGTGAACAAGCGCGAGGATTTCGTGCCGATGACGCGGGGATGGATTCGTAAAGGGGCGACGGCGCTGGTCTGCATCGGGTTGTTTGCCCTGCTCTCAACAATGGTTCTGTCTACCCCTTGGTCGCTTTCCGAGGCGATGCCTTCGACTGAAAGTACGACGATCCAGATTGGGATGCATTTCTTTACCGATTTCTTGCTGCCCTTCGAGTTAGTTTCGGTGCTGCTGTTGATGGCAATGGTGGGGGCGATTATCATTGCCCGTCGCGATATTCTGCCAACGTTCTCCACATCGGAGGAAGATTTGTCGTTCCAGTTACCCGAACGTCCCCGCGAGGCGGTGGGTGCTTTAAGCGAGTCGGGTTCGGATTCGGCCCGAAGTTAAGTCACCATCAGCTATTAGCCCTCAGCCCTCAGCCCTCAGCCTCATATTCACAATTTGCTGAGGTGAGGGTCTCAACATTGCAAATATCGAAGATATGGAACTACAACTCGAATATTTTTTGTTACTCGCAGCCGCCCTGTTTTGCATCGGAATTTACGGTTTGATTACCAGTCGAAATGCCGTACGAGTTTTGATGTCGATCGAACTGCTATTAAATGCGGTCAATTTAAATTTAATGGCGTTCTCCAACTATCTCGATCCCGAGAATATTAGAGGGCAAATTTTTACGGTATTCGTGATTACGATTGCCGCCGCAGAAGCCGCAGTGGGCTTGGCGATCGTACTGGCAATCTACCGAAATCGAGACACGGTGGATATGGAAAAGTTCAACCTGTTGAAGTGGTAGAAATTCTCTCAAAAGGTAAGGATTCAGGTTCAATTTCAGACCTGGTAACAATTGGTAGGGGCGGGTTTTGACTTTAAATTTTGGATAAGTTCCTAAGATCTTGCTAAACCCGCCCTTACATCCTTTTTCCTCGTACGTGACACCTGAATGCTTACCTCGAAAGGTTGACAAATTTTCAATCTTACATTCAAAAATAACAAAAGGCGCGAGCGATCGCGTCTTTTTTCGACATTTTCTTAATAACATATCAATTAAATCTTATGGAAAGAGGACTGTTATGGTTACCGCTACTGGTGCTATTTTTCTGGCTGGCATGGGCGGGTTGGAATGAGTATCAGAAAGTAGAAGCTTATCGAATTTGGGCGGAATCGTTCGAGCGATCGAAATACGATATTTACGCCGTTTTAGGGCAAAAAGGGCGAGAGATTACCTGGGGAAAACCGACGAGACAAGAACCCAAGGATTTGCAAACCTTTTCCTTAGATAATGTCAGTGAGATTCGCTTAATCGTCGATGGTAAGCCTGTTGAGGGAGACTTACCCAATAAAGGAAAAGCCGGATTAGAATTTACCTTGAAAGATACTAATTCTCCCGTCACTATTCCCTTTACTGAAATTAGTTTGGCGGCAGAGTGGGGTGAGTTTTTAAAAAAGGAAACTGAGGCAAATTGCTAGCAAATAGCATGATAACAATCGAGCAAAATAACTAACTAAAGTGTTGTAAAAATTTCACTTCCGTCAGAATTTTTCATAAACTCTGTAACATCTAAAATTTCGATCGAAACCAATTGACCATCCTCCGCAAAGTGAAGAATCATTTGCCCTTCATCTTCTGCATAGACGATCGGTTCATTGGAAATCTCGATCGATAATGCATCCACATCAGAACTGTATCTAATTTTTTTCATATCTCGACCTCTTGCCTGGATATAAGGTAATGACAAAAATCCTGTCAGAATACTCTCGGTAAACGACTCTCAAAACTAAACTTTCAGTTAGACCGCGTTGGGCGATCGACTTATTGATTGGACGAACTCGCTTCAACTCGATCGGGAGATCGGATCGTTTCGATAATTGTTTCTCGGGAAATCGTCACTCCATGACTTTCCAATACCTCCATTTTGAAGCGTGCGTGTTGACTTAGTTCGATCTTTTTTTCCGAACTCATCATCTTTTCCAAGAATTAGTCTAAAACAGGCAAAAGCCTACCCGTTCAACCTACCCCAACCCCTCAATCAACTGCGCCTTCGCACTTTCCAACGCCGCCGCCAACTGACTCGGATCGCGTCCGCCAGCCTGGGCTAGATTCGGCCGTCCGCCACCGCCACCGCCGCAGAGTTTGGCAATGCCACCGATGAACTTACCCGCTTGCAACCCTTTACCGTTCACCTCCTTGCTAAAAGCCGCCACCAGACTCACTTTCCCCTCTCCAGGAGACGAACCCAACACCACCGCCGAGTTCCCCAGTTTTTGTTGCAACCGTTCGGCCGCCGTTTTCAGGGAGTTGGCATCGGCATTGCCCATCTGCGCCACGAGTACCTGAAACTCACTCACAGATTCGGCTTGGGACACCAACCCTTCCGACTGCGCCACCGCCAGTTCCGACTTCACCGCATCGAGTTCTTTCTGAGTGGCTTTGAGTTCCCCCTGCAAACTGGCAATTCGATCGGGAATTTCTTCCGGCTTAGCTTTGAGGCGATCGCTCAAATCCTTCACCACCCGATCGCGCAAATTCAGATAATCTAAAATGGCAGGCCCCGACACCGCCTCAATTCGACGAATCCCCGAAGCAATCCCCGTCTCCGAGATAATCTTAAACGCGCCAATTTCTGCCGTATTGCCCACGTGGGTTCCGCCGCACAACTCCATCGACACGCCGGAAAAATCGATGACGCGCACTTCGTCGGCATATTTTTCGCCGAACATGGCCGTTGCCCCTTTGGCTTTTGCCTCCTCCAGGGGCATCACTTCCACCTGGGCCGGATGGGCTTCGGCAATCCAAGTATTTACCCGGACTTCAACCTCTTGTAACTCTTCTGAAGTCAGGGCGCGAGGGCAGTTGAAATCGAAGCGGAGGCGATCGAAATCCACCAAAGACCCAGCCTGGGATACGGAATCATCGACAATACTTTTCAGCGCCGCTTGCAACAAGTGAGTTGCCGTATGATTGGCTTGGGCGCGACGGCGACAGGCGCGATCGATGGTGGCCGAAACCCGATCGCCCCCTTTGAGGGTTCCCCGTTCCACGCGACCGAAATGAACGAAAATCGCCCCCTCCTTCTTCACGTCCTCCACCCGTACCAGTAAATCCTCGCCGGAAAGGTAACCGCGATCGCCGATTTGTCCCCCAGACTCGGCATAAAACGGAGTGCGATCGAGCACCACTTGCACCTGGTCTCCCGCCTGGGCAGCTTCAACCGTATTACCATCGGTAAATACCGCTTCCACCGTCGCCGTCGCGTCGTAATCGGTATAGCCCAAAAACTCCGTCGCCTGCACCGAAGCCGCCAATTCATCTAAATGTCCCCGCACCGTCAAATCGACAGTTTCGTGGGCATCTCGCGCTCGATCGCGCTGGGCTTCCATCTCCACTTCAAACCCATCTACATCCACCGTCAACCCCTGTTCTTCGGCAATCTCCTGAGTCAACTCCAAGGGGAAGCCGAAGGTGTCGTAGAGTTTGAAGGCATCTTGACCGGAAATTTGCTGGGGTTGCTTCGCCAAAATATCCGCCAGCAGCTTCTCTCCCCGTTCCAGGGTTTTTAGGAATTGCGCTTCTTCCCGTTGCAGTTCGGCGACGATAATCTCCTCTCGCTGGCGCACGTCCGGATAAGCCGACTCCGACAGGGCGATCGCCGTTTGCGCGACCTTCACCGTAAATTCCCCCTCAATGCCAATCAGCCGGCCGTGGCGGACGACCCGACGAATCAGCCGTCGCAACACGTAACCCCGCCCCAAATTAGAAGCGGTCACCCCGTCGGCAATCAGGTGAACCACCGCCCGAACGTGATCGCCGATCACTTTGAGAGAGGTTTTCGTCTTCTCGTCCGATGTTCCGTAATCGATCCCGGCGAGTTCTGCCGCCGTTTTGACAATCGGGAAAATCAAATCCGTTTCGTAATTATTCGGCACGTTTTGCAGGACTTGCGCCATCCGTTCGAGACCCAGCCCCGTATCGATATTCTTATTTTGCAGGGGAGTGAGGTTGCCGTCCCCGTCGCGGTTGTACTCCATGAACACCAGATTGTAGAGTTCGATGAACCGGGAGTCATCCTCTAGGTCGATCGCCTCATCCCCCAATTCCGGGTGGAAATCGTAGTAAATCTCCGAACAAGGCCCGCACGGCCCCGTCGGCCCCGATGCCCAGAAATTATCCTTTTCTCCCATGCGCTGGATGCGGTGTTTGGGGATGCCAATTTTTTCGTGCCACAGGGTAAACGCCTCATCATCCTTTTGATAAACGCTGACAATTAGGCGATCGGCTGGTAAGCCGAACACCTCCGTCACCACCTGCCATCCCCAAGAAATTGCCTCTTCCTTAAAGTAGTCGCCGAAGCTGAAATTCCCCAGCATCTCAAAGAAGGTGTGGTGGCGCGCCGTACGTCCCACGTTCTCGATATCGTTGGTGCGGATGCATTTTTGGGACGTGGTTGCCCGAGGGAAATCCGCCGCGCGCTGCCCGAGAAAAATCGGCTTAAACGGCAACATACCGGCGATCGTCAGCAAAACCGTGGGATCTTCGGGAACCAGAGAGGCACTCGGCAAAATTTGATGTTGCCGTCCGGCGAAAAAGTCGAGAAACTGCTGTCGAATTTCGCGACCGCTCTTGAAAGAGGGAGTAAAAGACATATCGAGTAATGATTTACATGATGAGGACGAGCAGACAAATCGCCGTCGTTATTCATTGTAGAATGGGCGTTAATGGAATGGATGTGTTACTCAGTTTTTGTAGGAGTGTACGATGTTTAGCTCGCACCGATTTGTCGAGAGCTGAATTTAGACCAAAAGACACCAGCTCACAACACGCTCAGTCGATCTCCAAGTCCCTTGCTAGTCCGCTCGACTCTTTCGGTCATCGGAGTGTCAATCTAATTTCTATCGCACTCTCTTACCCGATATTTGCGCGCTACTCCTTCTGGTGAAAGTCCCACCTCAAGTTTGGGAGCCAACCCATAACTCAGTCGAAGCACGAAGCTTGCAGTCCCCTCTGGGATTCGCGAACGAGTACCTTTTCCATGTTCGATGGTTCGAGACTTTTGTGCTATTTGAAGTCAGATTCGATTTGACGATCTCTTCTCGTCAAGTCCCAGTGGGCATCGTCCCCTCGCTTTTCGGGATACTCTGACTTTACAATAGCCTCTAACCTATTGTCCTCTCAAGAGTCGATCGAGTCACGATTGCGAGTCTTCTGTTGATGGCTCCGACGAGTTCTCGAATCGATCGTCTATTTCCTAGACTCTGTTAGACTCTATCGAATGCTGGACCGATGTCAGACGCTCGAATGATTAATGCCAAAGCTAATATTCTCATCGTTGACGACCAGCCCGATAATTTGCGCGTCTTATCGACTATGCTGCGGGTGCGCGAGTATCGAGTTCGAGGTGCGCTCAATGCCGACCTCGCCCTCCAAGCAGCGCAAACCAAACCCCCCGATTTGATTTTGCTCGATATTATGATGCCTGGGGTGAACGGCTACGAACTTTGCCATCAGTTAAAAAATCACCCCACAACTTGCGAGATTCCCGTCATTTTTATCAGCGCTCTCGATCGCGGTTTCGATAAAGCCAAAGCCTTTCAGGTAGGAGGAGCAGACTACATTACCAAGCCTTTTCAAATTGAAGAGGCGATCGCTCGCATCGAACACCAGCTCACCATCGTTCGGTTGCAAAAACAATTAGAACGGCAAAACATCCAACTGCAACAGGAAGTTAAAGTTCGCAAACAAGTCGAAGCCAAGGTTCGCCGACTCAATGCGGCACTCGAAGCCCGGATTTTCGAGCGTACCCTTCAGCTCGAAGCGGCCAATCAAGATATCTTTAAGGAAATTAACGAGAATAAGAACCTCGAACAAAAGCTGCGGGTCAAAAAAGCCCAAATCAAAGCGCTGATGGGAGCGATAACGGATATCGTTTTGATCCTCGACGAGGAAGCCCAACAAATCGAAGTGATGCCGACTCCTTTATCGCAAATCGATAAAACCCACGCCGCTTCGATCGAGAAAACCATCGCTCAGTTCGCTTGCAGCCCTCAAGCAGAAGAGTTTACCGCCCTCATCAAACAAGCAGTTGCCTCTCAAACCATCCTTAACTTCGAGTATTCAATTCCCGCCGACGGGGAAATAACACTTTGGTTTTCGGCGAGCATTTCCCCCGTACCTCCACTCAAAATGGAGGGGATAGAAGAAACCCCGCGAGCGATCTGGATCGCTCGGGACATTACATTGCTCAAACAAGCCGAAGCTCAAGTGGAGCAACTCCAGCAGCGAGCGAGTTCGCAACCTTCACAATCTATTGAGTAAGGGACATTGGTAGACAAGTTAAGCTTGTATGCCGCTTGTGTCTTGTGTCTTCTCCCCCAGCTCCCCCAGCTCCCATCTCTCCGCGTCCCCCACTCCCATCACTCCATATCGGATCTGTGAGGGTATATGATCGATCGATACTTGTTCCAACCCCATACATCAGAATATATGAAAATGTTAATCGATCGGGGTAGCGATCGCCCCAGTAACTCTAGCGACCAAAGAAGACGGTATCTCTGGGCTATTGGGGAATTAGCCGCTAAAATTCCTCCGAGCCAAACGATATCGGATCGATATCGGGTGGTTGCGCCTCAAGTTTGGCTCGATACTCAACCCCATCTTCCGCCTCAATTTCCCGATCCGATTCCCGAAGAGATTTTGCCCTACCTGCATTTGTACCCCCTCAAGCGGCACGTCCCGATCGTTTTTGGTACTTGTCAGTGGGCCGATCGGGGGGCGGAAGTCTTGCTACTAGAAAATGCTCCGATCGACGATCGCGGCAATCTCTATCCCACCCTATCGCAATGTTGGTCTACTGCAACCCCAGCGCGCCGAGCTTACTGGTTGTGGCAGCTCTTGCAACTGTGGACTCCCCTAGACAAAGTGGGAATGGCTGCTAGCTTGCTCGACGAAAATAATATTCGGGTGCAGGGATGGCGGGTGTGGTTGCTCGAACTTCACCCCTCAACCTTCAAACATTCTCTCAAAGATTTGGGTCGGATGTGGTCTACTCTCGTCTCCGATGCGGGGGAAGAACTGGAGGAGTTTCTCCGAGACATTTGCCAGCAGATGCGCGATGGCATCAAAATTGAGACGATCGTCAGCCAACTCAACGGGATGCTTCTCGAAAGTGCCGCGCGCCTACCTTTGCACGTTCGGGTGTCCGGGGCGACGGAAACCGGTCCGGTCCGCAACAAAAACGAGGATGCCTGCTATCCTACCCCGTCGGATTTGCGAGCCAAGCAAGAATCTCCCAACGACGAACTCTTGCCCAACTTAGCGATTCTGTGCGATGGGGTGGGAGGACATGAAGGAGGTGAAGTCGCCAGTCAAATGACCGTGCAAGCCCTCAAATTGCAGATCCGGGCATTTCTGAACGAGATGGCGCGAGAATCGACCCTCATTCCCCCCGAGGCGATTTCCGATCAATTGGCGGCGATCGTCCGCGTGGTGAATAATATTGTTGCCGCTCAAAACGATGCCCAAGATCGAGAATCGCGGCAGCGCATGGGGACGACGTTGGTGATGGCGTTGCAGGTTGCCCAACTGGTGAGAACGCAAACGGGGGAAGTGCTCGATAACGCCCACGAACTATATCTGACTCACGTTGGCGATAGCCGCGCCTATTGGATAACGCGGGAATACTGCGTGCAGTTAACGGTAGACGACGATGCGATCGCCCGCGAAGTTCGCTCCGGGCGCAGTTTTTACTATCAGGCCCGACAGCAGAAACATTCTGGGGCTCTCACTCAAGCGTTGGGAACCCGAGATGGAGACTTGCTGCGCCCGACGATTTCTCGCTTCATTCTCGAAGAAGACGGGGTGCTGTTGCTGTGTTCCGATGGATTGAGCGATCGCGATGGAGTCGAACGTTACTGGTCGCGGTTCGTTCCGGCAATTCTCGATGACGAACTCGATCTCGACGTGGCGGTGCAAGAGTGGATTCAATTGGCCAACGAAACCAACGGACACGACAATACGTCAATTGTTCTGACCCGCTATCGAGTCTCGAAGCTGCCGACGGATAAGGTGAGATTGTTCGAGCCGAGCGATCGCACCGCCCAACTCGACCGACCCGAATCGGAAATGTCGGAAGCCTCGAAAGTCTTGCTCTACGATCGCGCCGAACCGAGCCGTCCCCGCCGTCGCCGCCCGAATCCTCCGGCATGGATGACCGTTGTCGGTGTATTGGCAGCCTTAGCCCTGAGCGGTGCGATCGGCTGGCTGGCAATGTCGCAACTCAAACCCGATCGAAATGCACCCGAACCCGTCGCGCCCACCCCATCTTTACCCCCTGCGGAGCAAGAGTAGCGTGGGGTGACGGGAAGCTGGGGGAGCTGGGGGAGAAACTGACGCTCCGGACGCGGTGACGCGGTGACGCGGAGATGGGGAGATGGGGGAGAGAAGGCGACAGTAGTAATTCTTCCTTGTCTCCTTGTGTCTTTCTCCCGAAGCTTCCCAAGCCCCCGAAGCCTCCGTTTCCCCCCAGGCTTCTCATCTCTTCTGCAAAAAACAACACGGGGGGGTGCATAAAATAACACGATCGAACGTAGTATTATACAAGTGTGTCATAGTAGGGAGCGGGTAAGTCAATATCGACTTGCCTCAATTGAAGCTGCGACTTCAACCTTAAGAAATGCCTGTCACGCTCGATCGACCGGATATCCTTTTGATTCTTCTGTAAGATGAATTGAGAAAAATCGAAAATATATCGGTTCTAGCGAGCGGGTTTCAACTCCGGATATTTTCGATCGTTCCGAAAGACTCCGATATCGTTCGCTCGAATCTTCTAGAGTATGCGAGGGTTCAGTTGAATTTCAACACTAGATATTCGCAGTATTTTTTGACTTGGGTATCGGATTGTTTTCAGCGAATTTTCAGTTTCTCGAAATTTGATTGAAGAGGTGCGATCGAATTTCTTCCCTCGATAAATTATGGTTTGGATTAACATTCGATTCGATCGCGAGAAAATCCGCTGAAGATTCGCAGATCCCCTAAAATTGACCTAAGTCTTTCTTCCTCTAACCTCCGTAACCCCATTCCCCATTAACTCGGACAGACTCTTTTATCTGTTGGTGTACCTCGAGAGCAGCTTCGAGACTCAGAAGCGAACTCACCCGATCGACGTACTGTTTTTTAAAGTTCGAGTAAATACGAACGGGCGATTTATAAAGTAATACCGCCAACGAAAAAATTCAAACTTCGCCCCCGAAAACGTGCATATTTTCGACCCTTCTAACCTATCTAAAGGTACAGGTACACATTCGAGAAATGGCGGCTCGGTAACTTCGTAAACTCTGACTCTTGCCAGTCCATGATGTAGTCTCGATCGAACTTTAGTTTCCCCCAAGAGGAGCATTCTTATGACGTTCTTATTTGCCGAACCTACTCAAACCTGGCTCGAAATTTCCCCAGCCGTACAAACCCGAGCTTGGGAGAAAAGCCAGCAGGTTTCTCATCCGGTCAGTCGCTGGCAAACCTATCTCGATCGATTGTGCTTGGAAACCGTCTTAAGCGAACTTCAAGGGGAATTTGCGACTGAAGTGACCTTTCCCGAAACATCCTCGCCGTGGGGTATCGTCGCCGGTAGCAGCCTCACTCTTGGGGGTCGGCGCATCGTTCTAGTGGTTACCGAAACGATTGACGAGGACGAACTGAGGGTTCCGCAAGAATGGGTCGATATTCCCGACTGGGTGGCAGATTATTACTTAGCCGTACGAGTCGATATCGAAGAAGGATACCTGGCCATTTGGGGCTACACCACCCACGCACAGCTCAAGGCTCAAGGTGAGTGCGATACTTTCGATCGCACCTACAGCCTTGAGGGAGATCGATTGATTGGGGATACGAACGTTTTGTGGGTGACGGCCCAACTCGATGTGGAAGAACGAACTCGAGCCACCGTCGATCCCTTACCAGAATTGCCCCAAGTCCAAGCTCGAAACCTCCTGCGGCGTTTGGGCGACCCCGAACTCGCCGCGCCCCGATTGGAAGTGCCGTTTGCGATGTGGGGAGCGCTCCTACAGCAAGAAGATTGGCGACACCAGCTCGTCCAACAGCGGCAGGGTGAAGCGATCGTCGAAGCGAGCAACTGGTTTGGCGGCGCGTTCGATGCCGCTTGGCAGTCGATCGAATCTCTTTTTCCCGCTTCGGAGAATTTGGCGTTTCGCTTCCGTCGCTTGGCCGTGGGCGAAGCCAGACCGGTACGACGGGTCAAGCAACTCGAACTCGGGAATGCTTCGGTGGCTGTTTTCGTGGAAATGAGTCCGGAGGCCGACGATCGCATTGGCATTCGGGTTCAACTCCATCCGAGTCCGGGTTGCACTCACTTACCGGCGAATCTGAGTTTGGCGCTATGCTCGCAGACGGGTACGCCCCTCAAGGAGATTCAATCTCGCGATCGGGATAACTTCATTCAACTGCCCCGGTTTAAATGTGCTTCGGGCAGCTACTTTGCCGTTCGAGTTACCCTAGAGGATACCAGCGCCATCGAGCACTTTTACATCTAAATCTAACGCGATCCCCGCCCAGGAGGTCGCACTCCCAACGCTGGATCGATCGCGATCGTTGCGAAGGTGTTGCTTTTGGTTTCTGGTAACGTGCGATCGGGAGTCACTCTTCCCCAGCGGTATTGAGTTGCAAACCGGATGTGTCAGCTAGTCGTCTTGAATTTGGGTCGGGGTAATTGGTCTGAGGGCTTTGCGACCGTCAGCGCTCGGATTGGCAATCTCAAAGGCTCCACCCTGGTCAAAATTACGGGCAGTTTGCCAAGTGCTCCTCATTTATGGGAATTGTACGCCCGATGGCAGTTTTTGTATTCTGCCCTGGCTCAATATCGCTTTTGGCGCAGAGGTGGCTTGCGCGAAGCCATCGAGATCGAAGATGAAGACGATACCAACTTTTCGATGGTGGAGTTCGATCGTCTCGGCCAGCAACTCCACATCCAACTCGATCGCTGGCTGGCTTCGGAGTCTTTTAGTCGAATCGATCGGCAATTGCGCACGCACCTACATCCAAGGGACGAAATTCGCGTCATTCTCGAAACCGAGGACGATCGGGTACGCCAGTTTCCCTGGCATCTGTGGAGTTTTTTTGAAGACTTCCCCCGTGCTGAAGTCGCCTTGAGTTTGCCCGAATACCAGCACGTTCCCCATCCTATTTCTCCATCTGGCGATCGCCAGGTGCGAATTTTAGCCATTCTCGGAGATAGTACTGGGATCGATTTGGGTGCCGACAAACAACTACTCGAAGAATTACCCGGCGCAGACCTATTATTTCTCCAAGAACCTCAACGTCAAGCATTAGATGAAGCGCTGTGGGACAAACGAGGGTGGGACATTCTCTTTTTTGCCGGACACAGCCAAACCGAAGAGGAAACCGGGCGGATTTATATCAATCCCACCGATAGTCTGACAATTCCCCAGCTCAAAAATGCTCTGAAGAAGGCGATCGAACGGGGATTGCAGTTGGCAATTTTCAACTCCTGCGATGGATTGGGGTTGGCGCGATCGCTCTCCGATTTAAACATTCCCCAACCGATCGTCATGCGCGAACCGGTGTCCGATCGGGTGGCGCAAGCTTTTCTCAAATATTTTCTGGCGGCTTTTGCGAGCGGCGAGTCTGTGTACCTCTCGGTGCGCGAAGCCCGCGAGCGGTTGCAGGGTTTGGAAGGGGAGTTTCCCGGCGCGAGTTGGTTGCCGGTGATTTGCCAAAATCCCGCCGTCGCCACCCCCACTTGGGAGTCTTTATGCGGTGGCGAGCCTCGTTCCCAGGAGGTAGGGGATTCCCCCGATCGCCAGGTAACGATGGTGTTTACGGATTTGGTCAACTCCACAGCCGTGAAAAACTATCTTCCCGGCAACGATATCCAAGCCCGCAATCGCCTGTATTTCAATACCATTCTCCAACCCCACCGCCATCGGGTCGAAGCCTGTTTGAGGGAGTTTGGCGGACGGGTAGTGAAGACGGAGGGAGATGCGTATTTCCTCACCTTTACCAGTGCCGCTCAAGCGGCGCAATGGTCGATCTCCCTGCAAAAAAGCCATCGCGACGATCCCATCCCCACACCCTTGGGTTCCCTGCAAGTTCGCATCGGGATGCATACTGGGTCTCCCTTACCCGATGGGGATGACTTTATCGGTCAAGAAGTGGACTATGCCGCCCGCGTGTCAGGATTGGCGAAACCAGAGCAAATTTTACTTTCGGAAGTCACGGCCGTTTTCGTCCGCAGCGCCCGAATTGCCGGGTTAACCTTGCATTCTCGGGGTCGCAGCAAATTGAAGGGGATCGGCAACGTCCCCATTTACGAACTGGTGGATGGCAACCGGGCAGAACTCTCGGGGGTCGATCGCCCGAAGTTTGGGCGCAGGGGCGCGATTTCCAGTGCGATTGTGACTGTTGCCGTGGCTGGGATTCGGTTGCTGGGTCTTCTCGAACCCTTGGAGTTGAAAGCATTTGACTATTTGATGCGGTGGCAGCCTGCCGAACCAGCCGATAAACGCATCCTCGTCGTTGGGGCCGATGAAGAGGATGTGCGTCGCTACGGCTTTCCCATCCCCGATGCCGTTCTCGCCCAACTCATCGAAGCCCTAGAACGGCATGAACCCGCAGCGATCGGGTTAGATTTGATTCGAGACGTTCCCGTGGAACCGGGACATCTCGAATTAGTGGCGCAGTTTCAGCAGCACGAAAATCTGATTGCCCCCTGTGCTTTTGGCGAAGATCTCGACAGCAGCATCGCCCCACCTCCGGCGCTACCGGAAGTCCGGGTGGGATATATCGATCTCGAAAACGACAGTACGGTCAGCCCTCAAGACTACACCGTTCGCCGCTACTTGCTCTCTCGCAGTCCCAACCCGATCGACCGTCCGTCTCGATGTTCGGCAGATAAGTCTTTGGCGTGGAAGTTAATCTATCAATATTTCCAGACCCGAGAGATTCCGGTGACGACCCAGGGAAAGGATTGGAAATTCGGATCGGTGGTGGCACACCGCTTGCAATCTCGCAGCAGCGGCTATCAAACCTTGGACGCGCGGGGCAACCAACTGCCGATTCGGTATCGCAATACGCCTCAAATTGCCCAAGAAGTGACGATCCGGGATGTTCTGGAGGGGGGAGACCGCTTTAATCCTGACTGGGCGCGCGATCGGATCGTCTTGGTCGGGATTGTTGCCAGCAGCATTCAAGACTACCACAAGACTCCCTACGGCCGGATGCGGGGATTGTACGTTCACGCCCACACCATCAGTCAAATTCTCAGTACCGCCGACCCGAACGAAAATCGCCCTCTCATTTGGTGGTGGCCGGTTTGGGGCGATCTCCTCTGGATTGGAGTTTGGTCGCTGGCTGGAGGGGCGATCGTTTGGTACGCCCGATCGCCGAAATCCCTGGGAATCGCGATCGGCTTGGGGGCGATCGTCCTTTACGCCTCGTGCTGGGCAATTCTCACTCGCGGGGGTTGGATACCGCTGGTTCCCGCAGCGATCGCCAGTATCGGTACGGGTGTGAGTCTGGCAATTGACTCGAAACGATAAAAGGCGATCGGAATTTAACTTGTTTGCTTAGAAGGAAACTGCACGTCCGACGATTGAATAAATTGGGTCGATCTTGGAGATAACTTTCTTGGAGATCGTTGGTGGAAGCGATGGTCGATCTCGCCCAATCTCAAAATGCAAAAGTTGTTATTTTAGGAGATGCGGATCGACAAATCCCATTCGAGCTGATGCAAGGGCAATTTAGTAGTGCCGATCGCAGTTCTAATTAGAGTAAGCTGGCGTGCATCTACAATTGATACTTTTGAGGCTTAAGAATGAGGTTCCCCCAGCAGAACCATCGAACCATTGAGTTTCTTAATCACTTGAGTGGTGACATCGCTGACTGCCAATCCTCCAGCCGTACGACGGCGGCGAGAGCGCAAAACGACCATATCTGTTGTTAGAGCTGCTTTTAAAATAATGGATGCGACATCCTCGCCGGGAACCATCACAATTTTGGATGAAACAGACCATCCCGGTTGGGAAAGTACTTGGGAGAGTTCTGTTTTGTACTCTGCAAGTTGCATGTCTGGGGTGTGGCGATCGTAAACGTGCAGCAGGGTGATTTCAGCGTGGTTGGCATTGGCAAAGAGTTGGGCGAATCGTACCGTTTCGACGGCTTTGGGCGATAAATTTTTAATCGGAACCAAAATTTTGTGGATATCTACGGGATCGTCTAGCAGGCGCATGACCGCCACCTGACAATGAGACGACCAAAACACGCTATCGATTAAATTACCAAAGAGTCTCGCTCGCAATCCTTGAGTTTTGCCCCAACCCATCACAATTAGACTGGCATAATTTTCGCGAGCGGTACGACAGATACCGTGAGCGACATCGCCATCGATGCGAATTTTGGGTTCGGCTTCCACGCCAAATTCTTCACTCACCTGCACGGCTCGTTTGAGTAACCGTCTGGAGCGTTCGAGGGAAATCTCTAACTCCGGTTCGTCCATATGGATCTGTGCTGATGCGATCGATAGGGGGATGATTTTTCCCGACTCGTGGCGTGCTAAAAGAGCGGCCATTTCGACGAGGTACTTTTCTGTGAGGGGATTGTAAATCGGGACGATCGCCGTGAACGGATAAGTGCTGACAATGGGGCGATCGAAGGGGGAACTTTGCGGTTGGAATGGGATGCGATCGTCTTTTCTTTTTTCGGGAATGCTGCGAGCTACCGGCAGTCGGCTGGCAAACCGAGCCGTCATCACCGGACCGACGATCGACGTGACTAACATCAAAACAATCGTACTGCTAAATACCGGTCTGGGAATTAAGCCTGCATTTAAACCGGCTAAGGCAGCAGCTAGGGTCGCGGCTACTTGAGGTAGCGATAGCGACCACATGGTTAAGGTTTCATCCCAACTATAGCGATAGAGCAGTTTGGCAATTCCCGCAGCGAGAAATTTTGCCCCCATCAAGCCGCCGACGATCGCTAGGATTAATCCCCAATCCTCCTGCAAACTCGTAACGAAAGTGGGAATATCGAGTAGCAATCCCATACCAACAAAAAAAAAGGGAATGAAGAGGGTGCTGCCGACAAACTCGATTTTTTCTTCAACCGGTCCGCGCCCAACCACATCATTGACTGCTAATCCTGCCAGGAACGCACCGACAATTTTATCGACGTTAATGGTTTGCGCTCCGACGGATGCGAGGAAAACCACCAGCAACACGAACAAAAACTGGTTGCTCTGTTCGTTTCCAGTCCTGCGGAAGAATTCTTTACCCGCTCGATCGAAACCAAATAACACCAGTACCGCATAAATCCCGAGGGCTGCTAATTGAAGGATTAAGTTTGTTGGGGAGAATTCTCCAGTGTGAATCGAGATGCAAATGGCTAAAACGAGTAAAGCCGCAATATCGGTAAAAATAGTCGCCCCAACAGTAACGGTAATCGCCTGGTTACCGACAACGCCCAATCGGTTGACGATCGGATAGCCTAAAAGCGTATGAGAAGCCATCAGAGAACCGATGAGTATTGATGCGTTCGGTCCGAATCCAAAACTTAAACCGATCGCAGTCCCAAAGATAAGGGGAATGAGAAACGTTGCCACCCCAAATCCCAAAGAGCGCTCTTTGGTTTTGCGAAACTCGGCCAAATCGATTTCGAGTCCGGCAACAAACATCAAGTAAATTTTGCCAATGTCTGAGAGCAGTTTCATGGTTTCCGACTCCGCATCGAGGACGGCTAAACCATTAGGACCGAGAACAATGCCAGCAACCAGCAGCCCCACCAGCCCCGGTAAGCGCAAACGCTCGAAAATCGGTGGAACGGTCAAAATAACGAGCAATAGAATGGTAAATGCAACCAGAGGGCTGTTGGGAATGCCTTGCAAAACTGCGAGCATTATGAATTCCTTGAGTAGGCGTTGACGAGTGTAGAGAGAACTTTAAAATAAAAAACTGCAAGGTGGGGCGATAGAAGCGTTTTTATAGAATTAAATCTATTAATTTTTACTTTTACATGCACTAAATACTATACTAATATAATGTAGAAATGTAAAGAAAATGCCACATACTCTGTCTAGCTCTCCAAAGTGAACAGCAATTCGAGTTCGATCGACCGATTGATACTGCTGGCATATTTATAGATCTCAGAATGTAATGTCCATAAATATCCTAGTCATCAGACAACTTGAACGATTTCCAAATTAAAAATTAGCGGAGGGAACTGTTTGTGTTACATGTAACCCTGCATCAGTTAAAAGTTTTTGAAACTGTGGCTCGACATTCGAGCTTTACTCGAGCCGCAGAAGAGTTATCGATTTCTCAACCGACGGTTTCAAGTCAAGTCAAACAACTGACTAAAGCATTTGGTCTACCGCTATTCGAGCAAATTGGAAAACAGCTTTATTTAACGGATGTCGGTCAAGAATTGCTAGGAACTTGTCAGGATGTTTTTGAAAGACTCGATAACTTCGAGATGAAAGTTGCCGACTTTAAAGGCACAAAGGAAGGAAAATTACGTCTAGCAGTTGTGACAACCGCGAAATATTTCGTACCCAAACATCTTGGCTTATTTTGTCAGCAATATCCTGCGATTGATATCTCTCTTCAAGTTACCAATCATCAAAAATTAAATCGGCGAATGTTGGAGAATAAAGATGACCTTTATATTCTCAGTCAACCGCCAGAGGATATGGATCTGCACGTCCGAGCTTTTTTAGATAATCCTTTAGTGGTGGTGGCCAGAGCCGACCACCCATTAGCCCAAAAGCAAGGGATTCCGATCGAATATCTAAACAATGAAAAATTCATCATGCGAGAACCCGGTTCTGGTACTCGTAAAGCCGTTGAAAAACTTCTAAAAAAACACGATGTATCAATTGAAGTTCGCTTAGAATTTGGTAGTAATGAAGCAATCAAACAAGCAATTTTAGGTGGATTGGGTATTTCAATTTTATCCCAACACACACTTCTATACGAACGGGAAAGAGGAGAATTAACAATCTTAGATATAGAAAATTTCCCAATTCAATGCCACTGGTACGTCGTATACATCGCAGGGAAACAACTCTCTGTCGTTGCTCAAACTTTCTTACAACATCTTCTTACACAAAGCCACGAAGGCGATCGTGTATAGCACATAGCATTTGGATAAAGAGCGTTACTCTTAGTAGAGAAAGCAAAAAGCTCGAGCGATGTGATGAGAAAGCTCGAGCTGATGTGAAATATGAACCTGGCACTGAGCTATTTTCCCAGAGGGCTACCCCTCAAGTATCTTCGCCGCTGAAA
>JAXHUC010000170.1:0-13128 GCA_034189805.1 Cyanobacteriota bacterium
CGTCACCGCGTCATCTTCTTCTCCCGTTTCCCCCGTTTCCCCCATTTCTCCCTCATCTCCCCCTCTCCGCGTCACCGCGTCACCGCGTCATCTTCTTCCCCCATTTCCCCTCGCAAACTACGATCGCAATGCGGTCACCGGATCGAGCTGACTGGCGCGCAATGCGGGGAAAAATCCCGCCCCAATTCCCACCAGCAATGCCGATCCTAGGGCAAAAGTCGCACTTTTACCATCAAATTTGTAGGGTAGCTCGAACTGCTGGCTGACGACAACGGTCAAACTGTGAACGGTGGCAATTGCTAGGGTTCCGCCGAGCAAACTCAGCAACATCGCCTCGAGGACAAATTGCAGTAAGATATCTCGAGCAGTCGCCCCGATCGCCAATCGCAAGCCAATTTCCTTCGTCCGTTCCATCACCGAGGCGATCGTGATGTTGGCAATCCCCACCCCGCCGACGAGCAAAGCAATTCCCCCCACCGCCAGTAACGCCCGTCCCACGGAATTGAGGGTTTTTTGCTGTTCGAGGAGATCGACAACGTTGTGGCGAGTGCGGAAGGCACGATTGGGGTAGCGCTGTTCGAGCAGTTGGAGAAGCCGCGTTTCCAAAGGTTCGAGGTCTTCAAGATTTTCGGGTCGAATCTGAATCCTGCGCAGCGTGCGTTCTCCAGTCAAAGCGCTATGTACCGAGAGCGGCATCACTAACATTCCTCGGGGTTCCTCATCGCTATACTGAAGCTTCGACTCCATCACCCCCACCACGACGTAAGGTCGTCCTCCCACGTAGATGCGCCGATCGATCGGGCGTTCGCTGCCAAAGAGTTGCTCGGCGAGAATTCGATCGATCGCCACCACCGATCTATAGTTAGTAAAATCTGCTGGGGTAAACCGTCGTCCTTCCTCTAAAGCGCGGCCCGACGTGTCAAAATAGTCTTGAGAAACGCCATACATGTCCGGTTCGGCTTGGCGATCTTGAAACAAGACCGGATTAAACCACGCCCACCGCATAGTACTGATGGCTTTTGCCTCGCTCAAGCGATTTTTTAGGTATTCTAAATCCTCGATCTCAAAGGGTTGATAGTTCGGCCCCCAATCGGGATTCACGTTAATCTGGGGGGCTTCTCGTTCGTCAAGCTGCTGCGAAATAATGGCTTGGCTGATGTTGCTCACTTGCAGGGTGGCACTGACCGCCCCTACACCCATGAATACCCCCAACGCCGTGAGAGTCGATCGCAGGGGGTTACCGCGCAGGGAAACATAGGTCAGTTTAAATAAGTCCGGGATTTTAAGTCCCATAGTTGTTGTTAGAGAAAGAAGAGGGAGCTAGGAAGGTAGAAAGAACTGGGAGAGAACAGGATACTCAATCTCCAATCGGTCTCCTATTTTTCTGGTCGATCGCTCTAAATTTCAACTCAATTCCAAATTACGTCTAGTGTAAATTATCTAAAATCCAGGCAAGGGGAGAACGGGAAAGAGGTGGCCAAAAATCGCGATAAAATTAGGGTTTGAGCTTTTAATACACATTAGGCGTAAATTTCAAATTCTCCCCGATACACTGTAGGTGCATCTACACCGATCGAGCTTTATCGATCGCCGATTGAAAACCAAACGGACAAATCGATCGTATTAAATATACCGGAAAAGAAAACCGATCGATTGGATTTTGTATCATTGAATTTGCGCAGATTGACGGAACCCTTTAAAACTATGACCTGGACAAGATGGCGATATATAAACGTTCCCTTCGTCTTAACGATTGCGGGAATCCTATTGGGGACACTCGGGTCGCCTGCATTGAGTCAACTCTCCTCTGAAATCGAAGTTGCGGATTTCGAGCCACCCCCCGTCGGCGCTCCAGGAAATCGACAGGATGCGGGAAGTCGAGGTGCGTCCTGCGGCTTTTCCACCCTGCGTTTTTTGGCACTCGTCCCCGAAACGAACGTGGGATTGACCCTAGCCGAACGCCCGACGTTTTGGCTGTACGTTCCCTGCACTGGCGGGGAAATCGAATTCGAGCTGCTCGATGAAGAAACCGGCGAAACGGTCTACCTCACCACCTTCGACGTAACCGACGGACCCGGCATCATCAGTATGCCCGTCCCCGAAGCCGCACCGTCTCTAGAAACCGATAAGATGTATCGTTGGTTGTTCCATTTCTGGAGCGATAACCCGGAAAATCTTGCCTTTGTCAGCGGTGTGGTGATTCGAGAACCCCTCACCACCGAACTCAAAGCCGAACTCGAAGATGCGACTCCCCTCGAACGCATGGCAATCTACGGCAAAAACGGTCTGTGGTACGACATGCTCGCCGAAATCGGGCAAGGCTACCGAGATAACCCTCAAGATGAAGCATTTACAGTCAATTGGGAGGCACTCCTGCAAAATCCGGTAGTGGGTTTGGAAGACCTTCTCTCCGAACCGCTCGTTTCTTGCTGTAATGCAAAATCGATCGGACCGACGGTTCAGAGCGAGTAGTGCGGTGAAGCCATCGATTGACTCGCGAACGCTGTCCCTTCGCATGTCAATCGATGGCTTGCGAACGCATAAGATTTTATTGCAAAAATTTCCGTCAGAAAAACTAAAACGTAAGCATTCAGCTATCGGCCGTCAGCCAGAGCGCTTGTTTAGAGCCAGGAAAGCTAGAATTTAAAAGGATTTTCGTGTCACCGACTCCCAATTGGACCAGCAAAAACTCGCGCGTGCGACCGATGCTGATGGCATTGTCTTCCCAAGCCGATAGCTGAATGCGCTCGTGCTGAATGCTTACAGGAGGACAAAGAAGAATGCGCGTATTGCATTTACTCTCCCTCACCTCCCTCATCTCCCTCACCTCCCGCATCTCCCGAAGGCCTCTTAAACTCCCGAAGCCCCGAAAGCTTATCGATCGCGAATGGCCCCGACAACGAGAATCCCGCCACTGGTGGCAACTAAAGCCAGCACGGATGGAACCAGGGGCACCCAGCGACCCTGCAACAACAAAACAAAACACGCACCGTACAAAATTCCGACCGCACCGCCCACAATCGCGATCGCCACGATACTGCGCCGGAAGCTACAAGCGATCGCCCCGCCCGCGATCGCCCAACCCAAAATCCACAGGACATCACCACCGAGTCCCCACGTCTGCATCAACGGTCGTCCGTCGAGGGTACTGCTGAGGATTTGCGAAATGGCTTGGGCTTGTACCAAGACTCCCGGCATTTTGGTATAAGGCCAGTCCCGAGCGCTGTATGGGGTCAAGAAGTAGTCTGAGGAAATGGGGGCGGTGACTCCCATCAATACCAGTCGATCTTCCACCCAAGCCGGATCGAAATTCCCTTCGAGAATCTCGGAAAAGCTCACCTGACGGGCAACATCCGATCGGTAGTTGAGCATAATCTGGAATCCCCAATCGTTCATCCCCGCATATCCGCCATCATGGGATTGCAGGCGAGTCAAGCTCGTCTGGCCGATAGTGACTTCGTTGGCCGAGAGGGTTTTAGGGAGAATGCCATCTTTTTCTAAATAGTCGATCGCCGCAATAGCCGCCAGGGAAAAGTCCGTGGCGCAGGGGTCTGTTGCCCCCGGCTGCATGAACACCAGATGGCGGCGGAGAATGCCGTCGGGATCGACGATCGTATCGCTATAACCGAGGCGGTCTGCGGGTAAATCCGGAGGTGGGGCAACGCCGGGTTTGTTGGGATTGTTGGCTTCGCGGGCGCTGCAAATGCCGATCGGGGTGTGGGTTTTAAACTGGCGCACGAGGTCTTCGTGGCCGGGTTCGACGGGGCGATCGCGCAGGATATCTAAGGCGACGGTTCGGGGTTGGTGGGTTTCGAGTTTGGCGATCGTCTCGGCGAGGATGCCGTCGGGAATAGGAAAGCCGTACTTTTGCACGTCGGCTTCCGTTGCCGTCACCACCAACATGCGCGGATCGGGGGCTTCGGCAGGTCGGGCGCGCATGAGTCGATCGTATTCTCGAAATTCCCACCCTTGCAACATTCCCAGAGAACTCAACCCCACCACCAACGCCGTCGCCGCGATACTCGCGATCGAGGGAACGACGAGTTGAGGGCGCGATCGACCCCGCAATTTCCGCCAGGAGGGTTGTCCGGTGGCGGGATTTTGGCAAATGACGGGCAACCAACTCGCACCGGGATATTCATCTTCGAGGCGCTGCAACCGTTCTCGGGCTTCTCGCACGGCTAAGTAAAACGACTCTCCTTTGGCAAAAGCTCGCAGAAAATGCCGCAGAAAATCTTGAGCGACCCGATCGACTACAGATTCGCGCATGACGGCAATGTGGGGAACGTGCAAGTCTTCGAGGGCCCGGGCGAGCGCCAATCCATCGCAGGAGTTAAAAATTGCCAGTTGCAACCCCCGATCGACCGCTGTTTTTAAGGCATTTTTGAGCTGGGCGAGGGTTAAACTTTGAGTGGGGTTAATCGAAATTCGTCCGGTCTCCTCCCGGCTGTGGCTGTGACCGGCAAAGAAGAGGATATCCCAGCCTTTTTCCTCCCAGAGGTGCTCGTCGAGTTCCCGCCGATTCGGCTCTTCGAGAAACACTACCTCCGCATCCGGAAGGGCCGCTAACAGGCGGCGATCGGCTTCGATATCGATTCCGGTACTATTGCCCAAAATCGCCAAAATCCGCACGATTCCCTTGGGCGTGCGCGATCGGGGTCGGACGGGTTCGTAGTCCGGTACGCCCAAAGCCATTTCCGCGCGGGGATAGTCTTCAAAAAAATTCCACAGATGCCAAGGCAACCGACGCAGCCAAAGATCGTCAGTTTCGACAATCAGGCGAATTTCATCGCTCGCATGGAGAACTCGGCGCAATTGCCGATCGATCGGCCGAAACGTATCGGAATCTAACCAGCGATTGAGAGCTTCTTGAAACTCCCGTCCCAGTTGGCTCAAATCCGCTTCGGACACGTGAGTAATTTCCGACTCCTCAAATTCGAGTTCCCGCATCTGCGGCACCTCGGTCAAAGTGCGAAATCGTTCGGACATCAAACTGTAGAGGAGTTGCCACTTGCGATATAAATCCGACAGTTCCGGGGCCGGCGGTAAACTACCCACTGTTTGCATCAACCGACGCAGACGATCGGACTCAGACCCCTCATTGGCACTCAACTGAACGGTGACTGCGGGAAAGCCCGTTTCTAAATTTCCCGGCCCCAAATTTAAAATCGCCAGCTTCCGAACGTTTGGAGAGGGGGAGTTAAACATCGTTGAGGGATCGGTGAACGGTTATCGGGGGTCGGCTCAAATGGATGGAACGGCGCGCCGAACGGACGCAAATTCATATCGATCGAGTTGTTAGGGTGAATGACTTGACCCCGAGCGGTAACGCGGAGTTCGCGAGTCAGTCTCGATCGAGCTGTCATCCGTGAAGATGGTTGTTATCGTGTTGCGATGGGATGCGCGATCGTCGCCGAAGCTAGAGCATCTGGCGACAACTTCCCATAGCGATCTCGACACGAATGATGTAGTTGCACCGCCTAGATTTTAGCCCAACTATAGCAATAGTCCGCTGCGATTGCTAGGAAAGGGGATGGGGAGAAGATGACGCGGGGACGCGGAGACGCGGAGACGCGGAGATGGAGATACCTTACAAAGGTCTGTTTTGTAGATTCTGGTGGATGTGAGCTGGGAGAGCTTGGGAGGCTCAGATATCTGATAGCCTGCCGGCTCCATGAAAACTCACGATGAGCATCGAGCTGGCATTGATTCTTCGGGTACACAAGCTGAATTTGTCATCTGTCATCTGATATCTGAATTGTCCCCCGTTTCTCCCGTTTCCTCCCCATCTCCGTGTCCCCGCGTCCCCGCGTCACCGCGTCACCGCGTCCTCCCATCTCCCTTGTCTCCCAATCCCCAGCCCTACTCTCAGGGCGATCGCAATTGAAAGTCTTCGCACGCGCTTGCCTCGCCTAGGGTGACGCGCAGGCTGAATCTTTCCCCCCAACGGCACTTAAACCGGGGTAGTTGAATAAAATTATCCAGGGCGCGAGCGGGTACTTCTCGCAAAATCTCGCCAGTTTTGGAGAGTAAAGCCAGCACGGCATCGTGGGGGAGGTAGGTTTGTCCGATACCCGGATGCAGTTGAGCGCGAATTCCGAGGCGATCGTCTTCGACGGGGGCAACGGCGAGCAGTAGAGTAACCTCGCTTTGGGGTTGGTCTGAGGCTTCTCCTTGGGGAGATAAATTGAGAATTTTGCCGATTTTCAGACTATCTTCTCGCTCTCGCGTGCCGCGCAACCCAAAAGCGAGGGCTTGCGAGTCTGAGGGTAAAAGTGCTTCTAGGGGTTGCCACCCCGCTTCCCAAATCTTCTCGAACCACTGCCCGAGAACCATCGCCCGATCGCCTGCTTCGTTTTCTGAAGATGTTGAGGGGGTCGATTCGGAATGGAGATGGGTTTGGTGTTCGTGCAGGTAAGGGGGTAAATTTTCTAAGGGTTCTAGGGCATCGAGGCCGATGCTGGGGGAACTGGCTTGGCGGGTGAAACCGAGTAGGGTAGCTTCGGTTAGGGAAAAGTCGAGATAGACGGCGACGTAAGCGATGCGGTCTTCGTGGGTTTCCAGGGGAATATCGCAGGTGGCAGCACCGGGCAACACGGGACGGCACTCAATTTTGCCGTAGTTTTTCACCGTCACGTCGGCTACATCCATCAAAACTTGCATGACGGGGTTGGTACTATCGTCTCGATCGTTCTCAATTTCGTACCCCTGGCAGTTCAAATAAAAACTGACGGCATAAACGGCGAGAGTGTTGAGATAGACTTGTTTGCCTTTGTGGGGGTTGGTGTGGCGATCGCGAAATCGTTTCGCGCGATCGTGGGCGGATAGAGATAAATTGACGGTAAACCGTTCCGGTTCGATAGCATATGTCATCATGAGTTCTCCAATTGGGCAACTGGGGGTGTGAGAAACGTCTGGGAAACTTAAGGAGAGAGGTAATCTCGAAATTTAGCTGCAAATTTCCCAGAGCTACGGCGAAAAAAACTACTGAGGGTGGGAATTTTGATTTGAAATTGAGTCGAAATTTCTTCCCAGCTTCGACCCGAAAGCGTTGCGAGGGCGATCGCCTGGAAGTTGGCATCGGGTCGGTTGCGAATGTGTTCTCGCCGAAACGCACCATCGGCATCGACGGCAATCCAATCCCGCATCGTTGCCGACAGATCGGGGGTTTCGGGTTGCGGCAGATTGTCCAAATCCGCCAGGGACGGAATCACCTGATACTGCGGGGGGCTAAATTCGCGCCGAGCGTCCAAAATCAGTTTATCGAGTCGAAAATTCACCCAAGTCATAAATTTGGCGCTGCGATTCGGGTCGTACTTATGAATATTTTGGCAGACGTAAACTAAGGTCTTGTTGGCCGCTTCTTCATACAAAAGTTCGTAAAATCCGGGAGGAAATTTGTGTCGGTGAGGGCGACACAACCGACCGCACAAACGAATGGCTTCCACTAATTCTTTGAGGGCGTATCGCCGTCGTTCCGGGTTGTCCTTGCATTGGGCGCTCAGAGCGAGTTTTTGCAGTCGCGCGTCCGTGAGGACTTTTTGTAGGGCTAAATCGCGCACCCCGATCGCCCACTCTCGAATCTGCACCCGATCGCGATCGTAATGATGCAGGCTTTGGGCTAACTCTTGCCGAAGTTGATGGTGCCAAGCGCGAGCAATTTCGCCGTAAATGCCCCACAACGGTTTACCGCACCAGGGACGGCACATCGATCGCGATCGTAAAATCTCGATTGCCAGTCGATCGATGGTTAACTCTTGCTGTTTCGCGTCCGAAGTCTGCTTCTTGGCTTCAATTGCCAATTTTTCCCATCGATCGTCCATTTTTTTCCCAACACCGCTTGTGGCACCCTTCGCTAATACAGCAGTTGCCATCTATGTTTCCCCTTACCTGTCTATATTATCTGCACTCTAGAAACCCGTTCGATTCCGATCGCGTTTCCGACTAGATACCCATCACTCCAGAATTTTTGTCAGGAATTATGCGAAGCTTTACATTAATTTACGTTTGGGAAGCTGGGGGAGGTGAGGGAGTTTTGGGGAGATTTGTAGGGGCAAAGCATTTGAGCGACAAATTCTCGAAGACACGAAACCTCACCAATCCAAATGCTTCGCCCATCTGGGTGAGGGAGATGGGGAAAATGAGAGAGATGAGGGAGAGTAAATGCAAGATACACAATTCTCCCTTGTCTTCCTGTAAGCATGAGTGCTGAATGCTTACTTTTAAACTATCTCGATCGCGCTCCTAATAATCCCGTGAGCATTTCTGCCGGGGGTTGTTTGTGCGGCCAAGCAAAGGCATGTCGGAAAGAGGCTTCCTGACAGGCTTGAAGCTGTCGAAAATCGATAATATCTCGGGTGAGCAAATCTTCGTACTCGAAGGGCAAACGGACGTTGTGCAATCCGGCATTGTCGGTGCAAATTGCAATATCGACTCCCGCCTCGAAACAGCGATCGAAGACGAGTTTGAGTTGCTCGATATCGTCGAGGGTTCCGGTTTTAAAATAAGTGGTGGGACACACTTCCAAACACTGTCCTCGCCGTGCAACCTCCGGGAGTAATTCGGGATGCTTCAGGGGAATTTGAATTCCATGTCCGATGCGCATTAAATAGGGCAATAATTCGGGATAGCAACCCTCTGGCGTTTCGTAGAGGTGTCCGGTTGTGTTGATGCCTCGTTCTCGGGCATACTCGTACAAGCTGATGAATTCGTCGAGTCGATCGGCATAGTGAGAGTCTCCCCCCGCCACATCGATGGCGCAGACGTACTCCGATTTGGCAGCCGCTAAGTCCACGATCGCCCGGTTCACTTCGTAGGGAAGGCGCGAGTGCATACACAGAATTTGACTGGTAACGATCGGATATTCTCGCACTTGACTCGATCGCCCCACCACCTCGACGATATCGGTCATGCGATCGATTCGTTCGGCTTGAGTGAGGTCTTCGGGGGTTCGCAAATAGGGCGTGTAGCGCAATTCTAAGTATGCCAGATTTTCAAAAACGTAGGCTCCCCGAATTAATCGATAGATAAAATAAGGCAGCGTTTCGTGGGTTTGAGTATTTTCAACCAGGGTATGTAACTCTAAATACTCGTCGAGAGTATTGCGCGGTTGGGTGTAAAATTGCTCGAAAGCCGGATATTCAGGAAAGCGATCGGCGAGTTGGCGATCGTCGCTGCGGTGAAAGTAGCGCCAAAGAATCCGAGGAACGATCGAACCGCCAAGATGACGGTGTAGCTCAGCGTACAGGGACACGGATTTGCCTCATTTCAAAACAATAAATATACAATTCTTAATAAATTCTACAACCAATTACACGAAGCGGTTTTTAGCCTGCCAAAACCTAGGTTCGATCGCCATTTCTCTGTTGACAGAAGTCCCCCAGGCTGCGGATAATTTTGGTTTGTTGTCAACCTAACCCCTATAAAGACTCTTGGCTAACGTCGTCGTTATCGGTGCCCAGTGGGGCGATGAAGGAAAAGGAAAAATCACCGATCTTCTGAGTAAATCGGCAGATGTCGTCGTTCGTTACCAAGGGGGTGTTAACGCCGGACATACGGTTGTTGTTAAAGATCGAACGTTCAAACTGCATTTGATTCCGTCGGGAATTTTATACGAAGAGACTCAATGCATTATCGGTTCGGGAACGGTGATCGACCCGCAAGTCTTAATCCGAGAACTCGATGGGATTGAAGAACTGGGAATCTCGACGCGCAATTTGATGGTTTCCCAAACGGCGCACGTCACCATGCCGTATCATAAGGCGATCGATCGAGCATCGGAAGAGCGACGGGGCAACCACAAAATCGGCACCACCAAACGAGGCATCGGTCCGACCTACGCCGATAAGTCCGAACGCACCGGAATTCGGATAATGGATTTGATGGAACCCAATGGATTTTACGAACAACTCCAGTGGACGATTCCCTACAAAAATGAAGTCTTAGAAAAACTCTACAACCTGCCCCCCCTCAACCCAGACGAAGTATATAAAGAGTACCTCGAATATGCCGATCGCCTGCGTCCTTTTGTCGTCGATTCCTCCCTCAAAATTGAAGAAGCGGTACGACAGCGGCACAACATACTTTTTGAAGGGGCGCAAGGAACCCTCCTCGACCTCGACCACGGAACCTATCCCTACGTCACCTCCTCCAATCCGATTGCTGGCGGTGCGTGCGTCGGTGCGGGAGTTGGGCCCACTATTATCGATCGGGTCATTGGCGTGGCTAAAGCTTACACCACCCGCGTGGGAGAAGGTCCGTTCCCCACAGAAATGGTCGATGGCATCGGACAAATTTTGTGCGATATCGGCGCGGAATTTGGGACGACAACCGGTCGCCGTCGCCGCTGCGGTTGGTTCGATGCGGTTATCGGTCGCTATGCCGTGCGCATTAACGGTCTCGACTGTCTGGCGATTACCAAACTCGACGTTCTCGATACCCTTGAAGAAATTAGCGTTTGCGTGGCTTACGAACTCGACGGAACGCGCACCCAAGATTTTCCCAGCAGTTCTCGCCAATTTGCTCGCTGTCAGCCGATTTACGAAACGCTTCCCGGTTGGCAGCAGTCTACGGCCGATTGTCGCACCTTAGAAGACCTGCCCCCCCAAGCGTTAGACTATCTCAAATTCCTCGCCGAACTGATGGACGTTCCCATCGCTTTAGTCTCTTTGGGGGCAAGTCGCGACCAAACCATCATTGTTGAAGATCCCATTCACGGGCCCAAACGAGCGCTATTACATGCCAATGGAATGCCCGTTACTTCGGGAGTTTAGTCACTCTAGTGCCGCTACGGGTCATGAAAAATGCGTCTTGAAAAGTTGAACGGGACGGAAACCGACACCGCTCACTTTTCGCAAAATGAAAAATGCCTACTAAACATAGCTTTCACGGGTTGAAAGCTGGTTAGTTATTTCTGCTACGCTGCACTAGGACTTGACAAACGAGCTACCTTTTCACCCATGCTGCACCAACGGGGTCGCTTCGCCAACAATCCAATCGATCGTCGGGGTACTCATCTTACTCCATATCATTTTCATCTGCGATCGTCAAGGAGTGGGGGGCTAAATACTGACCCTCCAACTATGCAACTTCACGGTTTTTTCTTAAAGTTAACTCTTCTTTCAAAGACTTCGTAAAGTTCGAGGCATCGTACCTATTTTAGCTGCGAAGATTCCCGTATAATGAACCCCAAGATCGCAAGTTGAGTCGATCGAGCATCGACCATCTTTAAATTTGAGTACCGTCAAGACTGGGTGTTAGTTACAGCGATCGATTGTGCATCTCATCAAAATCATCTTTTCTCGGAATTGGTATTCTTGTTGAATTTTTCAGTGCCACTCAATGCTCGAAGTTCAGCACTCTAAAATAGATTCGATTTAGGCTTTTCTAGTTAAGCGATCGATCGAAGTTCGATGTAAGTGTAAATTTTCCCGATCTCTGTTTTTTTCGAGTGAAATTCACTTTGAGAGGAATAGGGAAAAAAGCCTGTTATTACCACTAGAGCACCTCTTTTCTCGCAGCATCAAACTTTTTTTGAGATTGGCTCGAACCTATAATGTATTTTTCAGAAAAAATATACAAACGTCTTGTCAATCTTGATTTTAATCGATCGCAACAGATAACAGTATTTTGAGTTTTTCACCAGAAATAAGGAATCTTTAATTTTAAATATGTTTTATAAATCAAAACTTTATTATTTTTCTGCATAAAATAGTGCGACTAAATCCTACAAACTCTTAGAAACGTATTACAAACTCGATTCGATTGGAAGGCATAAAGGTCATGATGATTGGTACTGGGCTAAACGACTTATTAATTGGAACTGCCCAAAGCGATATTCTCCTCGCACTGTCGGGTGATGACGTTCTACTCGGACGTGGAGAAGACGACTATGCCAACGGCAATCGAGGAGACGACTACCTGAACGGAAATCGGGGAAACGATTTTCTTCAAGGAGGCCGAGGAGACGATACGGTACGCGGCGGAAAAGGCGATGACGTTGTGATGGGCGATCGCGGAAATGACAAAGTGTATGGCGATCGCGGTAACGATGTCGTTCTGGGAGGACGAGGAGAAGATTCCGTTGTTGGCGGTGATGGAAACGATCGCCTCTTCGGCAACCGAGGAAACGACATCCTAGAAGGGGAAGACGGAAACGACACGCTGCATGGCGGCAAAGGCAACGATCGCATTTCCGGCGGTGATGGCGAAGACTGGCTGTACGGCGATCGCGGATTTGATACCCTCAAGGGTGGAGCCGGACGCGATCGATTCTTTATCGGTACCGACGATCCCGACGCACCCGTATTTTCCAACACCATCGAAGATTTCCAAGCCGGAGAAGACGCGATCGTCTTGGGAGGAGAATTAAACTTCGACGATCTCGAAATCGTTGCTGGAACCGGAAATAGCGAGGGAAGTACCTTCATTAACGATCGTCAAACGGGTGTCACCCTTGCCATCATTCGAGATACTGCTCCCCAACAACTCGATCGCAACGACTTTATAGAATCTTCCCCGTCGCCAGTCTCCGAAGAACCCACCGAACCCACCGAACCGCCAACACCTGAAGAACCCGACGAACCCACCGAAGAACCCGAACCCACCGAACCGCCAACACCTGAAGAACCCGACGAACCCACCGAAGAACCCGAACCCACAGAACCACCAGCCCCCGCACCGCCAGCCCCCACACCACCAGCCCCCGAACCCGAACCCGAAGATACCACCGCACCGACAGCAGAAAGTACGCCAGGAGATTTCACCGTTGACGCGGGCAAAGCTGTTGAGTATTCCTTCACCGTCACCTATACCGACGATTTCGGTCTCGACGTTAACTCTCTCAATGTCAATAACATTACGATCGATTCCCCCGCAGGCGATTTAGTTCCGAGCGAGATCGAGATTGAGAACAATGGCGACGCGACAACGGTCACCTATACCATCGAAGCTCCCGACGACGAGTGGGATGTAGACGACAGCGGCACGTATACCGTATCTCTCAAAGGCGATAGCGTTCGAGACGTTAGCGATAACTTCGCTCCTGCAAAGCAACTCGGAGCTTTTGAAGTGAACGTCGTTGCCATTAACGAAGAAGCAGACTTCAGCGATGCCGACGAAGGGGTCATC
>JAXHUC010000171.1:0-13058 GCA_034189805.1 Cyanobacteriota bacterium
GTCGCTTGCAGACCCTGGGCGAGGCGCTGTTCGGCGGCAATCCGCAATCGCCCGTCACTCAAATCGCCCCCCGCTTGTGCTTCTGCCACCAGGTCGTCGATGTTCTTATTGCGATCGGCAATGACCCGGACTGCGGCGGCTGCTCGTTCGCTGTCGAGTCCCGGTACGGTGGTGTTGAGGAGTGCGGTAATTTGAGCTTCATCCCCCAGATTGTCGTAGACCTCACCGGCTGCCAACGCGGCGACGAAGCGATCGATAACGACATTTTCCGCATCTTCAACCCCCAGACCGATGGAAATTTCCGCCAGTTGCGTCCAGGTGGCATTGAGCTGTACCTGTTTGGCGTAGATGTCCAAACCGAGAGCACTGCCGTTGTCGATTTCGTCGATCGGGTTGTAGCTGCCGATTTCGAGGTTATTCGGCAGACCGAGGGCATCCTGGACGGTTTCGACGGCGTTGTCGGTATCCGGTTCGGGGACGGTGGCGCGCAGCAGGTTCACCCACGGGTTTTCTAGGATGTGCAGGTAGCTGTCATCGACGATATCGTAAGGAATGAGTTCGGCGATCGCCACGCGGGCGCTGTCGCCACTGCCGCTAATTTGGGCAATTTCCCCATTGAGAAACACCAATTCGTCCAAGGCAATCTCGAAATCCGTTGGGGTCACTCCCAGGGCCGTTGCCCCATTCTCGATGATGCTCTGGAGTTGTTCGGAATCGGCCAGGTCGATCGACTCGCCTGCTTGCACGCGCCCGACGATTTCCTGAATCAGTGCCTGGGCGGCCGATTGGCGATCGTCTTGGTCCCCGAGGGTGTTGCTGCCGAGAATCAGCAGATTTTGCAATTGCGCCTGGGTCCGGAAAACTGCTGCCGCATCGCTGTCTCCGGCGATGATGCCGTCGAGGGGGCGATCTTCTAAGAGATTGAAGTTGGCAGGCAATCCCAGGGCGGTTTCGATTTGGGCTGCCACCTCGATCGGATCGGGTTCCTCCAGGCGCATCGCCAGCAGCGTTAGCGGCGAAGCCACCTCCCACTGGGGCGACGAGACAAAATCGAAGTGCTGGTCTTGGAACGTGTCCGTATCCACCCCACCAGTCACCACCACTTGACCTTCGCTCAAGTCGATCTGACCATTGCCGTTGCTGTCGTAGATTTCCAGAGGAATTGCCAGTTCGTAACTGCCGTCGATTTGGCTGAGGGTAAACGGTTCGGCTGGATTTTGGAGACCGTCGAAGTTGGCATCGAAGAAAACCGTTCCTCCGGCAACCGGACCGTCGAACACCGTCGAGATGGTAAAGCCGTTTTCGCCGTATTCAAAGGTTGCCAGGGTGAAGGGACCGAAATCTTTGCGGAACAGGTCTCTTGAAAACAACCCGCCGATTTCTGCTTTAATCCCGATTTGGGCGCTGGCCGTTAGTGCCCCCTGAAGATTAAACAACTGCCACGGCTGGGTGATGTTAGCCCCAATTTCCGAGATGGCGCGAATTTTGCCGTCGGAGGTTCCCGTACTTTCTCCCGTATCGCGGAAGTCGATGCCGAGTTCTCCGAGGAGACCGCCGCGGGCGAACCCTTCGAGGCTGGCTACGCCGAGGTTGAGTCCGACCCCGAGTTCGACATTTAGACCCAATGCCGCCGTAATTTCATCGACATCTTCGCCAGTGCCGTCGGGGTTGGCGCGATCGCTGAGGAAGAAGCCATCGAGGGCGAGGAAGCTCTTATCGAGGGCAAAATCTTGCTGGGACCATTCAAACAACCCTTGGGTGTCGAAACCGAAGGCCAGATCTGCCCCCACGCTGACATCACCGCCGAAGCCCAAGCGCACCGTGGGCGGGGCGAAGACGATGAAGTTGGCCTCGAAGCCGGCACCGAGTTCGAGGGGGGGAATGTCGTAGGTGAAGAGGTTGACATCGGTTTTCCCCAGCAGCAGGTCGATGGCAACGCCCGGATCGTTGAGAATGGGGAAGTCGAGGGTTCCGCCTTTGATGGTATCGAGCAGTTCTTTGGTCGAACCCCGCGTTGAGGTTTCAATTTGAGTTTCGATGTCGGGGGCGCGCAATTTCGGTAGGGAGAAGTTCGCCGCGCCGATGTCGCCGAGACTGTCGAGATTGAAGTTGCCCGTGGCAAAGAGCGGCTCGAATCGGTTGGTAAAGTCTCGCAGGGAGATGTTGCCGAGGTCGAGGTTCTCGACGATGCGACCGGCTTTCCCTTCCAGGACGGCTTGGAGACCGATGGCGAAGTCTTCGAGGGTGAATTGCGACCAGTCGGGGGAAACATCGCTGTCGGTACTGCCTAAGAGGGAACTCAGACCGGTGGCGAAGTCCCGGAGGGTAGTGCCGGAGGAACCGACGATCGAACCCAGAGACAGATCGACATTGCCGGAGAAATCGAACTGGTTGACAAAATCTTCCAGAGACAAATCCGACCAGTCGAAATTGAGGGTCGATCGCAAACCGGATTGGGAGAACAGTTTTTTCAAACCGCCGGAGAAGTTATCCAAGGACAAATTGCTCGGCAAGCTAAACCCAACATCGGCGCTGTCGTCGAATAGGTCAGTCAAACCGAGGGAGAAGTCATCGAGGGAGAAGTTCGGCAGGCTGAAGTTAAACCGGTTCGTCCGCGAGGAGAGGCTGAAGTTCTCTAAATTGGGATTGCTAAATCCAACGATGCTGTCGGGTAAGCCGATGATGTAGGAACCCAGTTCGAGGGTATTGTTGCCTTCGGTGCTGCTGATGGTGTCGAACAGGTCTAAGAGTTGGGAAATGCGATCGACCTCGTTGATAAACGGGGCAACGTTGACTTTGCTTTGGGGCAAAATACTGACCAATTCCACCAGGGATTGCTGGCCGTCACCGTTTTGGTCGATCGTCTTGCCAAACAAACTATCAATGCCCAGGGTGGAGAAAAAGGAGATATCTTGCTGGAGGAAATCGACAAACGGACGCATGGGTTCGATAATGTCGTTGACCCGATCGAAAATTGGACCGGCGAAGTTGCTCGCAAAGCTGCCCAAATCGATCTGCATATTATCGAAGGAAACCTCCGGCGCTTGGGGTTTCTCGAAGGTGCCGTCTTTGAAGCTGAAGCCATCCCAGTCCACGTTCAGATCGAGGAGGAAGCTCGGGAGTGCGGAGCTGCCGTTGGCACTGGTGACGAGCTGCAAGCCCAGGTTGGCGTTACCTTCGAGTTCCGGGGAAAATAGCTCGCTCAGTTGGAAATCGCGCCGCAGTTCGCTCAGGGTGAGGCGATTGTCGTCGTCGGGGGCGGCTTGGGTTTGAATTTGCCCTTCATCGCCGTCGTAGATGCCGTTGCGGTTGGTGTCGAAGCGGCCCACCACTTCTAATTCGGGGAAGCTGCCGTCGGGTTGTTGGGAAACCCTCGGTTCGCCGGGGTCTGGGCGATCGTTGTCGTTGGCATCCAGATAGCGAATCGTCGCCACGTTGTCGAGATCGTTGAGAGCGACATTGAATTCAACGCTCGCTTGGGTGGGATCGTCGGGATTGTTTGTCGCGTCGAGCTGCAAGAAGCCGAGGTTGCCTTGGGCGTTGAAACCTTCATCGAGCGACACCCCAGCTTTGGCGTTGAAGCCAGTTTTCTCCGTATCGACAAAGAAACCGTCGTCTTCGTGCCAGCCGAGGCTCAACCCCAACTCGTACTCGAAACCCAGCTCCGCTCGACCGTCTACATTCAGGCCCAGAGCGGGAATTCCCAGGTCGGCCGACAGGTCGGTATCGCGTTGGAAAACGCTAGCGATCGTAATATCGAAGGTGGTTTCTTCGAGGCTCGCCGATAGAGCCACATCGACATCGGTTTGGAAGCCGCCACCGCTCAAGGCATCCTCGATCGCCGTTTCGATCGTCTCGGAAATCGTCGCCGTGGTGGCCGTCCCCAGGGATTTGAGTTTGCTGATGACCCTTTCCCGGAAGTTTTCGATAAAATCGGGGGTATTGTCTCCGAGGGAACCAATCAAAGGCAGTTCCATGGAATCGAGCTGTTCGGCGATTAGCTCGTCAATTTGGCGCAACAGCAGGTCGAAGCCTTCGCCAACGTCTTCCCCTTCGAGTTGGGGATCGGACACGATAACCGGCAGGGCGGGCACTTCGAGACCGTTTAAGTTGCCGTCATTGCTGGTGAGGGTGAAGCCGAGATCGACGTTGACATCTTCGGGTTCGACTTTGGTATCCGACTTGGCGAACACATCCACGGTCACCGGGTCTTCCCAGTCCGCCTGGGGAATCGTCACATCGGCGATCGGTTCGAGTTCGTCGCCGGTGGCAAAGGAAATCGTCACGTCCGCCGTCGGTTCTTGCACCAACAGGATTTGAATCGAGTCGGGTTCGTTGCTCCCTTCCACCACGAAGGTGCGCGCGCCAGTTTTCTCGATCAGGATGAACTCGTCACTGGGACTGGGTTCGCGGACGGCATCGCCATCGAGGACGATCGCTCGGGCTTCCTGATTCTCGGGATCGACGATATATCCCGTCCCCCCGGAATCATCGAGGGTGAGGATGAGGGTTTCGCTCCCTTCTTCAATCTCGTCGTCGAAGGCTTCAATGGCAACTTTGGCTTCCGTTTCTCCAGCGGCGATCGTCACTTGACCGGATAGGGGGACGAAATCGTCGTCATTTCCCGGCGTGGCCGTACCGCCGACGGTGTAGGGAATCGTCAGGTTTTGCGGTGCGATTTGCCCGTCGAGGAGGGAGATGGTGAAGACTTCTTGCGCGCCATCTTGCTCGGTGATGGTATCGACGGCTTCGATTTGGACGACGGGTTCGTTATCGATCACCCCAATCGTTCCGTTTGTGGTGCCTTCGAGGTCGTAGAGTACGCCGTCGTTGAGGGTAAATTCGATCGTCTCGTCGGGATCGAACTCGTCGTCGTCTGCGGGTACGATATCGATCGTCACCGTATCGGTATTTGCCGGAACCGCGACCTGACCGTTGAGTACCGTGCCGTTTTGTTGCAACGTGTAGTCCGTCCCTTCTGTTGCCGTCCCGCCGAGAGTATAATCCACCAGGATCTGAGCGGCGAGGGTGCGATCGAGCTTTAGGATAATGCTGCCGTTGAGCACAGAACCGAGCGCCGCACCGGATTCATTGGGTGAGGTAAAGCCATCGATGCGCACCTTGGGGGCAACCAGGGGACCGACATCGAAACTATCGCCGACGTTACTATCGATCTGTTGTACCGTCCCACCAAAATTGTAGACATCGGCAAACACCCCTTGACCGTCGTTCGCCCCCGTCCCCCCAACAGCGGTATTCCCAGCAAAGTTGGTCCCGATCAGGGCGACGTTACCGCCTTGGACGAAAATCGCACCACCGACCCCGGCACCGCCACCACCGCCGCCGCCGGTGCGATCGCCGCCACCTCCTTGACCCGCGCCACCGGCACCGCCGAACTCACCGCCAGCACCGCCGGCACCGCCGCGACCATTATCGTCGGCACCGATCAAGTCGAAATCGCGACCGCCGCCGCCACCGCCGCCGCCACCACCGCCGAAGCCACCGATGCCCCCCGCACCGCCGTCACCGCCTGAGTCCGGAGCGGAGGCGGCACCACCACCGCCACCACCGCCACCACCGCCACCTTGACCGAAGTCGCCCCCAGTCCCGACGTTACCATTTCGCTCGCGACCTCTCCCGTTACCGCCCCCGCCCCCCAGTTCGCCGTTGAATCCGCCGCCGCGACCGCCATCCGCGCCGTTGTTCCGATCGCCGCCGCCGCGACCCGCCGTTCCGAGTGCATCTCCCCCTTGAACTTGGTTCCCCGAAAAGGTCACGTTATTAGTGGTTAAGGTGCCGCCGGTCATGAAAATCGCCCCGCCAGCCCCCAGACCGCCACCGCCACCGCCGTTGCCGTCATCCCCTCGGACAAAACCACCGGTAAGCGTCGCATCTACCAAATTCAGGGTTCCGTTGCCGATCTCGAAGATGCGAGAGCCGTTATTGCCGTTGATGGTAAAGCCTTGACCGTCGATGGTAATATTGCCAGCATTCACGGTCAGGGCCTGACCGAGGTCGATGTTGGCACCGAGTTCGATTTCATTCGTGCCGAGGTTAATCTGCGTCTGCAACTCCGTTGCGTTCGCGACCTCCACCAGGATGCCGTCGAAGGTTTGCAAGACTTCTAGGTACAGTGCCGATCGGGCGGTGACTTCTCCCACCTGATACTCGAGTTCCCAATCGCCACCGAGGGCTGCATTCCCGGTCAAATCCGTGGAAGCGGCAACATCGGCCTCGGTTAATTCGGCGATTTGCTGCACGAAGGTTTTCCCCGCATCGCCAAACGCCACATCGCAGCCAAACAGCAACAGGTCGCCTTTTTCGGAAATGGCTTCCCCCCATCCGCGTACCTGTGTCTCGTATTGCGCCAGAGTCTGGTTATTCAACTCGACATTTCCCAGAAACAAGCTGCCCTCGTTGCCGTGTCCGATAATTTGCACGCTGTCGAGATTTTGCTGCGTGGCAAGGACTTCGGAAATCCGGGCGACCCCGTCTTCGGTGGGGTCGATCCGGACAACTTGGGTTCCCGGTGTAACTTTAGAGGTATCGATTTCCATGCGGGAATCGACGAACACGACGCTCGAAGAAGAAGAGAGAGAATTCATCTGTAAGTACCTGAAAAGATCTAAATTGATTTATCGATGGGTCGGCTTTCGGCGACGAGCCGAAAGCTCCTGTTGCTGGCTAGATGCTCCCTCTTTTGATTGCACTCAGTAGTCAGCTTTGGGAAAAACTTTGCTGAAGCTCGCTCGTCAAGTCATTCAAACCATCCACAAGCCGCTTTTTCGATCGCTTGACGAACTTGGCTATCCGGTAGTATCGCCCCAGTTAAGTCCGCCCCCGTAAAATCGGCTCCCGTCCAATCGACTTCCGTCAAGTTCGCCCCGCTCAAATCTGCGCCGGAGAGATTGGCATCGCGCAAATTCGCACCGGAGAGGTTAGCACCTCGTAAATCCGCACCCATGAGATTGGCTGTGGTTAAATCTGCACCGATAAACTGAGTGTCTCTTAAATCCGTGCCGCGCAAATCCGCTCGATCTAAATCTGCCTCCGTTAAATTCGCCCCTTGCAGGTTGGCTGCGCTCAAGTCTGCTCGGTGCAGATTCGCGTTTTGCAGGTTGGCTCCGGTCAAGTTCGTTCCTTCCAAGATGGCGATCTCGAGCGAGGCTTGGCTTAGATCGATTTCTAGCAAATCTTCCCAACCTAAATATTCGTCCCTGAGATTCTTTTGGCTGAAGTCACGTTCTCCGGCAGCATACCGACTCAGCAATTCGGTTGCCTCAAGCTTAGAAGTCCCAGAAGTGGTACTTTGAGTACCCAACGTCCACCACTGCCATGGCATTCCGATTCCAGTCCAACGGTACGAACTTTTCTGGGTCAAATGTGGGGAAAGAGTTAGCGGACTCGAATTGTATTTCATGGCGATACCTCATCAGTCGAACAATGGCGTAACAGCTGCCTGATGCCGTCAATGCCTCATCTATAATTAGCGTAAGGTGCTTCTCGAGAGATGTCGTTGCAGAAAATCTCTGGACTTTCACCAGGCGATCTCTGGAAATATCAGGGAGAAGAAATATAGATGTCGTTTTTCGTGGCAATGAGCCGATCGCCTGCTCTACCTACGCTCGAGCATGTGCGAAAAAACAAGGCTTTTCGGAGAGTGACAGAAGAGGGTTAGATTGTGACGACTCCGTAAATCTCCCGATTCGATCGACCTTTCCCATCGAAGACAATAAAAATTAGAAGTCAAGCTTTTCTTGGGTGCGAGTCAAATTGCCATTGCTTTGGAATCGGTTGGGTGAAAAACAAGAACGCGAGACCCCAATAGGACGGCGATGGCACGGGTTCGCAACATTTATTCAGAAATATTTATGCAACGCTGCAATTTGAGTTCCGATCTGAGGTTTGGGCTAGTGTGTGCTGTGGTGTTTTGGGGGAGTTCGACGATCGCCCCGGTTCGAGCGCAGATTACCCCAGATACGACTTTACCCAACAATTCGATCGTTCTTCCCGATGGCAACGTTCTGACGATTGAAGGCGGCACGGAAGCGGGTAGCAATCTCTTCCACAGCTTCGAGGACTTCTCCATCTCTACTGGAAGCGAAGCATTTTTCAATAATGCCACCAGTATCGAGAACATCATCACCCGCGTCACTGGAGGAAATCTTTCCGATATCGACGGCTTAATTCGCGCCAATGGGACGGCGAACCTGTTTTTAATTAATCCCAACGGCATCCAATTCGGCCCCAATGCCAGTCTCGATATCGGCGGTTCGTTCCTCGGGAGTACTGCCGAGAGTTTGCTGTTTGAAGATGGCAGTTTTTACAGTGCCACCGAACCCAACGCATCTCCTCTGCTGAGTATCAACGTACCCGTTGGTTTGCAGATGGGAACCGATCCCGGTGCGATCGCCGTAGAAGGAATCGGGCACCAGTTTCTTCCCATCCCAGGTCTCAACTTTGCCCGAATCGATCGCAGCAGCAGTCCTCGGGGTTTGCAAGTGGAGGCGGGAAACACCCTGGCTTTACTCGGTGGAGATGTTACTTTCGACGGTGGTATCTTAACTGCCGAAGCCGGACAGATTGAGGTAGGAAGTGTTGCCGAAGGTGAGGTGAGTTTGACTCGAGTGGGTGGAGGCTGGAATTTTGATTACCAGAACGCCCAACGGTTGGGGAATATTGAATTCGTCAACCTTTCGGCCCTCGATGCGAGCAGTCCTGGGGGCGAAAATATGGCTCTCGATGGTGGGGGTTCGATTCAACTTCAAGGCGATCGAATTGCGATCGAAGACTCCGTGTTCTTAATTCAAAATCAAGGCACGCAGCCATCGGGAAACATTACCATCGATGCCGCCGATATCTTCGAGATGCGTCAAGTGAGGTCGGAAGGGACGAGTCGAGCGCTCCTGACCAATCTGACGGTGGGTGAGGGCAACAGCGGCGATATTTCTGTTTCCGCCAGACAAATTGCTCTCCAAGGCGGACCGACAATGTTCGCGATCGCCAGTGGTACTGGAAATGGCGGCAATATCGAGATCGAGGCTTCGGACTCTCTTATCTTAAGTGACAGGCAGCCGACATTCAGCAGCAGCATCGAAGCTAGAACGTTTGGTCCCGGAAATGCTGGAGATATTACTGTCACCAGCGGACAAGTCGTCGTGCGCGACGGTGCGTCGATTAATGCAGCCACCTTTAATTCCGGTTTTGGCGGAAACGTCACCGTCGATGCCGAATCGATTGAAGTGGCGGGAATTATCCCCGAAACGGCATTTCTGAGCTTCATCGGCACTGTGACCCTCGGCGAGGGCAATGCCGGAGCGCTAACCATCGACACATCGACACTGACCGTTCTCGATGGGGCGCGCGTCAGTGCCAATACCTTAGCCGAAGGCTCTGCGGGCAACTTAATCGTCAACGCTTCCGAATCGATCGAAATCCTCGGGATCGGAGCCAACGATCCGTTTTTCCCTAGCTCCATCAATGCCACCGCAGCTAGGACTTCCGAAGCGGTCCAGCAGCTTTTCGGACTGCCTCCGGTCCCCACTGGCGAGTCGGGCAGTATCACCATTAATACTCCCCAGCTTCGAGTTGCGGGGGGCAGTCGAGTCAGCGTCCAACATGACGGCACGGCCAATGCTGGCAATTTAGAAATCGGGGCCGACTCGATTTTCCTCGATGATGGCGGTCGGATTACCGCTACTTCCGCTTCGGGAGAGGGGGGAAACCTGACGCTCGATGTGACCGATTCATTGCAACTGCGAGATGGAAGTTCGATTTTGGTCGAAGCCGGGGGAACTGGAGATGGCGGTAACTTAACCCTCAACGCCGAAACGATCGCCCTGCTCGAAAATAGCCGGATTACCGCCAACGCTTTTGAAGGGGCCGGGGGCAATATCGATATTACCACCAGCGGACTTTTCGTTTCCCCCAATAGCCAGATTACCGCCAGTTCGCAGTTTGGGATCGATGGCATCGTCACCGTTAACAACCCAGTTGTCGATCCGGCTTCGGGACTGGTGGCTTTGAGTAGCGAACCTCTCAACCCCAATACTCAAATTCAAGATAGCTGTGACATTGCTGCCAAGAGTCGCTTTGCTATCACCGGCCGAGGGGGACTCCCCGAAGACCCTAGCGAACCCATACCCGGACAAACGGTATGGCAGGATACCCGATTGGGTGAAATCCCAAGTCATTTTTCGGTCACTCCCATCGAAGAATCGCCTGAGGAAGCATCTGCCCCCCCAATGCCGTTAGTTGAAGCCACCCGATGGCAAACGAACGATCGCGGACAAATTGAGTTAGTTGCCGTATCGACCAATCCATCCCATTCGTCTTGGCAACCGCACCCAGAATGCGACACCATTTCCCAGAACTTGCCTGCATCGAGTCCTCTGGACGATGAATTCAAGCGGAGGCACAATTGAAGGGAAGGGTTTTCTTGGGTGTCAGATAAATAACGATTTCGCTTCGGTTTAGAGAAATTCTTAACCCAGTTCGGAACAGTAACCCTTCGATGACCTAATTTCGTTAACTCCATTCGACTCAAGAACATTCATGAGCCAAGCCAATTTTCGTTCTGGGCTGATTTCGACTGCCGTCCTCACTTTGGGACTGGTGGCATTGCCAATAAGCGCGCAGATTCTCCCCGATGCCACTTTACCCAACAATTCAGTGGTTCTTCCTGACGGAAACATCCTCACCATTGAGGGCGGTACGGAAGCCGGAACTAATCTTTTCCACAGTTTTGAGGAATTTTCTATTCCTACGGGAAGCGAGGCATTTTTCAATAATGCTCTGACGATCGATAACATCATCACCCGCGTCACCGGAGGGAATCTCTCCGATATCGATGGCTTAATTCGCGCCAATGGGACGGCAAACCTATTTTTGCTCAATCCTAACGGCATCCAATTCGGCCCCAATGCCAGATTAGAGATTGGCGGTTCCTTCCTCGGGAGTACCGCCGAGAGCGTGCTGTTTGAAGATGGCAGTTTCTACAGTGCCACCGAACCCAACGCATCTCCCCTGCTGAGTATCAACGTACCCGTTGGTTTGCAGATGGGAACCGATCCCGGTGCGATCGCCGTACGAGGAACCGGTTATGCCATTAGCAACGAAAGTCCTTTTACACTCGCCAGCTCGAACGGGTTGCGGGTGAATCCCGAACAGACTCTAGCTTTAGTCGGCGGTGAGGTCATCTTCGATGGCGGTGTTGTCACGGCAGACTCCGGACGGGTGGAGTTGGGAAGTGTCCGGACCGGTGTCGTCGGTCTCGACGCTGTTTCAAATGGATGGATTTTGGACTACGAAGAAGCCGACAGCTTTGGCGATATTCGGCTGCTTTCGCAATCTTTAGCGGATGCGAGTGGTAATGGCAGTGGTTCGATTCAAGTTCGGGGCGGAAATATTTCGCTACGCGGGGGTTCTAAACTTGTCATTCAAAGCCGAGGTTCGCTCTCTGGAGGGGCAGTCAGCGCAATGGCCTCGGAGTCGATCGAGTTAGTCGGCACCGATGTCACTGGCGAATTGGATAGCGCGATCGGCACCGAAACAGTCGGCACGGGAAATGCGGCAAATATTGTCGTCTCCACTCCGACTTTCCTCCTGTCCCAAGGAGCAAGAATGGGCACGCATACCTTCGGTTCCGCCAGAGGAGGCGATATCACGATCGATGCTTTTGAATCAGTACAACTGCGTGACATTTCGCCCATCAATCCGAGTAACCAGAGTGATATCTCAACGGAAACTTTCGGTTCGGGAACCGCAGGTAATATCGAGATTTCCACCGGGCAACTACTCTTGATTGACGGTCAAAGCATTATCTCTGCGACCCGATCGACAGGTCGTGGCGGCGATGTTTCCATCTCCACCGAGAATTTAAACGCGATCGATGGTAGCGGCATCGCTACAATAACGCTAGGACCCGGACAAGGAGGAGATTTGGATATTGAAGCTGAATCGATCGTCGCGAGGGGTTTTAATTTCGATCTATTTATACCCAGTTCTTTGAGTGCGGGAACGGTGGGTATGGGAAATGCGGGTAACTTAACCATCGATACGGGCACTTTGGTGGTTCGCGATGGCGGTCGGATCGATGCTTCGACATTGGCATCGGGCAGTGCGGGTAGTATCGCTATTCATGCCTCGGACTTTGTTGAGGTCAGCGGTACGGTTCCGGGTGTCGTCAATCCCAGCGTTATTATCTCGAGTGCCAATATCGTGGATGAAGGGTTGCAGCAGTTTCTCGGATTACCGGCTATCCCCAGCGGAGATTCGGGCAACGTCACCATCGAAACTCCCCAATTGAGAGTGAGCCAAGGCGGAACTGTTACCGTCAGAAACGATGGTGCGGGGAATGCAGGTACGTTGAGGATCGATGCAAATTCGATATTACTCGATCGAGCTGGCAGTCTCACCGCCTCAACTCAATCGGGTGAGGGGGGCAATATTTCCCTAGGTGTAGAGGATTTGCAGCTTCGCAACGGCAGTTTCATCTCCTCCGAAGCTGGGGGAACCGGTGATGGTGGCAACCTGACTCTCGACTCGAATACCATCGCCCTACTCGAAAACAGCTCGATCGATGCCAATGCTTTTGAAGGAACCGGAGGCAACATCGAGATTGCCACGAGCGGTCTGTTTGTCTCTCCTGATAGCCGCATTACCGCCAGTTCTCAATTTGGCATCGATGGTACGGTTGCCATCGATAATCCGATCGACGATCGGGCATCGGGACTGGTGGCACTGAGTACAGAACCTCTCAACTCCAATACCCAACTTCAAAATAGCTGTGACATTGCCACGAGCAGTCGTTTTACGATCGCCGGAAATGGAGGACTCCCCGAAGACCCCACTCAATCCCTACAACCGAGTACGGTATGGCGAGATACTCGTTTGGGAGAAATCCCAACGAACTTCTCTGCAAGTTCGACGGAAGTTAAAATACAGGAGTCTTCCGCACCCACCGCACCGTTAGTCGAAGCCACCGGATGGCAAACCAACGATCGCGGACAAGTCGAACTGGTTGCTACATCGGTCAATCCATCCCATTCGTCTTGGCA
>JAXHUC010000172.1:0-12924 GCA_034189805.1 Cyanobacteriota bacterium
AGACTGGCAGGAGGGGGAGAAGTTGCTGGCGTTTGGGAAACCCGAATCCGATCGGTCGATCGCGTATTTGCTGACTCCCGGACTGGCACCAGCGGAACCAGACGCGCCAATTTACGCCGCCTATCCCTACAATTGGGGCGATCGCCTCGCCGGATGCGTCACCGATCGACCCTTACTCTGGGGTGGAGTTTCGACAATTCGTCGGCGATTGCCGAATCGAGCGAATTCAACCGATAAAAGCGATCGAGGAGAGACGGAATTTGCTTTGTTGCCCCAACGTGCTTTCGTACCGCCGGGGACGGTTTACCACTTTAAAAAAGACAAGCAACCCGAGGCTGAGGAGGTGAAGTTACTTTTGCCGAAGCGATCGGATTCACCGCCCTGGCTGAGGACGTTCGAGCAACTCAACTATGGAATTTTGTTATGGGGAAAGAAAAAATGTCAAACCATCAATTAACGTATTTCTATCTTCTTTCACCGCTACATACGGGAGGCACGAGTCAGGAGGGAAATGTCGTCGGTATTGCTCGCGAAGCCCATACGAATTTTCCCTATCTGCCATCGAGTAGCATTCGAGGACGATTTCGGGCTGATGTAGATTTCGATCCGAACGATCCCGATACCGATCTCAACGCTAGAATTCGTCGGATTCAGCTATTCGGCCCCGATCTCAAAGATATTCAAGATCGAGATTTTACCGAACTGTACGAAGCCCAGACCGATCGCAAACTCGCTCAACTCGAACAGGGTAGCATTTGGATTGGAGATGGTTCTATTTTATGGATGCCCGTTCCTTCCATCAGCCATGGAGTGATTTGGGTGAGTTGCCCGCTCCTTTTGCAACGTTGGACGCGGCTGCAATTTGGAAAACAGATTGACGTACCCGAGTACAGCAGTAACCTTCCCCGAAAAGGGACTGTTTATCTCAAAGATGCAACTATTCCGGGTCAGAAGTTACAAGATTGGCAGACCAATTGGCAAACATTCGTTCCCCATTCTCACGAAACGAGTATCGAGAATGTATTGGTCGTACCCAATCGCTACTGTGAAACATTGATTCAAATGAGTTTGTGGCGGCAAGTGAAAGTCAAACTCGACGACCGTAAAGTGGTCACCGATGGCAGTTTCCGCTATGAAGAAGCCATTCCCCCCGATACTCTGATGTATTTTCCATGGGGTACAACCGTTCAAACTCAAAATCGTCAAGAGCGCCAACAAGACTTTGCTTCCTTGCTCGCCGATCGGACGATCGTCCAAATGGGCGGACAGGAGAGTTTGGGACGCGGCTTTGTCCGCCAATGGACGGGAACTCAAAACTCAACGGAAAATACGCAGACCCAAACTGCACAGACCTAAGCTGCACAGATCTAAACTGCACAGACCTAAACTGCACAGACCCAAACCGCACAGACAAATTGAGGAGGAAAAGGAATGTGTCTCGAACCGGGCGATCCTCGTGCCATTACCACACCAGTATACGAAGCTTTAAACGACCTGCGACAGTCTTACAACGAAGCCAAAAACAAGGGAGACATTAGCCTGGAAAATTACGAAAAACGCCTACGGGAGCAAAAAAGTCAGACTCAGGAACTTTATACTTATCTTGCCACTTGGGGGTTAATGCGGTTGCGAGCTGAAGAAATGTCGCGCAACGCTTGGGATGGAAGCCCGTCTGAAATTCCTTTGTCTCAAAGAGCAACCAAGAACCAGGAAGGGAAGCGAGAGGCGATCGAATGTTTTTTTAAGTGCCTGGAAAAAGTTTCCAAAAAACGAAACTTAGCCGATCGAGAAGGAGTTCAAACACTCAACGAATTGAGAACCGATGACTATATCGGACTCACGGGAATTGCCCTTGCCGTGGCACGCGAATTTAGCTTTTGGGCCGATGCCATCTATTCTGATATTCGAGGAGGTGAAGTCGAATGACATACGATCGCCATCAAAACCAACCTCCTCTGGCGTGGTTGCGCGAGGAACGGGAACTCAATCCTCACGATCGTGCGAGTTTTGTCGAGTATTTACGCTGGATGAGAGCGCCCGAACCCGAGATTGATAGTTCCGATCGAATTCAACAGCAGATTTCCAAAGAAAATCAAGCTCAAAATAATATCACCAAAGCTCAAGCCTTGCAGAAAGCCGTTGAGAAAGCTCGCCATTACAAATCCTATTTCGATCGGCGAAATCAAAATACTCAGCTCCTTGCGGGCGACAAGGAAAATACGTTTTCCGTGCAATGTGCGTGGCGAATGCGCGTTGGGGGAATTCGCGGTCCCGAAGATATTCTCTTACCGGCTTTCGACGCGGGGGGAATGCCCTACATTCCTTCGAGTACGTTGCGCGGTGTGGCCCGCAGTCGAGGTCTTCAAGCTTTAATTGAGAAAATTACTAGGGAAATCGCAAATGACCCAACCCGCGAGCGGATATCCGAGGCTGACTCGAATGGGGCAAAACAACCAACCAGACAACAAGCAATCGATCGGGCAAAACGAGAAATTGCAACTTATTTTGGAGACTTAGATGCTCCGCAGGAAGACCGCGCGGGTAAGGTGATCTTTTTTGATGCTTACCCCCTTGCAGAAGCTTGGGGTAATAGCGAGAACGGATTGGCCGTGGATATTGCCAATAATATTTGGAGTTGGAACGGTGACGAACCGAGCTATCAACCTAATCCCAATCTATTGCTTTCGTTGAGGAAGCCAACATTTTTAATCGGGCTGCGTCCGATGAAACACTGCGATCGCGATACCTTCGAGAAAGTCAAAACTTGGTTAATCGAGGGTTTGCAGTTGGGAATCGGTTCTCAAGTGAATACGGGTTATGGCGAAATGACGGTTGAGAAGTCCGAATCTATTGCCAAGTCTTTGGCGAAACCTTTTCTTCAGGTCAAATTCGATCTATCGGGTCAATTGATTCACAGCTATCAAAAGCCGAACTGGAAGCACCATCGAGGGCAATATAAATTCGATCCGGAAGCCGAAGCTGAAGTGCGTCCCGTTGCTTTTAAATCGATGCTGCGTTATTGGTTTCGGGCTTTGGCACGGGGAGTCTTGCCCGTCCAAGAGATTCGCGATCGCCTCGAACCTCAGTTATTTGGCTCGATTCAGCCTCAAACTCGCGGTTGGGTGACCTGTCGAATTGAGGAACTTAAGCCCAAACCTCGTACTAAAAAGTCCCAGCAGACCGATCGAGATGCCTTAAAACAAAAGGGCATTTTGAAGCTGAGTTACTCCCCACAAGCCCCTCAATCCCAGTACGAGACAATCTCCACCATATTTACCGACTTGACTTGGCTGATGTTTCACCTCGGTGGCGTGGGACAGGGAGCCAGGAGACCACTGTATTCTCGTAAAGATCGACCCAACGGAAAACCACCTTGGTATCGCGGTTGTCAATTGAGGGCGATCGATATCGAAGCCAATGATGTCGAACCCAATCCGGAGACATGGCAGCCATCAGAGAATACCAATGAGTTCGCGCAACAGTTTCGATCGAGATTGCAGGGGTTTTATCAAGCGCTGTCAGAGTTAACGCCCGTCAAGTTCGATATGCGATCGCCTTTACCCGTTCGCGGCGAGGTTATCGGTCGCTTCTGTCAGATCGTTGTTTGCTCGGGCGATGCGATATCGGGTAAACCGTTTGCCTTGGGACGGCTTCACAAACAGGCACATTTGGGTGATGGAAAATACGATCGCGATTTGTGTGGGGATGCGAACAGCAATCCATCTCCGATTTGGATTGCCGATTTGGGGACTTACCAAGTCGTCACCGTTTTCGATCGGGATAACTCCAAACGTCAGAAGTTTCTCAACGGTCTACAACAAAATGCGACGACTTACGAAGTCCTGTGGGGCGATCGAGGATTAGTCGAGCTTTGACAGGATTAGTCCTCTTCATCAGTTTCAAGACTTTTGGATCGGTTTCGATCGATTGATAAAGTACCATTCCCTATTTCCCATTTCTCCTTCTCCATCCCATTAGACGTACTTCATTCATCTAAAAATTATGAAAAATTCAGCCATTCTCATCGTCAATCTTGGCAGCTCCGATCTCGCGGTTAAGATTGATGGATACTATATTCCCGTAGGATTCGATCGCAACGAACCCAATCTCGATGATTCCGGTCTCGATGATAACGAAAAAGCCATGTGGGAGCAGGAGTTGCGCCGAAGTTACATTACCGAGGAACTTTGCCCGGAGTTAGGAGTTGAAGTCGATCGCGGTCGGTTTTCTTTTCGGGAACTAACTCGCCGCATCCTTGAAGAATACGAAAAAGATGAAGCCCTTTGGCACTCTCGCATCCGCCCCAATCGTCTCTGGGGGGTGATTCGGGCCGCACAACAGAAATTCGACGAGATCGGACTCGAAACGGTTTATTTGTTTGCAACAGACCAACCTGAATTTATTGAAGATCGCAAAACCGGAGAGCAAAAAAAGAATCGGGGTTACGATACGGATACGATTCATCTGTTCGACATTCTCCAAAAGTGGCTGCAAAAAGAAGCCCCAAAATTACAACTCGAAAAACAAGTCATTCCCTCTGGGATTTCACCTGTCGAACAAGATAAATTGCTCGACTACTACTACCGCTTCTTTCTCCGGGAAATCCCACCCGATGGCACGATGTTAGTTGCCATCAAAGGGGGAACACCGCAAATGCAAACGGCTCTGAGGATGCAGGCGATCGCATCTTTGACTCCCAAGCAATTATTTGTCGAACCTAAACTCGTCGTCAAACGATTGCTAGCCGGAGAACCTTCAGAATGTCGGGTGACTTCTTATTGGCAGTACGTGAGGAATCAAAAGTATGCCAGCGTTCGCACCCTGCTGGAGACGCGATGGGACTTTGGCGGGGCGATCGATATTCTCAAAGATTGGTTAACGTTACTGAAGTTTTGGGAAAAATATATCGATGATGCTGAGTTATCGGTGAATAAAGAGCTAATTTCTCGGATAATTAAAACGTTGCAAATTGGCGAATATTGTTTGAATTTCGATATTGACGCTGCTCGCTCGGTTTGGCTAGGAAAAGATGGCTTTGAAAACGAACAGTTGAGAATAATGTTTTCTCGACGGGTTGTAAAAGAAGTTAAAGATGACGAGCGATTGCTTAATATTTATACACAATGTCGTCTAAACTGGGAACTCGATCGGGCGGCAAGTTTTCTCTCTCTAATCTTATCGTTTTACGAAGTGGTTTTATATCAACTCTCTAAAATTTTGGGATGCATTGATGAGTTTCCTCAAAATAGCGGACGTTTTGATAAGCGAGATTTTATCGACGCAGAAGTACGATCGTGCCAAAATCTAGGCGAACTAGAAATAGAGGCTTGGGAAGATATTTTGCAATGCTTAAAAGGATTCGACTTTTGGTGCGCTCTACGCAATCAACTGATTCATAGCGCTGAAGGAATCTCAAAAAAGCGAATGCAGGAAGTATTTCAAAGTCGGGATTTACCAGAAAATAATGTTGGATATTACGATCGACTGAACAACCAGAATGCCTGCTCCCCTCAAGAGATTTTAGAAAATATGGAGGAAATTTTGTCAAGTAATTTAGGATTGGTTCGTCCTCAATATCTACGACAATTCACCAGCGAGAATTCCGATTATTATATTTATTCAGCCGTAAAAAATTGGACGATCGAGCAGTTACTCAAAGTTTAAAAATCCTAAAGTTACTGATAGCTAATAGCTGATACCTGATACCTGAATACTTATTGTATTTAATGTATTGGTAAGCATTTAGCTATCGGATTGGGGCAAAAATTCTGTAAGGGCGGGTTTAGCGATATCTTCGTCAACCTACACAAATATTTTCTTCAAAACCCGCCCCTACCCATTGTGACCTGACCGATTTCTGACATTACACCTGAATCCTTCAATTTATCGTAAATTGTTATTTTCTAGTTTAGCGCTCGATCGGGTTTCATCGCTGTCAGTTGTCAGCATTCATAAAAACTAGAAATGAGACAAAACACCCCCGGAGATGAATCCAGGGGTGTTTGTTTCCATTAATTTGACTTCGGATGAAGTCTAAAGTTTCGGCTCCGTGGACACTCAAGCCAGTTTCAAGTTTCCATTAATTTGACTTCGGATGAAGTCTAAAGCATATAATTACTATCCATAAATATGTAGATTGTTTTGTTTCCATTAATTTGACTTCGGATGAAGTCTAAAGGCCGGGTTTCTGAAACCCTTGCCCTGTCTGTATTCTACACCACCATTTTCGCGGGGGGTCAAAATTTCGTCTCATAATTAGAAACTATTCTCAATAGCAAGCCGATAGACACATCTCAAACCTATACATAGCAAGGGATTCGCGGGGGTCAACGACAGAATGCGGGTTTGAGCGATTGCCCGACCCCCGCGAATTTACATTTCTTTACATTACGCCACCGCTTCAACTCCTTGTCCATTATCCATTATCCTCATACACCTTAACGATCGCCTCCCCCATCCCCCGTACCAACTCCACCAACTCCGGCGGTTCCACAACCTTCACCTGACCTCCCCAACCCACAATCCACCGCTTCAAATCCACATCATCCAACGACCAACGCGGCAACCTTACCCGAACCCGATGGGGAAACTGAGTATCCCCCGTCCCCTTGAGGCTAAATATCGATCGATTGCGCGAACTCCCCGACCGCTTCGGCGACATCTGTATCTGTGCGAAACGCCCGGTTCCCTCGCTGATAAACCGGAAACTGCGATCGCTACACCACAACTCCACCACCACTTCTACCTGCTGCCGTCCGTTACGACTCAAATACAACTTTTGTTGGGCTGCCGAACTCCCCAGAAACGCCCCGGCACTGGCATCGTATAATTGCGTTAGCCGCTTGAGGGCAGTTTTCTGCTGCTGCATGGAACGAGTTTTATTTGTCGGTTGCCCTAAAAAAAGGCGATCGAGTCGTCCAAATCGCAGCAACCCATCCTTTTCTCCCCCGCAACACTCAAATCCCAGATACCAGGCAATATTGTGAAACACTAACTGAAGCGGCCAAACTCGGAAAAATTCCTCCACATCCCCCGCAAACCGTCCTCCCCCTGGCAAGCGTTTGAGTTCCAGCAACTCCCCGGTTTCAATCGCCTTTTCTACAATTTCCGTATGGCGAATCAACGCCGATGAGGGTAAATCTGCCGGATTGAATATCGACTTCGTTCCCAGAACCCGTACCGGATACCTCTCGTCTGCGGCTAGCAATTTTGACTGTTTGAGGCGATCGCCAAATGTTTGATACGCTTCTAATGCCACGGGATCGTCGAACCGTTGCGCCTGAGATTGCAGCAACTTGTAGGCTGCATTCAATTCTGACGGGGTAAAAATTGCCGTTCCGATGAAGTATCCCCGACGGTAGGAAGCTGCGTTGAAAATGCCGTAGGGTTTGAGTGCTTTTTCGATATCCCGGCGCAGGTTATTGCGGGTTTCCCCGACGATGCCACTCTCAGCCAGTTGTTGTACCAGGGTATCGAGGCTGTTTTCCCCCGGTATTTCCTGGAGGGGAGAACGGAGGATGGCGCGGATAATCCCCATCAAGCGCAAGAATAACGGGCGATCGCTGTAACGGTGAGTTTCGGCATGGGGAGGGCGTTCGCAGGTTTCTAGGGTGATGGGGGTATGGCCAGATATGCCGACAGAGGTGGGAGTTTTGTTGGGAGTTGTGGTAGGGGTTTTGGCGAGAGTTTTGGTGGGAGTTTTGGGATGGCTAGAGACTTGAATAATTGAGTCTGGCGGGTCAAATGTTTTGCTGGGGGTTTTGCTGGAGGTTTTGGGATGGATAAAACCGTTGGCTTCCAACCACGCCAAATCCCGCGCAATAGTATCGATATCCGCATACACCGCCCCATATTCCCGCGCCATTGCCACACTGACTTCTTCAGCAGATGTCTCGAATTCCATGTCCTTACTATTGCGATTGCCTAACCCTGGATGGTGCAAAATCAGGGCAATCAGAAACATCAGGCGATCGAAATCTAATAATAAAGAGTATGGATGCCACTCCACTTGGCGGCTGCGGTTGGCGCGACTGATGCGGCTGCGGGGTAAACTCTCGATCTTGCGCAATACTTTGGCTAAATCGTAATTCCCCTCGGAATCCAGAGGAACTGCGTTGACATCGGCAAACCCTTCCGCAGCCGTTGGGGGAAAGCGTTCGAGGGCATCCGCCATATCGTCGAGAATGGCATCGGGGACTATGCGTTGGCGTTGTTGGTTGCGTTGCTTGCAGGTAGGGATATCGGTATCGAGATGCCATGCCATCCATTCAATCGCAGAGTCTATCTTGGGGTGGGTTTCTAACTGTTGTTGGATTTGCCTGAGAAATCCTAACCGCCAGGGACGTTTGGCGTTGGTGGCATCGTAAATAATCGAAGTTCCATTGGTAAGGTGGGTGCAGATTTGGGCAAACACTTCTGCTTCCACGGCTTTCCAGTCTCCCTGAACGGATTCGTCGCCGAAGAGTTGTTCTCGAATCGAATCGGTAGAGACGATCGCATAGGATGATTCGGCTTCTACCCACTGTTGGGCAAAGATGGATTTGCCGCTACCGGGAATGCCAATGAGGAGGTGACACAGAAGGGACATTTTTTCAGGAATAAGTAATAGGTAATAAGCAATAAAAATTCTATTAAAATACTATTTTTTTAACCGTCCATCTTTTATTATATCGCTCAAATTATTAAGTTACAAGTTTTTCACGCGCACGACGAAATACAGTAACTAAAACTTTATCTTGAAAAGTAATTTAAATAGAGTAATTCATGGTCTGTTCTATGTAAGTCATTTAAAGTGTGAGCTATTTAGGCAAAGGAATGGCAAAGCGAAGGGCTGAAATAAGCTAACGGCCAATCGTCGATCGCTAAATGCTTACAACCTGGCCGTATATAAAAACTCTTATATATTAGGTCTCTACTCCTCGATTGCCTACTACAAGTACCTCAAAGCTTTACTTTGTCTGGATTCTGCTTTTTTATATAGCAACTGCGCGCGTCAGGCGCAGACCGTTAGAACAATTGTGTAATTGACCCTTGTCGGTCTTTCTCCCTAGACCCTTAAAGCCTACCTTCACAATTATCTGCGCTTGCTATATATATTATGTCTGGCTCGAATTGCTTAAGTTTTCGTCGTGCGCATGAATCCCTTTGAGTTTTTTATCGCACTTGTTAAACTTTTAAAGTTTGCCTAAAATTAATCTTCAATCTCAAAAAAAATAATCTCAAATCGGTTGCAAATCGAAAATAATCTGCTATATTAAAAACAAGCCAAATAAATTGAATATTCAAAGCACAAAGCAGCGAGAGATTCCGCAACTTATAGATTCCTTGCGGGAATCAAAATCCTTACGTTGCTAGTGTTATGAAAAACTCAAAAAGTGGCTTTAACTCCGATCGCGTCTCTTTCACAAAAGAGATCGAACGTCTAGAAAAAATTGAAAACGATCCGAAGCAAGCCGATTTAGTAGCTCGGGCGAAAAACCCCGATGCCAGGCCCTCTACCTTCAAACGGGTTGCCAAGGTCGTCCGCTCTGTTGCCAAATCGGTTTTAGGACTGGCGATCGCCGAACCCAAAGACTTCCACGGCACGGCGATCGTCACCAAAGACCTGGAAAACCATTCTCGGTTAACTGCGGGTACGGTATCCGTCAGCAGTGCCTTCAATGGTGTCACCAATATGTCCCTCCTAATCTATGCTTTCAAAAGTATGGGGAGTGCAGGCGTACCTATGGCTTTGGCGGCAAATATCCTCATCCTCATCTTCACCAACAAAACCGCCAGTGCCGCGTCGGGTGTCAAAAAAGGTAACCGTCCCTGGGTGTTCTGTGCCACCGGGGCAATGATTTTGGCAAACCTGCTCCAATCGATCGTGGCTGGGGTCGGAACGGAACTGATGCTCAACCAATCGGGACTGAGCCAAATCCTGGCCGAACAGTCAATTCAAGGGCAAACCGAGGGGGTAGAAGCCCTCAAAAAGCCTAGCCCCGAATATCTCGAAGCTCAAAAGCGCTGCCAAGAAGGAGAACGAGAACTCGCGGGTATTCCCAAATCCGATCCGCGCTGGGAGTCCCTGTACGTCCGTCTGCACGGAACTTGGGCCGAACGCGACACGGATTGGAGCCAAAAACCCCTCGATCGACTGCCCCTATGTCGGAAGCTCGATCCGCTCCAACAAGAAAGCTACAAAACCTATAACAACGCCAAAGCCATTCTCGACGAAAAATTGCTCGTGCGTCAGGAGTTGGGGAACGATTTGGCGTTCCTCAAACGGGAACTGCCACTCCTCCACGAACAGCAGTTCCTGGACGATGGCGAGATTCGCTCCGGCATCGAAGCCTCCCGAATGGCGATCTACAGCTTCCTCAACAAGCTGCAAACCGGGGATTGGGCGGGACTGGGTTTTCCTTTGTTCTTCTTGCTACTTTCCCTGTTTTTCAGCGGAGGGGCGGTCGCCATGACGATTGCCCACGCTCGTCGCGAGGATACCCAGATGTCCTTTGACGATGATGTAGCGCGAGAACGAGACCGATGGTTGAACGAACGTCGCCGCGAGCTGCGTCGCGCCCTGTCGGAATCCTCTAAGACAAACCCTTAAAGCCCGCGAAAACTCATCGGTTCGGTTGAGTTCGACCCTGCCGATGAAGATATCTCTTGACGAACGTATAGCAACTGCCAGGACGCTTAGGACAATGCCAGACAATTATGTAATCCGCCCTTCGGTCTTTCCCCCCCTGCCTCCAGGGCCCACAGTCACTTATACCTTAACCGGTATGACAACTGCTATATGATGCCTCGATCGCGCTGTTTTCTGTGAAGAATCGACCGAGCGTAGACGATTTCGAGATACCTCTGTTGAAGTTCCGAATCCACCGAGTCCGATATTTCCCATCGTTCCAAGGAGAAAAATCATGCAATCCAACAACAATTCCCACCACAACTCTAACCACAAGGGACAGCCGAACTCGAACCTCGTCCCCTTGGAGAACGGAAAAACTGAAAATCGATCGCTCGATCGCCATCGGGTTAGTTCAGACCTCAACAAGCCCGATTCCTTCCCCGATTTCTCCTCGCCATACCCCCTGCGGTTGTGGGATGGCTATGCCTTGCAGATTCAAGAGACCGGACGGACTGACGATCCGGACTTGCTGCACCATTTGCAACAGGTGTTCGAGGTGGTGCGGGCTTCGGAGGGGGATATTCTGTTGCCCGAAACCGTTATTGCCATCGAAAAGCAACTCCAGAGCGATCTCGATGGGATAGGTCATTGCCAGCAAATCCTCGACATCCTCGATATTGCTGAGTCTGAGGCGTTCGGGGGTCATTGCCCCAAACTCGACGAGCCAATCGAGGTAATTGTGAGTGGGATCGAGGGCATTCTCGCAATTGCCGATCGCCATCTCGACAATTGTGAGGGTCAACGGCGTTCCCAATCTAAAGGGACTCCATCATCTAAAGAGTCTCGACCGCGAGCCAAAGACCTCGATACTGTTTGCAAGCACTGCAACGACCTCAGATACATCCGCGAGTATCTTATCGAACGCGCTCGATCGGGCATTATCGATCGGGAACTGCGGCGACCCGAAGGCATCAATAACCGCTATCGGCGACTGCAAAAATACCTGCAACTTCTACCCCCTCTGAGCGCACAGGTGGTCTTCTTCATCGAAGATGCCTTAGAACGCAAAGTTGCTGGGGCAAAGTTCTTGCGACAATCCGATCTCGATCGGGATAAATCCTAACCCTCAGCGGTGCGATTTCCTCTCCTAGCTTCTTCAAATATTTCAACCCTCATAACAATTCAAACACCATGAAAAATCTCTTTGGCTTCAACAACGACGTTCCCTCCTCACCCAGTCAACTGTTCGATCGTTTCTCGCCCAAATCTAAAATCGGCATGACCAACGTGCAGTTTCACGACGCTTACAAACGGGGTCGCCGAGATTTCTGCAAAACGACTCTAGACGGAGTCGATTTGCAAGGCATTCAACTTCGAGAACTTCAGTTGCGCTATACCGACTTGCGCTTTGCTCGCAACCTCAATCTGGCTGACTTTACTGAAGCAGATTTGATGGGAGTCGATTTGAGCGGCACGCATCTGAGCGGTTTCAACTTTAGTAGTGCCGTACTGTGCGATGCAAATTTACGGGGAGCAAACTTGGAGGGAGCAAACCTAAAAAATGCACAGTGTGCTGGAGCGGATTTCAATGCTACGACTCTCACAAACGCCATACTTGACGGGGCCAACTTCACCGAAGCGCAGATGAATTGGGCTTCCTTGCACGGTGCTGACGGTCTCGGGTGTAATTTTACGATGGCTTCCCTACATGGAGCTAATCTAAGTCAGGGAGATTGGGAGCGATCGAATTTCTGTAAAGCGGTTTTGTGCGATGCAAATTTAACTTGGGCGAATCTCAGCCAAACGAATCTTAGCGAAACTCGTTTGAAGAATGCAAATTTAAGTTGGGCGGATTTAGATGGTAGCAATATCGCACAGGCTTTAATTCGCAATACGGCATTGACTGGGGTACGGTTGCCTTTGGGTACGTACTTGATTCGTCGCCGAATCGGATTTGGGAATAGAGGTAATTCTCTCCGTTCAATCTAAGTGGTGCGGTACAGCTAAGCCAAATAATGGAAACGCGATGTGCAACTAACTTAGAGAGAAAAATCTCACTGATGTATCCCACATTCCGCCCTTACAGTGTCACCCCCAGAGAGAATTTCTTGGATACCATACAGATACTAACATTTAGTGCTATGAAAAACGTTTTCAGTTTGCTGGCCTTATTCGCGATTAGAAGTAGTATTAATTGTATAAAAATTCGTTTATTTTTTACCTTACATACAGTTCTAACTTAATCTTTTAATTTTATTTTTTAACTTTAAAATTTTCATAATAAATACTTTTACTATTATTTTTTCTTTAAG
>JAXHUC010000173.1:0-8986 GCA_034189805.1 Cyanobacteriota bacterium
TCTTACCCATGTTCGGTAGCCAGATGGTAGATTCTTTCTCATCAGTTCACGATCGCCCTGATAGCTTGACCATTCCTTGGGCTTGACCAACGAATGGTCAAGCCCAATTCTAAAAAACATTTCCTTGTAAGCTCTCCCCATCTCCCTCACCCCGGCGGATTACCCGATAAGGTATCGCGCAAACTCTCTTCTTGCTGCTTGACGGCTGCGAGTAATGCCGCATTTTGGAGAATCACGCCGGCTTGATTGTTAAAAATCTGCATGTATTTACGATCGCTCTCGTCAAAGCTAATTTTCCAGCAGTCGGGAACGGTGTCGGGCATCCCGCCCGTAAACCCCACCGTACTGCCGGGTTTGGTTTTGTTCACCAACTGCGTCACCCCCAGCAAATCCCCATCGGGACTCCACACGGGCATACACAGCAGGCTACAGGTGCGATATCCGGTTTTGCTGTCGGTTTGGCGGGCGATCTCGGAGTCGGGGCGATCGTATAAATCGAAGGGAATATTAATCGCCGTCCCGGTTTGGGCAACTTGTCCGGCGTACCCTTCCCCAACTTTCACCCGCAGTTCGTGGCGGTGGCCGTCCCCGAAAGCAACTTTCGTCCACAGTTCGTCGGCATCGCGATCGAGCAACCACAGGGTCGATCGATCGGCGTTCATCAGCTTTTTCGCGGCCGACATCACCCGTTGCAACACCGCTTCGAGGTCTAGGTTTTCCTGGCTGACCGATCGCGTCGCAGCCATTAACGCGGCGGCAACTCGCTGTCCCCGCGCGGTTTTGTGATACGATCGGAAGCTTTCGAGAATCATCTGAATTAGGGGGGCGTTCTCGATAAATTGCGCTTCGTCTTCTGCGGTAAATCCGCGCCGATCGATCCGATCGCACAGGGGTAAAATACTGTTGCTGTCGGACTTTAACTTATTAATCAACTGCACCACGGCGATCGGATTGCCTTCGTCGCTAAGCAGGGGAAGGGCCAGCATCGAGTAGGTGCGATATCCGGTTTTGCGGTCTTGGGCTTTGGCGGCGGTCGATTGGGGATGGTCGTACAAATCGAAGGGGATATTAATCTTTTGCCGCGTCGCTGCAACTTCTCCGACGATACCCCGATCTGCCGGTACGCGAATTTCTAAGGATTTGCCGTTTTCCGCCTCGGCCAAAATCGACCAAAATTCGTTTTTTTCTTCATCGAGTAAAAAAATACTGGTGCGATCGGCATTCAAGGATTTGCCCATATTCAGGGTAATCGATCGCAACGTCACATCCAGAACGTCGTCGAATCCCTGTCCGTCCATCACCTGATTGAGCATCGCCAGGGTTTGGCTGACGACATTTTGGGGGTGGAGTTCGGCTTTTTGCTTGGCAATGGCGTACTTTTGGGCGTTTCTCAGGGCAACCCCCACCTGGGAGTTGAAAATTTGCATGTACTTTTGACTTTGGGTATCGAAACTCGCCTGAAAACAATCCGGGGCCGCGGGCCAATCCGCCGGATCGTAGTCGGGAAATTCCCCCATTTTGCGCTTGTTCACCAGTTGCGTCACCCCCAGCAAATCCCCATCGGGACTCCACACTGGCATACACAGCAAACTACAGGTGCGATATCCGGTTTTGCTATCAGTATTGCGGGAGGTTTCCGAATTCGGATGTTCGTATAAATCGAAGGGAATATGAATCGGCAACCCGCTTTGGGCGACTTGTCCGGCATAGCCTTCCCCCACGTTCACCCTCAGTTCGAGAATCCCTCCTTCTTCGGTGGGAATTTTCGTCCACAATCGATTGTTTTCCCGATCGAGCAACCACAGGGTCGAGCGATCGGCATTCATCAATTTTTTCGCCGCTTCCATCACCCGTTCGATAATTTCTTCGGAATCGAGACTACTTTGAGAAATCGATCGAGTCGCTTCGGTGAGGGCTTCGGAAGCTTGCAATCTTTGGGTGAGTTTGTAACTCGACTGGCACAGTTCTAAAATGCGATTGAGGGCGGGGGCGTAGGTTTCAAATTGCTGGCGATCGACATCGCTAAACCCATTACGATCGATGCGATCGATGAGCAGATCGTCGGGATTGCGATCGAGTTTGAGTTTGTTGAGGAGTTGAACGACCGCCACCAGATTTTCTTTTTCGTTGAGTAGGGGCAGGGCGAGTAACGTATAATTGGGATATTCGCGATCGGGTTCGCCGCCTCGATTCATACTCGTAGCGTTGGCAAAATAAAAGGGAATATTTACCATTTCCTTGAGCGTTGCCACCAACCCAACAATCGCTTTGTCCCCAGAAATTTCCACGCTTTCAGGACTTTCTCTTTGATTGCGAGCAATAATCGACCACACCTCGCTTTTCTCCTCATCCACCAAGAAAACCGTTGCTCGATCGACATTCAGTTCTTCAGCCATTTTTAAGATGACCGCGCCGAGAATTTCGTATAAAACCTCATCAAAACTTTTGCCGTCCATCATGTTGAGCATCGACAGCAGTTTTTGTTCTTGATTGGCAACAATTTCGCCAAAATCTGGTTCGATATCCGCTAAGACTTTAGTCAGCCAGCGTTCGTCAAATACCGAACGATAAATCCGATTGAAAACCTGTAATTTCCCCGCTTTTTTAATCACCAAACCCGACAAGCGCAAGTTAAGATGAGTGGGGCGATCGTCAGCGGAAATTTCCCCTTCGAGCAGCATTTTATGGTAGAGTCGCAGCATTGGGGGCGTGTTTTCGCCACTGTGGAGAAGGCGATCGCGCACCGTCCGTAAATGGGGCGGTTCGTCCCGCGCTTCCCAATTGTGGAGTATTTCAGTTTGAATGAGATATTCCACCCAATCTCGAACGGTAAATGGGGGGTCTTGACTTAATTTTTTTTCGATAACCGTTGGGTCTTCTTCTAATTTTTGAACGATAATATTACAAATTTTTTGAGTTAAAAACGGTTGTCCCCCCGTCCAATCTAAAATCGTGGCGATCGCCGTTTCCGGTTCGGGAATTTTGCCCGAAAAACCGCACGCTAAAGGCTGAGCTTCTTCATATTGAAAGCCATGTAATTCGATGGCAATCCCGAGGTTGAAGGGAGTACAATTTTTATCTTCAATTAAGTCCGATGGCGTGGTGACTCCCAGCAATACGAACGTCAGGCGACTGTCGCCGTAGCAAGAGCGAATAAAAGCAAAAAAGTCATCGGTGCGAAAATTTAAACTTAAAACGCTATCGATTTCATCGATAAAAATAACAATTTTTTCCCGAACGACTTCGAGTAACACTTGCTCGATTAACTCGCTCAACCGTTGCACCGGAGAGAGATATTCCCGATCGCCCAGCCAATCTTTGAGATCGATCGGCAACCCGAAACTCGTCACCAAACGCCGCATCACCCCAGCGTACCAGCGATCGGGAGTAATATCCCAACTGCCGATCTTCGTCAGATCGATCGCCGCACAGGCAAACCCTTCCGCTTGCAGTCGGTGCATCGTGCGCACCCGCAAACTGGTTTTACCCATCTGCCGACTGTTGAGAACGTAGCAAAATTCTCCGGCTTTGAGGGCATCGTAAAGTTGACAGTCTGCCTGCCGCACCACGTAACTCGGCGCATCGAGGGGAAGGTGTCCGCCAACTTTGTACTTAAAATTAGAGATCGAGTTGGGGGGAACTCCTGGCACGGTAATCGCTCCTAACGATCGTCATTAGTGGGGAATGTATGGGAAGCGATCGAAAAAAGCAAATAAACAGCAACCTCAGTCAGGATCGGCTGTCAAAGGATAAAAGGCGGTTGCAGGCGATCGCGATCGAAGTTTTCTAGAGTCGGGATCTAAGCAATAGTGCCGATCGAACAAACGACCTTAGCTCGAGTAAGGATACTCCTTCTACTATGCGTCAAGCCACTAAAATTCTCAAGGCGGGGGGAGATGACGCGGGGACGCGGAGATGGGGAGGTGAGGGAGGTGAGGGAGGTGAGGGAGATGGGGAAGAATGAATGCAAAATTAAAAATGCGCGCATGGGGGATGGATTGTAGGATGCCCAGAACGGCAAATATCCACTTTCTCCCTTGTCCCCCTTGTCCCCCTTGTCCCCCTTGTCCTCCCCATCTCTCCCTAATCCTCTTTCGGTAAAACTTCGAGCGTTTCCCAAACAACGGGTTGCCCATCGAGATAAAACTCAAACGTCCATTCGCCGGGTCGATCTTCTGGGGAACTTAACTGATAGCGACACCAGGTTTCCAGCCGAGAATTAACGGGAATCAGGGGAAAATCACCGTCGTATTTTAGTTCTCCACTCGGGTCGAAAATGCGACAGCGACCCTCATACATTTTCTCTTCCACCGAATCGGCAATCAGATAAAAGTAAGCATTATTATTGAGAGGAATCGCCTCCATCGCCACGATTTCCGATCGAGGGTTTGCTAACTCGTTGGTAAAAGTAACTTGATAGCGATCGGACTCTTTCGGTTCGATGCTTGATGGCTCTGGTTCGGGAGTGAAAAACCGACTGACCCAGAATGCCGTTCCCAATAAAATACCCGCACCCGCCACGCAAACAGCCATCGGTATCCAAGATTTCTTTTTCGGTCGTAAAACCTCCAGAGAAACAAGGTCATCGAGAGCCGCTTTAGCCGAAGGGTAACGTTTTTTATAGTTAGGTTCGACCATTTTTTCCAACCAGTCGAGAAACCCATCGCTCAGTTGTGGCAAACGCGATCGAAAATGCAGTCGTCCCGCATCGTCCATCAAACTACCAATTTCGGTCGATGGAATTTCCAACAACAAGCAAATTATCGTTGCCCCTAAACTGTAAAGATCCGAGGCGATCGTAATTTGACGGTTGAACATTTGTTCTGGCGGCATGAAACCGAGGGTTCCTTTCACCACGCTACTTGCGGCAACTTCTCCCCCACCCATTCGGGCGAACCCAAAGTCTACCAAATAAACCTTTCCCCGATCGCCCACTAAAATATTCTCCGGTTTCAAGTCGCGATGAATCACCGGAGGAATGCGAGTTTGCAGGTATTTTAAAATCTCCAGAACGGCGATCGCAATTTGTTTACTTTGGTGGGGAGAAAGTCGATTTAAAGTGGCCAGGGACGGCGCTTTTTTATATTCCTGCACCATACAAAATCCCGTTGGCGTTTGGAAAGAATCCAAGTAGCGGGGAACGTAGGGAGAATCGAGTTCTTTGAGAACGTTAATTTCTCGCTCGTAAGCTTGATATTCCGTCCAGTTTGTGCTTGTTTGGGCAAACTGAAATTGCTTGACAACAACCGATTTTCCCGTATTAACTTCAGTTGCCAGATAGGTGACTCGACCCCCCGCCCGATTGTGACCGAGTTCTCGCGTCACTTGATAGCCGTAATTAGAAAAATCGGGAAATATATTTATTGCTTCAGATAACATAAGATACTCCGCTCTTTCTTCTTCTTTTCTGTCTCTAGCAGTTCTCGTATTTTTCAGGTACATAAGCGCGAGGGTGGGTTTTGACCATCAATCCCTGTGGGAGAATAGTTTTTAGCTAAACCCGCCCCTACATTTTTTGTACTTCATAACAGTGAGAAATGCTATATTTCCTTTCTTTCTTCTTCCTTCGTGTCCTTTGTGCCTTTGTGGTTCGTTTAATGCCGTTCAAACGTAAGGATTCAGGTTCGATTTTAGATACGGTCAAAATCCCAATGGGTAGGGGCGGGTTTTGAATTTAAATTTTGGGTAAGACTCCGAACATATCCCTAAACCCGCCCTTACAAAGCGTTTGAGCAGACCTGACATCTGAATGCTTACGTTCAAACTCAATTTTTAATCCAAGTTTTAGCCAGATAAACCTAGGGTTGAACGAGCTGCTTTTTCACTCGACGATACCGATCGATAATGCGAATGGGTTTGAAAATTGTGGTCTCGAGTAAAGGAAAACCCGTCGCCACCAGTGATGTCAATGCCACCGGAACGACCAGCCACAAATTCAGAGGTTCTCCAGCAGATGAAGGAACCCAAATCCCGAATAACAGCCGGACTGCCACGCCCAAACTCAACCCAAACCCGGCCGCAGCCAGAGAAATGCGAGTGGCTTCTTTTTGCAAGTTTCCTGCGAGTAGTTGAGGGCGAGCCAGATTGGGATTTCCCAGCACCACGAGCAACCCGATCGCCGACCAGATTAAGCCCGCAATAACATAGTTCACAAACCAATAAATCCCGATCCCAGTAATACCGAACAATGCATAACCGAACAGTCTGAACGCCAGCATTAAGCCCAGTCCTCCTAAGAGTGAGATGATTCCGGTGACAATAACGCCGAGAACGCAAGATCCGATATAACCGAACACCCCCTGGCAAGACTTAATATTGTTCGTAACTGGTTGACGAGGCGTTTTGGAGAGCGTCGAGCGATTGCTCGATCGGTACGCACAAACGAGCGCGCCCGCAATACATCCGAATTGTGCGCCGAGTATCCACAACCACTTCGATGCAAAAATTTGGGAAGCGATCGCCCCAAACGATAAAGCACCCAGAAACGAAAAAACGATCGAGATGCCCAGCCCATTTTTGGGTTTGTTCGGGCCCGAATGACCTTCCGTTCGCTCGGTCGCGAGAAAGGCAACCACGCTCGGAATTAAAAGCCATAAGAGTGGTTCAAAATCCTGAGAGTGAAAGCCCGAACTCAACACCCACCCCATTGCCGCAAACACGAGAAGATAGATCGCGCGACCGAAGGAAAATCGATCGAACAGTTGCGGTTTCGGTAGCGGTGCGGTGTGAATGGCTAAGGTGAACGGATAAATTTCGGGAGCAGCGTTAGTCCGGAGTAATACCTTCCGTTCGTAGTAACAATCGGCCAGCAGCGGGCGAGTATCGACGCTAATCGGACAGACAATACTATTGCGCTCGAATTTGACCGGCTCGAATGAAATCCAAGGAAGATCGGGGGAATCGTTCGGGTGGGGGGCGACTTCCCAGCGCCCGGACAGCAGAGTCTTGGGAATCGGATTGCTGACGGTGATATTTCGGGTCACGGTTGCGCCGTATTGCGCGGCGGTAAATTCTAAGTGCTGTTGCGGGCGATCGATTCTCACTTTCGGCAGGGCTTCGACATCGATGGTTTCCAACACGGCTAAGGCAACGGCCGCATTGGCATAGCGATCGCTCATTTTCGGTTCGACGAGTTTTTCGAGCCAACTGAGCCACCCTCGCTTGACGGGGGGAACCAGATGGCGAAAGCGCACTCGGTAATCTTCATCGATTAAATTGCCGATATTGACCGATTTAGTCCCGGTGAGCAAACAAATTAAGGTGCCGCCCAATCCATACAAATCCGAAGCTTCCGTGAGTTGGCGATCGAATAATTGTTCGGGAGGCATAAATCCCATCGTCCCTTTCACCACGCTGCTCGCGGCAATTTCTCCCCCACCAGTGCGAGCGAAACCGAAATCGATTAAGTACACGCGATCGCGGTCGTCGATGAGAATATTTTCGGGTTTGATATCTCGATGAATCACTGCCGGCTTTTGGGATTGCAAGTAAACGAGAACGTCCAACAGCGCCACGGCCACTTCCTTAATTTGCTCGAGGGTCCATCGGCGAGGGGTTGCCAGAGATCGCGCGTCGAGGTATTCTTGCACCAAGCAGAAGCCGTTATCGGTGGGAAACGAGTCGAGGTAGCGGGGAATACCCGGATGGCTGAGGCTGCCGAGCATTTCGATTTCTCGTTCGAGACTCTCGTAGTCCGTCCAACTCGATTTGGACGTGGCAAATTGAAACTGTTTGATGGCGGCGAATTGTCCGGTTTCCAGATGTCGCGCCTTATACGTAACTCGACCGCCCAAACTGTTGTGTCCGAGTTGGGCGAGAATTTGGTAGCCGTGTTGGGTAAAGTCTTGTAACTGACTCATAATAATTCATTGGGATCTGCAATTGACGAACGCACTCGATGAGAGACTTGCTGCGATCGTTACCTAACAATTTGTAAACTTCGTCAGTTCGGAGTTGAAGTGCGAATGGATGGCATGAATGGAGTCGAAATGCCGCGTTACCGATGCTTGAAAACATTTACCCCCACTCGATCGAGTGAGAGTGGATATGGAATCTATCTTATCTGGCCCGATCGAGAGTCGTCTGAATGTTTAACTTCCTCGATCGCACCCCTCGATTTTCCGATCCGATGCTAGAATAGACGCTGAGAATAAAGATCGGTGATAGTGTTTGTTTTCAGTATTGATAGATTTTAGTCCGAAGGTATTGACAGGCTTTCTCCGACATCTTGGCTCTCTACAAAATTCTGAAATACCGATCGAGGAGATCGTCAACTCTATGTCAATCTATGTAGGCAACCTCTCCTATGAGGTGACCCAAGAAGACCTGAACGAGGTTTTTGCTGAATATGGAACCGTTAAGCGGGTTCATCTTCCCACAGACCGCGAAACAGGTCGTCCGAGGGGTTTTGCATTCGTCGAAATGGACACCGATGCTGAAGAAAAAGCAGCCATCGAAGAACTCGACGGAGCAGAATGGATGGGTCGCGTGATGAAAGTGAACGAAGCCAGACCGCGCGAGAACAGAAACTCTGGTTCCTTCGGTGGTGGTGGCGGAGGTCGCAGAAATAGCCGCTACTAAGCCTTTAAATTAACCGAACGACGCTTCTGGGAGTCCCGCGACTATATCTCGAAAGCCTTCCCAGAAGCGTTTGTTTTTTTGTTGTGTTGATGGAGAAATCATCATGTCTAAACGTCGCAATCTCAAAAAAGAGAAAGCTTCTCGGAATCAAGCCTACGCTCGACAGTTCCGCAAGCAATCTTCTCGTTCTTACTCTCGGGGGTATCGTTCTTCGTCACCCCCATCGTCTTCTTCAGAGCAGACTGGGAACGATGAAAACAATGCAAATAATACAGATCAATAATATCGAGCCTTGTCACCCAAGCTGTTGACTAGGTCTTAGTTGTCCTTAATCTGGAGAACCTCAGAAATTCCATCTCAAATCAAACTTGCTTGGGATGCAATCTCTGAGGTTTGTTGTTTTTTT
>JAXHUC010000173.1:9086-12901 GCA_034189805.1 Cyanobacteriota bacterium
TCGAGCCTTGTCACCCAAGCTGTTGACTAGGTCTTAGTTGTCCTTAATCTGGAGAACCTCAGAAATTCCATCTCAAATCAAACTTGCTTGGGATGCAATCTCTGAGGTTTGTTGTTTTTTTTGGGGAAGCATTTAGCTATCATGGGTGACAAGTTAAGCAATTTTGTCGGGTGTCAAGTTGACGATTTTGAACGATAAAACCCCTTGCCAATAAAGAGTTTGAGCGATTTCACTCTTGTGCGCGGGGGGTTTGGGGGGAGACCCCCCAACTCCGGGTTTTCGGTTGATTAGTGACTGGTTGACAAAGCCAAAACCACCTTAACTTGTCACCAATGTTTAGCTATCAGCCGTCGCCATAGCAATTAGGACACTCGAGAAGGTGGGCTTCGGAAGCTTGAGTATTCTCTCGTTTTCCTTTCCCCGTTTCTCCTCCTCTCCGCGTCCCCGCGTCACCGCCTCCCCGCGTCCCCGCGTCATCTCCCTCCCCCATCATCGTAGGGTTAAGAAAATTTCAGTCCGCGTGAATCCTGCCTCGCTGTTGTAGGTACTCGTGGTTAAAGACTGCAAATGACCGAAGAAAGAGCCGCCGACGAGTTCGAGAAACTTGAGGGGAGGGAATTGTCGTTCCAGTAGGGATTTGCTCCCTTCCCAATTAGCATACAAGTACCCATCATTTTCGGCAGGGAACAAACTCAATCCCATCGTGAAATCCTCCCGCGAGAGTAGAGATCCCGTTCTGGGAGCGCGAAACACGCTATCCATCGTTTCGATCGAATTGGTAAAGATTTGATACCGACCCGCATCGCCGTGGACTCCCCGCACGTTTGCCGCCAGTCTCAGGCGAGGACCGCTACCGGAATCATCTTCCGCCGCCGAAAGTTTAGTCCACGCCACCACGCGATGTTCCCCTTTGAGGGTGAAGGGTCCGACGCTGTAACCTTGACGAGCGGCGATCGCATCGAGACGATCGATCGCTTGGGCCGTTGCGTCAGAAGTTTCGGCAACGAAGACCCAATCGAGTTGCGCCTCATCTCGAGCGTCTCTCGGGACGAATGCCAGAGCATATTCCCCAGTTGCCCAGCTCAAGAGAGCTTCGAGGGAATCGATCCCTAAGTCGGCTTCGAGTTCGTTCAGGGTGGGTTCGATCGCGCTGGCCAGTTGGGAATTGTTCGAGAGTACCCCTCGCACTTGTTCCCAGAGTCGGGCTAAGTCCGTTCCTGCCACCGCCAGCGCGCTCGTCTGAGGGATATATTCCAAAGCCTTCACGGGAGTTGTCGCCGTCGGGAGCGCGGGGAGGGGATCGGCACTCAGCCACATACCATCGATCGCCAGTCCTCTGGGGTTTGCCGCTAAAGCTACCGCCAGGCGATCGCGATCGGGCGGTGAGACTTCCTGGGAGGGGGTATTACCGATCCACGCCAGGGTGGTGGGTAAGTCGAGATAGACTAATCCCAGCCGTTTGTCTGTCAAGTTAGCGAGAGCTTGTTCGTAGCTGGGGCTGTTCGTCAGGTTGAGGCTACCGGCCTGCACGCGATTGATGGCTTGGCGCAGTCCGTCGGTGGAGTTGGCAAATAGAACGAAGCGATCGGAAATAACCGCACTCGCCCACGTCCGAGAACCATCTCCGGCAAAGGGATTGAAATTGAGGGATCGAGTTTTCGATCGCCGAGAGAACAGGGTTTTGCGAGGTTTGGTGGAGATTAGCTCGACCCCTTTATAATCTTCAAATTCTAGCTCGGCTCCGGCAACAGCTTTATTTTGCCAGAACAGATCGAGAAATTCACGACTCTTATCGGCATCTTTGACCCCTAACGCCACCAGATAATCCGGTTGCTTGCCGTTGCTGCGATCGCCGTCGCCATCGAACCGGGTCACGGCCAAAGTCACTTCATCTCCCAGCCAGGGTTTGATATCGCGATCGTAGTTGAGGTCGGTATCGGCAAGCAGAATCCGTTTGATGCGATCGAACTCGGCACGAGATTCACCCCGATTCAGCGGGGCGCGCATTTGTCGCAATCCCTGGACTCGATCGGGATTGGCTAGTAACGAAGCCACCACCGGGGCATCCTTGGGAATAAAAATCGCCGCTTCCGGAGCGGAAATCGGCGCGCCTCGCAGCAGGGCAAGGGGACTCTTCACCCGCAACCAGTAGAAACTACCAACAACAACCACAACAAGAGCCACCGCAATAGCAGCAAAAGTCGAAGAGCGCGATTTCATGGCGATCGAACCTCAGCGCAACAGACCAGAGTTATTATCCCATCTCTCGGGGGCGATCTACGAGCGCGGGCGGCGGTAAAAGGGTTTTTTCACCACCTCGGCCGGGTAGGTTTTGCCGCGAATTTCCACCTCGACCGATCGACCGACCTTCGCCAGATTCAGGGGTAAGTAACCCAGGGCGATCGGATATCCGAGGGTGGGAGAGGGCCCGCCACTGGTCACTTCGCCGACGACTTCTCCATCGACCAGGATCGGGTAGCCGTGGCGGGCAATATTGCGTCCGTTCATTTTCAACCCCACCAATCGCCGTTTGAGTCCGTCTTGCTGCTGTTTTGCGAGGGCTTGTCGGCCGAGAAAATCCCCTTTGGCATCTAAATGTACCAACCACTTCAATCCCGCTTCTAAGGGGCTGGTGCTGGTGTCGATATCCTGCCCGTACAGTGCCATAGCCGCCTCGAGGCGCAGGGTATCGCGGGCCCCCAACCCACAAGGAGTCACGCCCGCATCGACCAGACATTGCCACAATTCCCGACCGACGGTGGGGTTGACCATAATTTCAAATCCATCTTCCCCGGTATATCCCGTTCGCGCCACGATCGAGGATTGACCGAAAATCGTTCCCTCTAGATGTCCGAAGGCGGGAAGTTGCGAAAGGTCTGCTTCGATAAACCGCTGCAAGTGGGCTTCGGCTTGCGGGCCTTGGAGGGCGATCAGGACTCGATCGCGAGTGAGATCTTCAAACTCGATCTCCTCGGGCAAATGTTTGAGAATCCAGGCTTTATCCGCCTCGCAAGTGGCAGCATTGACGATCGCCAGCCCCCGTTCGACTCCCGTTTCGCTGCTGCCTTGGTAGTAGATAATCAGGTCGTCGAGAATGCCTCCCTCCGCATCGAGCAATACAGTATATTGCGCTCGTCCGGGTTGCAATCGACTCAGATCTGAGGGCACTAAAGCATCAAGTTGCTTTCGCAGATGCGGACCTTGAAAGGCGAACTTGCCCATGTGGGAAATATCGAACATACCCACCGCCTCCCGCACCGCGCGATGTTCTTGCAGGATGCCGCTGTATTGCAAGGGCATTTCCCATCCAGCAAAGGCAGTCGTTTTAGCGTTGAGATTTTGGCAAAGATCGAATAAGGGAGTGCGAATTCGGTTAGGTTGGCTCACGGGTCGCTTCGGGATCGATTGGAGTTGTAGATTTGACTCTCTATTGTAGTCGTTGATGCGATCGCCCCGTCTCGAAGAACTTGACAGGCTCTGAGGCGAGCGACAATAATAGAAGGCTGGCAATCTACATTTTTGCTCGGATCGGGTCGAACTAAGGCTAGTCTTCTCCACCTCGGAGTCGAGCTAGACACCCGTACGGCCGTATTAAGGACGATTACAATGACTTACGCAATTATTGAGACCGGTGGGAAGCAAATTCGGGTCGAACCCGGTCGCTTTTACGACATCGAGCTGTTACACGTCGAACCCGACACCCAAGTCACCATCGATAAGGTGCTTTTAGTCGAAAACGATGGGGAAGTGCATGACCGTCCCTTTCACCGTTGCTCCTTCCACGTAGGGTTGACCGACATGCACTTCCCCATCGT
>JAXHUC010000174.1:0-12645 GCA_034189805.1 Cyanobacteriota bacterium
AGCACCCAAGGATTCTTCACTTAACTTCGATCGCAGACGGCTGAGTGCATAGTTGCTAAATACCGATCCTATGCTTATGATAGCACTGCAATTTTTTAGCTATCCTTGAGTTTAGCAAATCAGATATTATTCTTATCGATGACCGATGAGAATTTCAAGAATTCAACTCCAAAATCTGACAGGTTACCCAAATCGTTCCGGCAAATTTAGGATAACCTAGATTACCCAGTATGGAGAGCTTTAGAGATGACTCAATTAACTCTAATTAATGTTAAAAAACTTAAAAAACGGCTCCGGCAAATGTTTTTGGGAATACTCGTTGGTGTTTGCGCGATCGTCGCGATCGCCTTTCCCCGTTTTCCGGCGATCGCTCAAATTACCCAAGCCACAGTTCAAGAAATCTTAGACGGAGACGAAGTATTTATCGAAGAAGAAAAAGCCAGCCTCAACCAGGTCGCCGATTTTAACCAAATCGTTCGCACCCAAGACTCCCGCACCGCCCTGCTATTTAGCAACTTAGCCGCCGGACGACTCGCCCCAGAATCCTCCGTCACCGTCGGTCAGTGCGTCGAAGTCCGCGAAGGGCAACTCGTCGCCAGCGGTCCGGTCAATGGGTGTTTGGCAGGCTTCACCGCCGACGTTCGGGGCACGATTTACGTCCTCAATGCCGAAGACGAAGGTCGCTTCCAGGTGCTCGAAGGGGAAGTGGAAATCGATCGCGCCGATGGCGAATCCGTTGCCATTCCCCAAGGTCAGCAAGTTGCCATTGAAGACGGTGAACTCGGCGAAGTCGAAGCCATCTCCGTCGAAGAATACATCGAAATTCTCGAAGGCGCTCTATTTAGAGGATTTGAAGTTCCTCTCCCCGGCCAAGAACAGCTGATCGGCATTTGTAACGAATTGCGTCGAGATGCCCTCGGTGGAGATGCCGGGGCTACCGTCGGTAGCGTACTTGGCGTTCCCGAATGTCCGAGGGAATTAGGTCTAGATATCGGACCGGCGATCGATCCGGGCTTGGGATTGCCGTTCTAATGGTACTTTGACAAAAATTGGTGTTATTTTCCGCTCAAACCCTTATATAGAAATGCTTATAGGTCGAAACAACACAAACGTGACAACCACAGGGGTTTGAGCGATTTTTAGGGGTTTGACCTAAATCCTAGTCCCAGCAAGGGTTTGAGCGGTGAAAAGGTTTAAAAGTTGTCAAAGTACCACTAAGATAGGAAGGTGATGGGCAGACAAGGGAGATGGGAGGACGCTCCAGACGCTCCAGAGAAGAGGGACAAGGGATAATATTGTATCTTTCATTCATTCTCCCCCAGCCTCCCCAGCCTCCCCAGCTTCCCCATCTCCCTCACCTCCCTCACCTCCCTCACCGCGTCCCCGCGTCTGTTCTTTCCCCAACCCAACTACCAACCCAATGCAGAATAAAACGGCTTCGTCGCCGTCTGAGTCGCTTTCGGGGTTTCCTCCGCTTCCGGGGGTAATTCTCCTTCCACGCGATATTCCGTGCAGAACGTCGCCGTATTGAAGCCGCCGAAACGCTTAACCGTACTGGTGCGCATCCGCACGCCGGGACTGGCAAACCAAAACCGTTCGATCGAACTCATGGTTTCGTATTCCGTAATCAGAACCAGACCGTCGTCGTCGTCCATCACGAACTCTCCGGCAACCGGGGTCACTTCCGCATAACCCCGTTCTCGCAACATCTTGCCTTTCTTGGGATTATCCGCATCCGGGACGATCGCGAATACCGTCGAACCTTCGTGGTTGTCGTCTTCCCCCCGATCCCACTGCATCGAACCATTCCAGCGCACGTAAGCCCCCCCCGCACAGGTACTCGGATCGACCTCGTGCATCTGACAAATCTCGATAACGCGCGGATCGTCGGCAGGTAGAGTGTCAACGGAAATCGCAGAACTCCCCATCTCAGCGCGGCGAAAGGGCAAATGATGGGTCGTACGCTGGGAAACCCACTTTCCGGCACTTTTATCGAAAAACTCCATTGCGTCCATCAGAATCGGCTCCTTGTTTGGGAAAATGGTGGTATTGGCTTCGATCTATGATATATCGCGACGTGCGGGAGGGGGAGAAGCCTGAGCAGGGGGAGAAACGGGGAAATGGGGGAAATGGGGGACGGAGATGACATGGGGACGCTCCAGACGCGCAGAGAGAGACAAGAGAGAATTTTGCATTTTTAATTTTTAATTTTTAATTTTGCATTCACTCTCCCCAAGCCCATTCCAGTTAAGATGACGACATGAAAATTGTTTCCCTTCTACCCAGCGCTACAGAAATTGTCAATGTTTTGGGTTGTACCGATCGCCTTGTCGGACGATCGCACGAATGCGACTATCCCCCCCAAGTCCGGCAACTTCCCATCTGTACTCAGCCCAAATTCGATCCGGTCGGAACCAGCGGCGAAATTCACGATCGCGTCACCGAGGTATTGCATTCGGCCCTGAGTGTCTATCGGGTGGAAACCCAGATATTGCAGCAGTTGCAGCCAACCCATATTATTACCCAAGCCCAGTGCGAAGTCTGTGCGGTAAGTTTGGCGGATGTCGAACGGGCCGTTGCCCAGTTGACGGGATTCGAGCCGGACATTATCTCGTTGCAACCCACGGTATTGGATGAAGTGTGGCAAGATATTCGCCGGGTGGCCGATTGCCTGGGCGTTGATGGAGAAGGGGCAGTTGCCTCGTTGCAATCTCGCGTCGCTACCTGTCGCCAGCAGGTCGAAACAGCCCCCCATCGCCCTCGCGTTGCTACCATCGAATGGGCAGACCCCCTAATGGCCGCCGGAAACTGGGTGCCGGAGTTAATCGAACTCGCCGGAGGTCAATCCTTATTTGGCGAAGTGGGCAAGCATTCCCCGTGGATGAAATGGGAGGAACTCCAAGCCGCCGATCCCGATGTCATCATTTTCATGCCCTGCGGCTTCGACTTATCCCGCACCCGCCAGGATGCCGATCGATTATCGCAACATCCCCAATGGCAAGCATTACGCGCCGTCCGTACCGGTCGCGTGTACCTCAGCGACGGCAACCAATACTTCAACCGTCCGGGGCCAAGATTGGTCGATTCTCTGGAAATCTTAGCAGAAATTCTCCATCCCGATCGCGCCCAATTCGGTCACCAGGGCAAAGGTTGGATGCAGTATGAATGACAAAGGAAAGGGAAAAAAATGCTGACGATTCGCGAAGCCAGCAAAGACGATCGAGTGGTTGTCGCCGAGCATTTACGTCATATTGCCCTGGAGGTGGGTTTTTCCGAGGATTCGATTTACCCGGATTGGCTCGAGAAAACCATTCGATTTATCGATCGCGCGCGTCGAGAACTGCGTTACAAAGGATTCATTGCCCAGATCGATGGCAAAATCGTCGGTTCGGTGAGTTGTCAGGTGTTAGAACTCTATCCGATGGTTAGCTGGGAGTATCAGAAAGGCTATATCTGGGGGGTTTACGTGGACTCCGCCTATCGAAGACAAGGCATTGCCACCGAGCTAATGCAACATGCGATGGCTTATTTGAAAGAGATTGGTTGTACCAAAGCCCTGCTACACGCTTCTGATGAGGGCAAGAAACTCTATGCCAGTTTGGGGTATCAAGAGAGTAACGAGATGGTGTTCGGTCTCGATTCCCGATCGGATAAACTCGCCATAAGTTAAGGGATGTGCGGAAAAAGAGTGTCCATCCGTAGGGGTTAACGGCCGTTGACCTTTACCTCATACCTTTGAGGCGTGAGTACTTTGTCTCTTTACAAGTCCCTAAGCAATTCCATCGGGAGTTAAGTTCACTTCTTCCAACCCGATCGAACCCATACATCATCACGATCGCCCTCTTGTACGCAGGGGAGGGAGCGAAGCGGAAGGGGAGGGGGAGGCGTTTCGTCCCCCACCGGGGGGTTTGGGGGGAGACCCCCCAATTGGTGGGTTTTCGGTTGATTATTGACTGGTGGACAAAGCAAATACAACCTTAACCTATAATTACGCCCCCAGCCCCACTCGAACGAGCTGTAGAAACCTCCATGGAAACCGGGGAAAAATCTATCCGATCGCCATCTCATTCGAGCGATCGACTCTCCTTAACATAAGTACATAGTTTGACGTATTTGAGTACAATGTTGTAAAGCTATACACCATTGCCAGCGCATCTATGCAGCTCAAACTCGCCGATTCTAAGTCTTCTCTCCTCCCCCTCCTCTGGATCGCCCCATTTTTTCTTTGGGGTACGGCAATGGTAGCGATGAAAAGCGTTCTCCCCGATACCACGCCGCTATTCGTGGCGGGGGTGCGTCTCGTCCCGGCTGGAGTTCTCGTCCTCGCAGCGGCCGCTTTCTTGAGAAAACCGCAACCGACGAGTTGGCAGGGGTGGTTGTGGATCGGGTTATTCGCTCTTGTCGATGGCACCTTATTTCAAGGCTTTCTCGCTGAAGGCTTAGATCGCACCGGAGCGGGTTTGGGTTCGGTTCTCATCGACTCGCAACCGATTATCGTCGCCCTGTTGTCGTGGTGGTTGTATCAGGAGAAAATCGGGCTGTGGGGTTGGATTGGACTCGGTTTGGGCTTGCTCGGCATTAGTGCCATCGGCTTACCCGAAGAGTGGATTCTCGCGCCGCTATCGGGAAACATGTCGGGAAACAGCACTGCCTACGATGTCGGCATCCTCTTTCAGGGAGGGGAATGGTTGATGTTGCTCGCGTCCTTCTCGATGGCCGTGGGAACGGTGATGATGCCGAAAGTGTCGCAATACGTCGATCCGATCGTCGCCACGGGTTGGCACATGATTCTGGGAGGATTGCCGTTATTCGTACTTTCAGGGATTTGGGAATCCGATCGGTGGGTGAATATTGATAGCTGGGGTTGGGGAGCGCTGATCTATTCCACGATATTTGGAAGTGCGATCGCCTACGGTTTGTTCTTTTATTTCGCATCGAAGGGTAACTTAATCGAGTTGAGTTCCCTAACATTTATGACTCCGGTGTTTGCCCTCCTCTTTGGAAATTTGTTTCTCTCGGAAATGCTGACTCCCTTACAATGGATCGGCGCTTCGATCGCCATGCTCGGTATCTGGGCGATCGAAAAATCGAATCCATCCGAAGGCATAGAAACCAAAGACCTAGACGAGGGATCTGTCGATCTTTAAAAACGAGATTTTTCCGAATCGATCGCACCTTCAAAGAAATTATTTTGCTATCGATCCCCATCCGAGATCGAGCCGATTGAATGCCTTCATTCAAAGGAACTTTGAGATTCTTTTAAAAGATATAAAAACCTTTGCTTCTTTTAAGGTAGCGATCTACAGTCAGATTCACAAAACGATATCCAAGGCGCAAAAAAGGAAATCATTTGTATTATCGTGGCGACCGATCGAAGGAAATGGTAAGATTTCCATGAAATTACGAACGTCGAGGTTCTGTTGTGAGCCGTTCTGCAACATTAACGCTTCAGCCTTCCCTACTCTCTGTCGTCGATAATAGCCGACTGCGGCTGTTTTCTGGCTCTGCTAACGTCTCCCTTGCCCGAGAAGTATCCCGCTATCTCGGCATCGACCTCGGTCCGATGGTTCGCAAGCGGTTTGCCGATGGAGAACTCTACGTCCAGATTCAAGAGTCCATTCGAGGTTGCGATGTCTACTTAATTCAGCCCGTCTGCCACCCGGTCAACGACCATTTGATGGAATTGCTCATTACCATCGATGCGTGCCGTCGCGCGTCAGCTCGGCAAATTACCGCAGTCATTCCCTACTACGGTTACGCCAGAGCCGATCGAAAAACCGCCGGACGCGAATCGATTACGGCCAAACTCGTCGCCAATCTGATTACTAAAGCGGGCGCTCACCGCATCCTCGCCATGGATCTGCATTCAGCCCAAATCCAAGGCTATTTCGACATTCCCCTCGACCACGTTTACAGTTCCCCAGTCCTGATCGACTATCTATCGAGTAAGAAACTCTCTGATATTGTGGTGGTTTCTCCCGATATCGGCGGGGTGGCCCGGGCCCGGGCCTTCGCCAAAAAACTCGATGATGCCCCACTTGCGATTATCGACAAGCGACGACAAGCGCACAACGTCGCCGAAGTCTTGAACCTGATCGGCGATGTCAAAGGAAAAACGGCTGTCTTGGTCGATGACATGATCGATACGGCAGGTACGATTAGCCAAGGGGGTCAAATGCTGCGCCGGGAGGGGGCCAGACAAGTTTATGCCTGTGCGACCCATGCGGTGTTTTCGCCACCGGCGATCGAACGCTTATCGAACGGCGTGTTTGAAGAAGTTATCGTCACCAATACCATTCCCGTTCCCAAAGACCGACACTTCGACGAGTTGACGGTGCTTTCTGTCGCCAACGTTCTGGGGGAAACCATTTGGCGGGTTCACGAAGATAGTTCCGTTAGTAGTATGTTTCGCTAGTCGGGGCAATCGCGCGGTAGGTTTGGTTTCCCCCGGCCAACTCGTTGCTCGTTGCACTGAATCGGGACAAACACGGCAACGAGCGTTTCCCACTAGCGCTCTTCTGGAATACCCGGCTCGAAGGACTCGAAAAATGGGTTGAAATCGTCATCTTCTGACATCGGTTCGGTTTGCTGCACCCCCAAAATATACAAACGCCGATCGATGAGGTAGGCTCGAAACGTGGTAAAAATCTCCGGGGTACTTACGCGAAATTCCCGACCCGGTCCGGCACGATCGCTCAGTTGGCGATCGTCGAGGAGTTCCCCCCCGATTCCGGCAACAAATGCATCCCGCACCTGAGAGAGCAGCACGTCGGACTCATTGAGATCGACCCCGTCAGGATAGTCGGCGTAAGCCACTAAAAAGCCATCTCCTTGATGCTCGAGCGTCACTCCCATCAGTTCGAGATTGGCTGCGGGAGTGGCTAGGATTTCCGGGTTGGGCGCGACGGTGGGGGTTCCGGGCATCGCTACGGCAAATCGTCCTTCGGTGGAGGTGACTTGCAACCATTCCGAGGTAGACTCGTCGATCGTTAATAGGGTTGAGTCATCTTCTCGATCGTCGTTGAGTCGTTCGATTTCTCGATTGAATTGCTCTTCGCCATCTTCAAAAAAACCAGGATCGCCGGGACGAAATTGAGCGGCAACTTGTGGAAGATTACCGAGAAGAATCCAGGTAAATGTAGTTCCTAACACAATTGCTCGAACCCCAGTCAATTGTGAAGATTTTTTAGAAGAGTGAAAATTTAAGTAATTTGACGGTTTCATTTTACCTCCTAAAGGCCTCATCATTAATTTTACGTAACGTGTAGTTTTCGTGCTTTTCTCGATCGAAAAACTGAAACCAGAGAGCCAAAAAGTAACATTCGCTGCCAGCGTCAAGCTCTCATTTTTAGCTCCAGACAAATCAGGGTGCGGAAAAAGGGTGTTACAGCAAACTGCACGCCGCGTTCGATCGAAAGATTCGAGTTGTCATCCGCTCGATCTATAATATTCAGCCCACCTTCAAGTTTTCCGCACAACTAAACCCTATGGTCGATCTCGTTTTATTTTGGCATCGACGAGATTTACGAGTCTCGGACAATGTCGGTCTAGCTTCTGCAAGTCAACTCGGGTCTAGAGTCGTGGGCGTATTTTGCCTCGACCCCGAAATCTTGCAACGGGACGATATCGCCCCGGTTCGCATCAAATACATGTTGGGTTGTTTGCAAGAATTGCAGCAAGCCTACGCTCGGGCGAGCAGCCAACTGCTCATTTTGCACGCTCGCCCCTCCCAAGCCATCCCCGAACTCGCCAGTGCCCTCAAGGTCAAAACCGTTGTTTGGAACCAGGATGTCGAACCCTACGCCAAAAGCCGCGATCGGATCGTTGCCGAAGCCTTACAAGATCGGGGCATTACTGTTAACACCTATTGGGATCGGCTGCTTCACGTCCCTGGAGAAATCCTCACCGGTTCCCAAGCCCCCTACACCGTCTACACCCCATTTTGGAAAAATTGGAGTCGCCAGCCCAAAGCCGAACCACTCCCTCCTTTGGAAAAAGCGGGGGGACTCACCCAGGTCGAAAAAGAAGCCGCCGAAAAAGTGGGTCTGGTTCCTCTGCCGACTGCCCAAGAATTGGGGTTTGTTTGGGATGCTCCCTTACCCCTCGAACCCGGAACGGTGGCAGCCGTTGCCAAACTCAACGAGTTCTGCGAGAGTGCGATTCTCAACTACCAAGAACAACGCAACCTTCCGGCCGTCGATGGCACTTCGGGACTGAGCGCGGCCTTTAAATTCGGCGCAGTTGGCATTCGTCAGGTTTGGGCCAAAAGCGTTGCTGCTGCCGGTCGGTGTCGCAGCGACGAAGCCCGCGATAGCGTCCGCACTTGGCAGCAAGAGCTGGCGTGGCGGGAGTTCTACGAACACGTCATGTACTTTTTCCCCGAACTCGCCGAAGGACCCTACCGAGCCAGATGGCAAAACTTCCCTTGGAGCGACGATCGCGATCGCTTTCAAGCTTGGTGCGAGGGACGCACGGGATACCCGATCGTCGATGCGGCCATGCGCCAACTCAACGAAACCGGTTGGATGCACAATCGCTGCCGGATGATCGTCGCCAGTTTCTTGACCAAAGATTTGATCGTCAACTGGCAGTGGGGAGAAAAGTACTTCATGCAACACCTGATCGATGGCGATCTATCGGCCAACAACGGCGGATGGCAGTGGAGTACCTCCAGCGGCATGGACCCGAAACCCCTGCGTATTTTTAACCCCGCATCTCAAGCGCAAAAATTCGACCCCGAAGCTGAGTACATTCGACGCTGGTTGCCCGAATTGAGTTCGGTCGATACGCAATACCTGGTGATGGGGAAAATTCCTCCAGAGGAACTCGATCGCCTCGGTTATCCCGCCCCGATCGTAGACCACAAAATCCAACAGCGTCATTTCAAAGCACTCTACCAAGAGACGAAAGAAAGCGCGTAGCATTGGGGAATGAGGAATGGAGAGCTGGGGGAGATAAGGGGACAAGGGGACAAGGTGACAAGGAAGAATGCGCGTATCTTGCATTCATTCTCCCGTTTCTCCCTCACCTCCCCCATCTCCCTCACCTCCCCCATCTCCCCTCTCCGCGTCTCCGCGTCCCCGCGTCTCCGCGTCCCCGCGTCTGGAGCGTCTGGAGCGTCTCCGTTTCCTCCCCATCCCCCCATCAACCCAATACGAACTACTCCAACGGCAATCCGAGTCTCAAATTACCGCCATCCCGGTACGGCTCGAATTCCACTTGCAGCCTGACGTTATCTTCGCCGATGGGAGTCTCGAAAATATTGTTTTGGTACAGCCTGTAAGCAGCAGTCTCCGTTAGAAATCGGGTGTTAAAATCAGTCCGATCGATCTGGGTTGGAGGGGCAAACGGATTGGGAATATCCGGGACGATATCGATCGCCTCCCCTGTCGTACCTTGGGGAACATCATTAACCGTTGCCGCACCTTGCGGGGTACGATTGTCCCCTTCCGGTAAGCCTTGGGCCCAAACTGAAGTCCCGATCGCGATCCATCCACCCAAGGAGATCGCCACTGCAATTCCGATATTCATCCTGAAATCCCTCCACCGAGATTTATTGCGAGTCGTAAGGATTGATGTCGATTCTGTTGATTAGTCGATCGACCTTTTTTTTATCCTAATTCAATCGACCTAAAAGTTCGATCGCAATTTTACATATCTTGTTGAGAAAACCCGGACATTTACTGGCAGTCAACACGATCGGCGGTGGAATTTTTGGAAGTGGCTTTGTAAGCATTCAGGCGGAGCGCGATACTCCGTACGGAGTCGCTACGCGATCGGCTATCAGATGCGCGATTCTCGCAAGAAAGCCAAGATTGCAAGAGTTTTAGCGAGTACGAAGTAAAAGTTGTAAGCCGATCGGGGTTTTAAGCTGACGGCTGACGGCTGATACCTGAATGCTTACGTAGCTTTTTTAAGTGGGCAATTATCGGTGGAAAGTTTAAGTGTGAAATGGAATTGCCAGTAACGGCATTAATGCCATCGACAAACTCATCCATTTCCAACTCGAACTCACTTCAGAAGTTCCGGTTTCACCGAGCAAGGCATCAATTCGTTCCTCTAAGCGGGTGCGAGAGGCCGGACAACTGAATGCCGCACAGAAGCCATCGGCTTGCTCTAGGGGCGATTTCACCACGAACAGCAGCGATTCGGCCAGCAGCAGGGGGTCTACTTGTCGCGCGGCCTGGCGGTCTGCACGTTTTTCCCGCAGCAGCAATAACTCCTGCCACCAAATTTCCGTATTCGGCAGCCATGCCGTACAGCGGCGAATCCAACCCAGCCAGAAAAACCAGAAGGTATCGCGATAGTACAAGTGAGCTTGCTCGTGGGCGAGAACCGCTTCGAGGTGTTCGGCATCGAGGGTTGCCAACAAACCGCGACTGACGACTAACTCCGGCTGCCACAGTCCGATTTGGGCGCTAAAGGCGAGGTTGTCGTCGAGAAGGCGACCGATATGACCGAGAAAATTCTGTTGGGGAAAGGTGCGAATGTGCCGCAGCGATCGCCCAACGTCTCGGATTAGATGAATCCACAAGAGGACGATCGTGCCGAGAAATCCCAGGGCGATAATATAACTGAGCAGACCTTCATACCCACTTACCATATTTCCCTGAGTTCCCATACAGACGATCGCAATCGCCGTTGCCACCAGCAATACCGGGGAAAAGAGAAAATATACGAAGGCGCGCTGCCATCGTTGGCCGTCATCGAGGGAGTCATCGGGGGCGATCGATCTCACTTGCCAAGCCAATGCCACCCCGACCAAAATCATTACTAGATGCATTTATTTTTCCTCCCGAGCTTTCCTCGCCGCTTGCAAGCGCTCGGCGATCGCTTCTAGTTTATCGAGGCTCGCGCGATCGAGGCTATCGGCAAAGGCGGCAACGACATCGGGATTCCCCACGGCGAGAAACTTTTGCAATCGATCGTGAGCTTCGATAGCTTGTCCTTCTTCTCGAGAAATCAACGCTCGCCAGCGAAACGCGCGCTTTTGCCGATCGCAAGCCAACCAACCTTTCTGGGCGAGGCGATTGAGAATGGTGGTGACGGAGGCGTAGGCGAGTTCTCGATCGGGGTCGGCAAGGATGCGATCGTGAATATCTTTGACGGTTGCCGAACCGAGGGTCTGGACGATTTCTAAGATTTCGGCTTCGAGCGGGCCTAGCGAGAGCTGCTTGGGACGGTAATTGGGCAGGGAAGCCATAGAGCTGGGCAATTTTACATTCAATATTTATCTTACCGGATTGGGAACTTCCCTGCCTTGAGTTTAAGACTTTCTCTAGCCTTTGCTTCAAACTTGTAGACTTTAATTAGCCACGAGCGATCGGTCATCGATCGCAGCAATCAGAAAGCTCGAAGAGTCTTGCTCGATCGAGCCGTTATTTTAAAGATAGTTGCTCGTTTTTGCTCGTTATTAGAAACTATCGATCGAGAAATACTACTGCATAAGTTATAAATCATCGTTTGTTTTTGTTATAAAACTTTAAGTTTTACATTTTGTCTTTTGACATTTTGGATGGCATTGTCAACCATAACAATGGAATCTGTATTGCCTAGTGATGAGGAGAACCACTTTGAAAAAGCTAATTTCCGTAATTTTACTGACAGTAGCCGTCATGTCATTGACTTTTTCCAGCCCTGCTTTGGCAGCAAACGCAGCAGCAGGTAAAGGTATTTTTGCAGCCAACTGTGCGGCTTGCCACATGGGTGGAAACAATGTCGTCAATCGCATGAAAACCTTGAAGAAGGATGCCTTGGAAAAATACGGCATGAACTCGATGGACAAAATTGTCTATCAAGTCACCAACGGTAAGGCTGCCATGCCCGCATTTCGGGGTCGCTTGAAGCCCGACCAAATCGAAAACGTAGCGGCTTACGTTCTCGACCAAGCTGAGAAAGGTTGGTAATCGCCACTTAGCGTAATTTACCATTTAGGGTATATCTTTTCGCTCTGAAGATGTTAGGAAATAAGCAGTTTGTTGTTTTCTTAACATTTTCGGAGCGATGTCGTAAATACCGATACAAAAATTTCGATGGTATTTGAGTAAAGATGCCGCAATTTCGATCGGATACGACAAATGGTAAAAAAACAGTAAAAAAGTCAAAAAAACTTCGCTCGGCGTCGATCGTTCTCTACACGATACGCGAGATCGCACCGATCGAAATCAGTCTTCCATTCTACGCAATTCGCTATCGGCTCACATCAAGATAGCCACTTGGAACGGGGAATACATCTCAAACGTTACATCTTCCAACTCGTTCAACCTCGATCGTCAACCTCAATATTCAAACTCGATTCCTATGATTCGTCGTTACTCAATTTTTTCGATCTTGAGTCTGATTTCGATTTCGATCGCCCTGTTGTGGACGCTTCAGGTTGGCGCGATCGAACTTTCTCCCCTCGGAGATGACAGCGAACATTGGTTGCAACGGGGAGCGATCGCCGTCGAAAATGGCGATTACGATCGTGCCATCGATAACTTTACCCAAGTCATCGATCGCGATGCATTCGTGACAAGTTAAGCAATTTTTCGAGTGTCAAGTTGACTGGCTCGAACGATAGAACCCTATGCTAATAAAGCGTTTGGGCGATTTCACTCTTGTGCGCGGGGGGTTCGGGGGAGGCGCAAGGCCCCCGGCGGGGGG
>JAXHUC010000175.1:0-12248 GCA_034189805.1 Cyanobacteriota bacterium
CGAGACCTTCTACACCAAGAATATCTTGCTCAACGAAGGGATTCGCGCCTGGATGTCTCCGGCCGACCAGCCTCACAAAGGCTTTGAGTTCCCCGAAGAAGTTCTTCCTCGTGGTAACGCTCTGTAATCTGAGCTTGTGTAGGCGAAAACTCAGTCTTGCATGTTAGTTAATGCGGCATTGAGTTAAGCAATAAAGCCCCGCTAAGTAATTTAGCGGGGCTTTATTATGTCTGGGGGTCGCTATATTCCAAAGGGCACTCAGCCTTCAATACTCACAGAAGAGAATTTGACATCTGACAAAATTGCTTAACCTGTCACCATTCTCCGTTCTCCACTTCTCTCATCTTTGCGTCCGGACCGTTATCTCCTCCTCCATTCCCCATTCCCCGTTCCCCGTTTGAGTAGGGTGTGGGAAAATAACTTAGAGCGCCCGATCGCCAACCTTCAACCCCAAATCCAACTCTGAATCCCGAAATCCCATGACTTTAGACCTCGGCGATACCGCACCCGACTTCAGCTTGCTCGATGAGGGAGGTAACCGCGTTAGCCTCTCGGATTTTCAAGGACAATGGGTGATTCTGTACTTCTATCCTCGAGATAACACTCCAGGCTGCACGAAAGAAGCGATCGGATTTCGAGATACCTACGACGACTACCAACGGCGAAACATTGCCATCTTAGGGGTGAGTACCGACGATGCCAAATCCCACTCGAAATTCATCCAAAAACACCAGCTTCCCTTCCCCCTGCTGTGCGACGAAGATGCCAAAGTGGCGACCGCCTATGAGAGTTATGGGTTAAAAAAGTTTATGGGGAAGGAGTTTATGGGAGTATATCGATCGACGTTTTTGATTAATCCCGAGGGCAAGATCGAGAAAATCTACCGTAAAGTCAAACCCGCCAACCACGCCACCCAAATTCTGACTGACTTCGATTGAGTCGAGCGTTTCGAGTTATTACCTATCCCAACGACACTATGCGCCGAGCTTGGCAATACATTCAAACCGTTCTGGGCATTATTTTCCGCCACCCGATCGCCGGAACGACGATCGTGCCGATTTTACCCGACAATCGAATCGTGTTGGTTCGCCGTCAAGATAACGGCAAATGGAGTTTACCCGGCGGCATCGTCGATTGGGGCGAAGATATTCCCAGTGCCGCCAAGCGAGAAATTAAAGAAGAAACGGGGTTAGATCTCATCAAAATCCGTCGATTGGTGGGGGTTTATTCTGCGCCCGATCGCGATCCGCGAATCCATTCAATTTGCATCGTTCTCGAAGCCGAAGTAGATGGAACCACGAACATCGGCGATACCTTAGAAATTGCCGAAGTCGCCCCCTTCGAGCGTTCCGAACTGCCATTGGGCGATCTCTCCCACGATCACGATCGACAATTGCAAGATTACCTCGACGGCAAAACCACCCTGGTCTAATGGCAAACGGGCCTGGCCCAATGGCAAAATCGACTGGAGATTCAGCTTCGCGCAAAATAGAATCTTCAGTCGATTTGCATGGGTCTTTTTCGATCGAACTTACTGCGACAGACCGTCTCGCTTACAGGATATTCGGTTCGACGAGCAGCGTAATCCCGCGCCGTCCGACCACAAAGCAAATCTGACCGGGAGCGAGTGTGGCTCCACTATCGCATCGGGCCGGCCAGTAAGTGCCTTGAAAGCGAATGCGACCTTTTTCTTTGGGTAAAATCGCTTCGTCTACGGTTGCTTTTCCGGTGAGATTGAAGGGACGAGTTTGAGGCATGGTTGAGACGTTAATAAAGGGCAGAAACTTGAAAAGATCGAGAGTATTTTGCATGGTGGAAATTCAACCTCATTCTGTCTCATACAACCGCTTGATAGTTTAATATTCCCGAGAAAAATCGATTCATTTTAAGGTTGTTGTGACAGAGTTTGAATTGGGTTTAAATTGAGTCGATCGAAGCCAGATTCTGATACTTGAGATGAGATGAAAATCCCGGTAAAAAGATAACTGTCACACCCCGATCGGTTCCGAGAATGCACCTCGAGATTTTGCGCGTAACCGAACTGAGAATTACCGGTTTGAGAACTGGCTCTTATCCTTTATTGAAGCCGAAACCGTCAGGTTTGCAAAGGTAAGATTGCAACCGCTCCGATTGCGCAAATCTACAAACCGCAGTACACTCAAACACAAATCGATGTCACCTAAAATGCACTCAGGAGTACGCCTGTAATTATCGCAAATCTCTATTCGATAATACTGTGATAACTGGTCTGAAATTATCGATATTTAAAAAGCATCAAAAGTTACAGAAAGTGATGGCTTTGAAATTGACTTTCTTCTTTTATGTCGCCAACCCGTGTTTTATTTTATAGGCGCGATACTGGCAAAATATGCAAGTTTTTGGAGGACCGATCGCGTTCTCTACAGCCCAAAAAAAGAGTTACGATGTGAGAAAGCGTCTAGCCTTTCCCTAATGTCGTCGAGATCGAGTCGTGTCGCCCCAGACAAAATCAACCTCGTAAAAGCTGCTGTCGAACGTAACGGCTTCCCCAGTCAAAAAGCGCTGGCTGTAGAAACCGGACTCTCCCGCGCCACAGTCCATAATTTTCTCAACGGCAAACCCGTCGATCGCCTCAACTTTGTCGAACTTTGCGAAAGACTTGGGCTAGACTGGCAAGGTATTGTCTATATTGAAGGCGGCTCCACCCTTACTGAGAACGGAACGGACAGTTTATCCGCCGTCCACTCTCACCATCGCCGCGATTGGGGCGAAGCGATCGATGTGGGAGTTTTTTACGGACGAGAGGCAGAACTGATCACCCTCAAACAGTGGGTGCTAAGCGATAACTGTCGGCTCATTGCGCTGTTGGGTATGGGGGGTATTGGTAAAACCGCCCTCTCGATTAAGTTTGCCCGCGAAGTCAGCGATCGATTCGACTGTATTATTTGGCGCAGTCTGCGCGAAGCCCCACCCGTTTCCAAAATCGTAGACGATCTCATTCAGATTTTGTCCGACGGTCAAGTCACATATCTGCCCGAATCGATGGGCGATCGCATCACCCAACTGATCGATTATCTGCGCAACGCGCGCTGCTTGTTAATTCTCGATAATGTCGAGTCGATTCTCGCCCAAAAAACCCAAGCGGGTCAATATCAATCCGGTTATGAAGACTATGGCAACGTCTTTCGCCGAATTGGCGGTTCCTCCCATCAAAGTTGCTTAATTCTCACCAGTCGCGAAAAACCGACAGAAGTTGCGATTTCTGAGGGCGAAAATTTACCCATTCGCAGCTTGCAATTGGCGGGGTTGCAGTCGGCGGCTTTGAAAATTTTAGAGGATAAAGGGGTGAGCGGAACCGCCGCCCAAATGCAGACACTCGTCGAACTCTATGGCGGTAGTCCCCTGGCACTCAAAATTATTGCCACCTCGATCGTCCAATTATTTTCCGGTCGGATTTCCGATTTTTTAGCCCAAGGCACGACAATTTTTAATGGGTTGGGCAAACTGCTCGAAACTCAAATCGATCGCCTGGGGGAACTCGATCGCACCTTGATTTTTTGGCTGGCGATCGCCCGAGAACCAATCTCCGTCAACCAGTTGCGAGAGGATATCCTACCGCCACCGCCTCCATCTCGAGTCCTAGAGAGTTTGGAAAACCTGAAGAATCGATCGCTCGTCGAAACCGTCGAGGGGGGATTTACCCTGCAAAACGTGGTGATGGAATACATACTCGATCGACTTGTCGAAGGTGCGATCTCCGAAATTTATAGCGCTCAGTTTGATATTTTAGATCGATACACCTTCATCAAAGCCACCGCCAAAGACTACATTCGAGAAACCCAAACCCGCCTGATTCTCAAGCCGATTTACGAACGCCTTGCCGGGAATGTTGCCATCGTTCGATCGAGTTTATCTGCCCTGAAAACCCGATCGACCCCCTTAAGCGGATATGCGGCGGGAAACTTATTAGACCTACTCCTCTACCCCGACAAAACTCTCACTCATACCGACTTTTCCGGACTGACGATCCGCCAAGCCTACCTCCAAGGCATGATGTTGCACAACATCAATTTCCAAGGCACTCATTTCCAAGATTGCATCTTTTCCAACTTCCTCAGCAGCGTGTTTACTGTCGCCTTCAGCCCCGACGGCAGCTTGCTCGCCACCGGAGAGGCGCGGGGAGAGGTGCGCGTTTGGGAAGTCGCCACGGGAAAACCCTTACTCGCCTTACCCGGTCATACGGGGTGGGTGCGATCGGTTGCTTTCAGCCCCGATGGGAAAATCCTGGCTAGCGGTAGCGAAGATCGAACGATCCGTTTTTGGGACATTCCCAGCGGTCACTGTCTCCAGGTGTTGTCCGGACACGACGCTCGAGTACGGGCGATCGCCTTTAGTCCTGATGGTACTCTTCTGGTGAGTTGTAGCAAAGATCGCACCATTCGCCTGTGGGAGACCCAAACTGGAACCTGCCGCCATATCTTGACCGGACACGCCCATCGCGTCTATACCATTGCCTTCAGTCCCGACGGCCAAACCCTCGCAAGTGGCAGTCGCGATCGGACGATTAAATTGTGGGACGTGACGACAGGTCGCTGTTTGACGACTCTGACAGGACACCGTGAAGGCATCAGTTCCCTGGCATTTCACCCTAAAGGTAGCGTCTTAGCCAGTGGCAGCCGCGATAAAACCATCAAACTCTGGGACTGGGAAACGGGGCGCGTGCTGCGAACCTTAGAAGGCCATACTAACGGCGTAGCCCTAATCTGCTTTCATCCCGACGGTCGCGTACTCGCCAGCGGCGGCATCGACAATACCACTCGCCTTTGGAATCCTCAAACCGGGGAATGCTGGCAAACCCTCATCGGACATGATGCCTGGGTACATGCCCTCGATTTTGCCCCCCAAGGCAAGATTCTCGCCACCGGCAGCGTCGATGGGGCGGTCAAACTTTGGGATCTCGATACAAAAGAATGTCTGAACACTTGGCAGGGATACGATAGCAGCGTTAAATCGATCGCCTTCAGCCCTGATGGAAAAATAATGGTTAGCGGTTCGGAAGATGAAACCCTGAAGGTGTGGGACGTAGGGACGGGGGCATGTTTGCAAACCCTGAAACTTCCCGGTCCCTATGAAGGCTCGAATATCACCGATGCGACGGGATTGACGGCAGCGCAAAAAGCTGCACTGCAAGATTTGGGGGCAGTGGTTTGGTAACTTGCTCGCTCTGCGCGGCTTTGGAGTGAAACAACCGATTTCAAATACTAGATTTCTCCACAAACTTAAAATGCGATCGATTTGAATATTGAAATTCTCAATTATTCCCCAATGGCTTCCCTCCTCGCAGGAGGGACCCAGAGGTGTCCCTGTTCCCTGTTCCCTCTTTTGGAGGAGAGGTTTACTAGAGTCAGGCTCAAACCAAAACGGAGTCAATATTTTTACTATTCTCTCAAATGTTTGCCTACTCTCACATCTAGTGAGGATAAGAATTTTAAGCTTTAAACCGTTAAATGTGTCTCAACTCTCATGAAAAAGCCTTATCTCGAAAGCATGGAAAAAAGACTCATCGAATTCATCGATACTCTAGATTGTTTGTTCAAAAGAGTACAAGAAGATGTGGGTAGTTCTTCTGGAATGTCTAAGCTGACCATTAGTCAGCTTCAATATATCGAGGCCATTCACGAACTTGGAGAACCCACAATTACAGAGGTTGCTCAACGGCTCAAATTTACAAAAGCTTCAGTGACCGCAGGAATTAATAAACTCATTGAAAAAGGATACGTCGTCAAAGTACAGTCTCATGAAGATAAACGTTTTTTTTATACGAAGTTAACGAAAACCGGGCAAAAGTTTATCGACGCGAAATATTTAGCCTTAAAAGAATATGGAGATTTTATTCGTGCTGCTCTCAGTGAAGATGAAGCCAGACAATTTGAAGCGATCGTAACAAAGTTGGTCGAGCGTTTTCGGCAAGTCTAGTTCGATTCCGATATAATTAGTTAGACTAACTAACTTAGTAGAACGAATGCTCGTAACGATGCTGACCGCCGGGTCGAGAGGAGATACGCAACCCTATATTGCTTTGGGGTTAGCGCTACAAGCCGTAGGAGGCTATACCGTCCGGATTGCTGCTGCCGAAAACTTTGAGAGCTTTGTGAAAGGATTCGGACTGGAGTTTTATCCCCTTCCGGGTGACATATCGAAGCTAATCGAAGACCCCAGAGTGCAAAAAGCTATGAAGGCCGATACCCCACTCAAAATCATCATGAGTTTTTTGAAGTCGGATGCGTCGCTACAATCCTATGCCTTGGAAAGGCAGCAAAATTATTACGATGCTTGTCAAGGTTCCGATGCGATCGTTTATCATCCCGGTGCAGCGGTCGGGTATTTTATTGCTCGGGCTTTAAAAATTCCGAGTATTTTTGCCACGCCATTTCCCATGACACCAACTCGGAATTATCCTGCCCTGATTTTCTACGATGCCGTTCGGCTCGGGAAAACAGCGAACTTGCTGACTCATCTTATCTTCGAGCGCATCATGTGGGAGACATCGAGGGGTCCTGCGAAGCAATTCTGGACGCAAAAATTTGGCGATATTTCCCTGAATTTTGCCAACCCGTTTAGAAAACAACGGACTCAAAACGCTCCGACACTGGTGTCTTGCAGTAACTACGTTTTTCCCCAACCCTCGGATTGGCCCGAACACGTACACAACACCGGCTATTGGTTCTTAGATGAAGCGGATGATTGGCAGCCTCCCACCGAACTAGAGGACTTTTTACAACAAGGAAGTCCCCCCATTTACATCGGCTTCGGCAGCCTCATAGACCCCGGCAAAGCCAAACAAACCACCGAGTTAACCATCAACGCTCTCGAGCGTTCCGGGCAACGTGGCGTTTTAGCCATGGGATGGGGTGGCATCGTCAAACCCGACACCGTTCCGGACAATATATTTATCTTGGAAAGTGCTCCCCATGCTTGGCTATTTCCCAGAATGTCCGCCGTGGTTCATCACGGCGGTGCGGGAACGACAGCCGCAGGCTTAAGAGCTGGCGTTCCGAGCATCATCATTCCCCATGCCAACGACCAATTTGCCTGGGGTCGTCGCGTTTGGGAACTTGGCGTGGGTCCCAAACCGATTATCAAAACACAACTCAGCGTAGAAAACCTCTGCGCAGCCATTACTCATGCTTTAACCCCAGAAATCAAGCAAGCCGCTAAAGTCTTGGGGGAAAAGATTCAGAGTGAAAACGGAGCCGAAACCGCCGCCAAAATCATCGTTCGTTGTTTAGAGGGATAACACAGGAAAAATCGATTGGCGATCGCGTTTGATTATACGTTCCGCCGATGCGGGAGTCGATCGCCGCGCCCTTTTGCGAATTCTACGCTGGGGCGCTTCGGGAGGCAACCTTCCATTCGCGATATCCCTACATCGGGTCGATCGCCCCATCCTCGGTGGCAGTGGTAAGATGTAATGAAAATATAAAGATAAGACAGACAACACTAAGAAAGATAAAGACTTTCCCTGTCTGACTTCATCGCAATCTTACATCCTGACGGTCTACACCTTTCCCCCACCATGCTGAAAAATCTGTTCGGCGATCCCAATACTCGCAAACTCAAGCGATACCAACCCCTTGTTGTCGAGGTCAATCTTCTCGAAGAAGACATCCAACCCCTCACCGACGAGCAACTCAAGGGGAAAACCGTCGAATTCAGACAGAAGCTCGAGAAAGCCACCTCCGACGAGGACATGAGGGAACTGCTGTGGGAAATCCTCCCAGAAGCCTTTGCCGTTGTCCGGGAGGCTTCCCGGCGAGTGTTGGGAATGCGTCACTTCGACGTGCAGGTTCTGGGGGGAACCATCCTACACGAGGGTCAGATTGCTGAAATGAAAACCGGGGAAGGAAAAACCCTGGTTTCGACTTTGCCAGCCTATCTCAATGGATTGACGGGGAAAGGGGTTCACATCGTCACCGTCAACGACTACCTCGCCCGTCGCGACGCAGAATGGATGGGTCAGGTGCACCGATTCTTGGGATTGTCCGTGGGTCTGATCCAGCAGGGGATGAGTCCGGAAGAGCGCCGCAGAAACTACAATTGCGATATCACCTACTGCACCAACTCCGAACTGGGATTCGACTACCTGCGCGATAATATGGCCACTTCTATGGAAGATGTGGTGCAGCGTCCCTTCAACTACTGCGTAATTGACGAAGTAGACTCGGTTCTGGTGGATGAAGCTCGCACGCCGCTGATTATTTCCGGTCAGGTGGAACGCCCCAGCGAGAAGTACATTCGCGCCGCTCAAGTCGCCCAGGCACTGGAGGTGGGGACTGAGGAAGAACCGAAAGATTACGAAGTGGACGAAAAGGCGCGCAACGTCCTGCTGACAGATGAAGGCTTTGCGCGGGCGGAAGAGTTGCTTGGGGTTGGCGATCTATACGATCCTAACGACCCGTGGGCGCACTATATTTTTAATGCCATTAAGGGCAAAGAACTATTTATTAAAAATGTCAATTACATCGTCCGCAACGACGAAGTGACGATCGTGGATGAGTTTACCGGACGGGTAATGCCCGGTCGGCGCTGGAGTGACGGCTTGCACCAGGCGATCGAAGCTAAAGAAGGGGTAGAAACCCAGCCGGAAACTCAAACCCTGGCCACGATTACCTATCAAAACTTTTTCCTGCTGTACCCGAAACTGGCGGGGATGACGGGAACGGCAAAAACTGAAGAGGCAGAATTCGAGAAAATTTACAATCTCGAAGTGACCATCATCCCCACCAACCGCCCCCCGAAGCGGCAAGACCTTTCGGATGTGGTTTACAAGAAGGAAAAGGGTAAGTGGGAAGCCCTCGCTCAAGAATGCGCCGACATGCACGATGCCGGACGACCGGTGTTGGTGGGAACGACCAGCGTCGAAAAATCGGAAGTTCTCTCGCGGTTGCTCGGTCAACTCGAAGTGCCCCACAATCTCCTCAACGCCAAACCGGAGAACGTGGAACGGGAATCGGAAATCGTCGCCCAAGCCGGACGCAAGGGAACCGTAACCATTGCGACGAACATGGCCGGTCGGGGAACGGATATTATTCTGGGGGGAAATGCCGAGTTTATGGCCCGCTTGAAGGTCCGGGAATACCTGATGCCCCGCATCGTCAAACCGGAGGAAGAAGGGGAATTCGGCGCGAGTATGGCGGGGATGAAGAAGCGATCGAAACCTCAAGGTTTCGATACGGGGAAAAAGCCGAAAACCTGGAAAGTCTCCCCGCAAATCTTCCCGACCGCTCTTTCTGCGGAAACGGAAGCCCAACTTAAAGAAGCGGTGGAGTTTGCAGTGCAAGAGTACGGCGAACGCAGTCTGCCGGAATTGGAAGCCGAAGATAAGTTGGCAGTGGCTTCGGAAAAAGCCCCCACCGAAGATGCGGTGATTCAAAAGCTTCGAGACGTGTACAATGCCGTGCGCAAAGAGTACGAAGCCTTTACCGATCGCGAACACGATGAGGTAATCGAACTCGGCGGCTTGCACGTCATCGGCACCGAACGCCACGAGTCGCGCCGGGTGGACAACCAATTGCGCGGCCGCGCCGGACGGCAGGGAGACCCCGGTTCTACCCGATTTTTCCTAAGTTTGGAAGATAACCTGCTGCGGATTTTCGGCGGCGATCGGGTCGCGGGATTGATGACGGCCTTCAATGTGGAGGACGATATGCCGATCGAATCGGGAATGCTGACTCGTTCCCTCGAAGGCGCGCAGAAAAAGGTGGAAACCTACTACTACGACATCCGCAAACAGGTGTTCGAGTACGACGAGGTGATGAACAACCAGCGTCGCGCCATTTACGCCGAACGCCGTCGCGTCTTGGAAGGACAAGACCTCAAAGAACAGGTGATCGTCTATGCGGAAAAGACGATGGACGATATCGTGGATGCCTACATCAACCCCGAGTTGCCTTCAGAAGAATGGGATCTCGAGAAACTTGTCGGTAAGGTGAAGGAATTCGTCTACTTGCTTGCGGATCTCGAACCGAGCCAAATCGAGGACTTATCGGTGGATGAAATTAAAGCCTTCCTCCACGAACAAGCGCGAATCGCCTACGACATTAAAGAAAATCAAGTCGATCGCCTCCAGCCGGGATTGATGCGCCAAGCGGAACGCTTCTTCATCTTGCAGCAAATCGATACCCTGTGGCGGGAACACTTGCAGCAAATGGACGCATTGCGCGAATCCGTGGGTCTGCGCGGTTACGGACAAAAAGACCCCCTAATCGAGTACAAGAGCGAGGGATACGAACTCTTCTTGGATATGATGACGGACATTCGCCGGAACGTGGTGTATTCGATGTTCCAGTTCCAGCCGCAAGTTCAGCCGCAGGCGCAAGCTTCGTCGAAGATGGCGTAGGCGAGAGTTGGGTTAAAGACGGACAAATTCTGCGTCAGTGGAGTTGAGGGAGTGTTGGAGGAAACTCTGTCATTCCCGATGATGTTTGTGCTTATCGCGTTTATACTTTGGTTGAAAGCTGACGATATTTGCGATCCACAGGACACAGCTCGCTCGGACATACTTCTTCTTCACAAAGTCGGCATAGGGCGTACGCACGTAATTCATCAGTTGTCATTGCTGAGAGCATCTTTTCAAGCAGTTTTGTAAGTTGCTTTTGTTCGGCAGTACTCAAACAACTCATGGCAAGGTGCAATTGTTGTTGTCGTCGATCGAGAATTGCCAATCGTTTCTGTTGACCGGCTTCCGTGAGAAATAAAGCCAGCGTTCGGCGATCGGCACCCGAGCGGCGTTCGACAAATCCATCTTTTTCTAATCGATCGATTAAGCGTACGGTTCCTGGATGCGAGCGATTCAAGATCTGCCGTAACGTATCGATCGAGATACCTGGTTGGACCCCCAACGTCACTAAAGCGGCAGACGTTTCTCCACCATATCCAGTACGATCTGTAATGACTGCATTGAGACGATCGACCAGTCCTAATGCCAGAGCACCCAAAAGATTGAGAGAACGTCGATCGGTCATATGTACAACATCCACATTCAAAAGATTAACGATCGATACGATCGTATCTCTTATCTTTACGCTTGAGCGATTTGGCTCAAGACTTGAGAGAGCTTTTGAACGAAGTTGTGTAATGCACGAGTTGAAGAACCATCCTCTACGCTGTGTGTAGGATTCACTTCTGTAATTGCGATGCCGCAAAAGCGTGAGTCTGCAACTAATGTCGATAATACCTGCATCGTTTGATGAAGGGTTAATCCAACGTCGCGAGATGCGGTTGTATCGGCGATCGGCATTTCTGTAAAATTGAGAACATCCACATCGAAGTGCACCAAAAAACGTTCTAGATGATTCCCCCAAGTCTTGAAAAGACTGGCAATCTCATCAGATGGACCGCGCGCGATCGTCTTCCAATCGAGCGCCCGAAGTTCGAGTTCGTGTATCTGCTGGCGCTCGAAATCAGATGCCTGCTCTCGAATTAAACCCACCACTGCAATGTCAGATGCTTTAAGAAGTGGATAGCGAGGTCCGATTTGAGCGATCTCAGGTATTGCTCCCTCTACTCCTAACATGTGAGCAACCCCCATCCAGTCTAATGACTCGGAAAATTCTCCGGTTCCATCTGGCACCGATCCTGGGACGTTTAGGTCTGCATGACCGTCTATGTAAATGAGTCCTACTTGAGATTCAAGATCGAGATTCGCTGCAACGACACCAATTTCGATGCTGCAATCTCCTCCGAGGACCAGTGGCAGATTTCCGTCGCTCAGAGATCGGGTAACCCGCTCTCGCGTATGTACGATGTACTCGAGAACGGCCTCTACATTCGACGCCATAGACTCGTCGGGATTATCTCGCCATGGCCAAATGGGGAGGTGATCGTTCCGTTGAATGACATCACAACCGACGTGACGGAGGGCATCGGTCAGTCCTACTGCCAGGATTGCTGCGGGTGCTTGCTCGATGCCCGCACAGGTGGCACCCGCACTTGAAGGAATACTGATGATTTCGATCGGACGTGTCACAATTTTTACTTCACTAATAACATGTATGCATTATGCATATTTTAAAGTAACCCGTCAATACAAATCTTGAAGTAGCCTTCGATCGGTAGTTGGATGTGATTGAATCTAAACTCAGACCGATTAAGCCCCGATCGCCATTTCTGAGGAACTGTCATTAACATCGATCGGGGTATACTTCTGCTGGCGAAGGGGAATATCGATGATAAATTCAGTGCCGCGTTCCGGCGCGGATTCGCATCGC
>JAXHUC010000176.1:0-12099 GCA_034189805.1 Cyanobacteriota bacterium
TTTCTCTAATGCCTGTGGGGGCAATAAGGATAACAGATGTGCCAAAAGTATCTCTCGTACCTGGGAAGACATCCATCCGACAACGGAATCCCAACGCTCTTCAAATCCCTGCCAAAGGAGAATCAGGGTGGAAATAGCTTCGTCGGTCTCGCAATCGGCCAGAATAGGAAGATAGTCGCGAGCAATACTTCGAGCTTCTTCATCTAAGACCAATGCAGGAGCGACAGAAGCATCACCGCCCACAGCACGGGAAAATGTCTCATCCGATGGAGATCGAACCGTGGCAGGGATTTCGCCACCAACTGTCTCGGATACTTCTGCATCTGATGATGTTGTACTCCCAGAAGGATGATTATCGAGCTGTCCGCTCGATCGTTCGTTCGGTGCAGTCACCATCGGGACTAGCTGGCTCGATCGAGAAAATTCTCTATTTGATAAGGATGCGCGCACCAAGGTCAAATCGGCATCGGTAATGCTGCAAGTCCCATTTTTCGGATTTTTCTGAATTCTCTCCAGAGATCGATTTGGGGAAGGGAATGGAGAATGGGGAATGGGGAACGAACCTGGAAGTTCTCGCTCGCGATCGACTCGATCGCAATTTTCTCTCGATGGTATAACCCCTTCATCATCTATTTCTCGAAAAATATCCATTTTGTTAAAAGAAGTTTCTATTAAAGAAGTGGATATTTTCAACCACCTCTTCCAGGAAAACCCCTCGATCGCCCCGCACAGACGACCGATCGAGTTTTGGGGAATGTCAGTGATACCTTCAATCGCTTTTTGGGTAATGCGATCGCCCATTTCTCGAAGTTGGGCGATCGCTTCTCGAATCAAATGCCACTTGCGCTGCTGTTTGTTCCCCGCTTCCGGGCAAATATCAAAGGCGCGTTGAAGGGTAACTTGAAAGGGCAGGGGATGGGAGCTGACAACGTATGCCGTTAGGGTTTCCTCCGGTCTGAGGTGAGCGCGAAGCCGCTCGGTGGCTTGCTTCATTTCCGAACTCACATCGTCGTCGATATAAGCCTGAAGTCCGGCATCGGCGCTGACGGTTCGTTCGACGTAATCGAGCAGTCCGGGGGGAATTTCTCCGATAGTTTGTCGTCGGGTGCAGGCTTTGGCCGTACCGGGAATGAGGTAGCCTCGACCGGTGAGGGTGCGGTATTCGTCTTCGAGAGCGCCGATGTTGCGGAAGGTGGTTCCGCAAATAACGAGGGCATCGCAGGCTTTGGCAGCATTGCTACCTCGGGTGTCCCCTAAGAGGGTGAGTCGAGTCTCGCAGCGATCGGGTATTTCGTCCATCTTGCGCTTCCATTCGGCCACGGCTACATTGTCGTGTCGTTCGCTCGCGGCTTTGACTAAAGCTTCAATGCGGCGATCGGCTTCCTGAGTGCGTCCCTTGGTGGCCAGTCCGATGTCGGGAATTTGGATAATGGAGAGGTTGGGGGTTGGGGCTTTTTTCTGGGCGATAACGAGAATTTCCGACTCGTCAATTCCCAGCATCAAAGCCAGCCGCCACCGACTCATGGTGGCATCTTGGTAAACGTTAAATGCCATCGCTGATGTCAAATCCGGGTGGCGATCGCTGGCAATGGTGACGGTCAGCCGACCCCGATGAACTCTCAGGGCCCCGGAAGTTAGACGACTGAGGACTTCGAGGAAGGGAATCGCCCAATTGGTGGGAAGGTTGCCCACTGCTTGATGGGCGACACTAGCTCTCTGTCGGGTATGAGCTTTGAGAAGTCGGTTCGCCCAGCCGATACCTTTGCGTTCTTGCCAGTTCAGTTGGCTGTAGTCGATCGCATCTTCGGCTTCCAATCCCAAGTCCCGCTCGGTCATCATATTGTAGAGTTCCTCGATCGACTCGCTGGCGGTGGCTTCTTCAAGGGCGGGCAATATCGATCGCAGGTCGCTGTCGTTCCAGCCGTGGTACGGGGGTTTGGGGTCGTTCAACAGGTCATCGAGAGTGGCGATGAAGGGTTGAAGCCGATGCCAGAGTTCGGGAAAATCGACGGCGAGATAGGCAGCCGTTTGGTGTAGATCCCAAGCCGTTGCCGAAACCGAACGAGTGGCCCCGAATGTGGTACGGACTTCATCCCAAAACGCCCCATCGCCGCTGTAGTCGTATTCTTCCGGAACCGGACAAGAATCTGGATGGGCGCGGATTTGAGACGATTGAAGGTCTTGGCGGCGCTGGTGTCGAAAGCCGTAGCCGTTGCCGCTGCTGTGAGCGCAAGCCCCGTGCAAGTGGCAGGTGGCGCAGATGGGGTTATCTTTGGCTTCGATATTGGGAAAGTTTTTATCGGCCAGGGTGCGGAAGAGGGAGGTGCGATGGCAGTTCCCCACCGTCTCGGGGGTTTCGCCAAGACCTGGCCAAAGGCGATAGGGATTTCCACGTTCGGTACGGCGATGGGGGTCGAGTTTGAAGCCGTTATTGCGGACGGTGAGGTCGGTGTAGTTTGCTTCGACAGTAATGGTGGTGGGATTGCGGTGGGTGGGGGAGAGCGCCCAAAGTTTGCGAACGCCGAATCGAGAAGGGGTGGCAACTCCCACATCGAAACTTTTGCCCGTCCCACACGCGGAGTTATCTAAAATATGTTTCCAGCCTTGGGAAATAGCTGAGGCAATGGTATTGAGTCGTTGTCCCGGCTCGAATTGGATGGGGGAACGGGGAATGGGGAACGGGGAATGGGGAATGGGGAATGGGGTATGGGGAATGGTTATTTTCTCCCTTGTCCCCTTGTCTCTCTTGTCTCTCTTGTCTCTCTTGTCTCCCTTGTCTCCCTTGTCTCCTTGTCTCCCCTTCTCCGAATCTCCCCCTTCAACCTCGATACGTCGGAAGAGTTGCTCGATGGTTTTTAAAGGCTCTTGCCATCCCCAAATGGCATCGTGCCGGAGTTGCTGGTATCGAGCGACGGTGAGGGTGCGAATTTGGTCACCTCCTCCGGCGGCGAGCAACTCGTCGATGTCGAGAACTGTCTTGGAGAATCCTTGTTCCCAGTAGGCCACCCGCACCAATTTGCCCCAGCGTCGCAGTAAATTGAGGGTGTTGAGGTCGCGGCGGAAGACTTGGCGATTGGCAAGTCCTCCCCCATCGGGATAAAACGCGATCGGTAATTCTCCGTATTCGTCGCGCGCCCATTTAAGGACTTCTTCGAGCTGCCTGCGGCTAGCGTGGAAGTTGCCTCCCGCAGCACCGATAAAGAGCGTGTCACCACTAAGCCCGGTGGCGACGTAAGGCTTCATGATGCCTTCGCACAGACCGATGCGGCGAACCTTACCTTCGGGTTTGACAGTGGTGAGGGGCATTTCGCCGTTGGGCAGTTTGGACGAATTTTTCGATTTGAGCCAGCGGTACTTTCCCCCCGAGGGGTTGTCGAGGCGAAGCTGCATTCCGAGAATGCGTCCGTAGGGGTCGAATGCCGGACAGAGCAATCCTCGACCGGATACGAAGATGCGCTCTGCGTTACGATCGATACCTGCAAGTCTCGGGGAAATGGGGCGGGAGAGTTTTTGTCCGGGTTTGACGGATTTGAATAATCCGGCTTGAATTTGGACATCGCTCAAACCGCGATCGCGTAGGTTTTGCTGGTGGTCGCGATCGAGTTCGAGTTGGAGCAAGAGTCCTCGATTCTGAGCCGAGCGCTCGCCGATGGGGAGGGAAAAACTCAGCTCGAATAGTTCTTTCTGGCGCTGTTCTTCGGCACGGCGAGCGCGTTCGGCTCTTGCGGCGGCTCGGTCTTTACCTTTCGAGTCGTCGTCGGTTACATAGATACCCCACAAGTGCTGTTTTTTGTCATCGCCGACGTAACGATAACCGGCGACGGCTGCGTCGTATCCGGCGCTCGTCATGCACAGGACGGTGTCGCTATTTCTGAGGGTGCGGCATTTACTGGAGGTATCTTCGCAAATGGGGCAAGGGTTTCCCCGTCCGGTGGGAATAAATGGGGTAGGCATTATCCGTTCCCCCTTTCCAGGCTTGGGACGATCGTTCCCAATCCCGTTAGATTGCCAGAATTTTGAGTTCGGTCGGTGGGGGAAGCCGGATGTTGTGCGGGAGTTTCTAAGTCCGGACAATTATCCGGATTCGCCCGATGGAGCGGCTGTCTTCCATCGTGGGAGCTGGATTGAAATTGCATTGAGTTTTCTCCTCAAATTCTCGTTTGTCACTGAATTTGAGGGACTGAATCTCAGGCTGTGTTAATTTTGAACTCTTGCGGCTCCCGATGGATTTGGGGAGTTTCAGCTTTTACGTGTGGCTCGATGGTTTTCAAGCCTTTTGCGTGTAGGATTTTTAACCGAGCTTGCGAGGTAAGCATTCGTCAAATTGCGTCAAATTGAGGTGCGCGAGAACCTCGTTGAGAATTTATCGTCTCCAATACGCGGGTCTTTAATATGCGGGTTGGCGATCGATTCTGGGTTCTTCGGGTGCATTTGAAGCTGACGGCTGACGGCACGGTAGCTGAATGCTTATAAATGCTTAACTGAGAATTTACCGATGGTTCTCTCGATCGATAAACTTTCTTGACTCGCAAGGTGGATTCGTTCGGTTAAAGTGATACACTCATAAATAAGCTAAAATTAATACAGCAAACCCTGTGAGTCTTTCCAACTCCGATTCAAAATTTCCCGTTTCTCGTCGGTTAGGAAAGTCCCTAGGTTTCAGATAGGCTGTCTTCAGCCCTCAAATTATGGGTCTCCTGGCTTCGGTTAGGAGACTTTGCCATTTAGGGGTTTGTTTGTCTTTTCGATCGACCTCCTTGTTTTGAGTTCTGGTTTAACTCGATTCTACTAATGGTATATTTATACCGATAATTTACACGCTCCTCAATGAAGCGATCGTTACAATTTGTAACGCAAACTATCGATTTCAGGTAGATTTGAGCTTTTACCAGAATACACCTAAAAGGCGTGAGGACGATCGTTGCGGTTCCTCCTTTGAAATGTTGAGGTCGATCGCCCCAGCAGTCGTGGTGACTGCTGTGACGGGCGTATCGACAGGGTTCTTAAGCTTTTTTTAGATTGAGAACCCAATTGTCGCTATCCTTCTTGCGATCGTGCGGTTGAAGGCTCGTTATTCGACGATAGCAACGGCGTTTCTGCCGATGGTACGATAAGTGGTTGACTCGGTTGGAGTGCCGACCAAATCCAATCTTTACGCTGTCGGTCGAATCCGACGAAGTAATCTTTCCAGCTCTCTAACTTAGGAACTTCGTGAGAGATGACTTTGCAAGCAGGAGACTTCTTCGAGGTCAGGGTCGAGCGTGCGGTTTCGCGTCCCGTAGTGAAGCAGAAAACGCACAGGGATCGAAACCGCCAGTCCTTTTGCAATCCAGAAATTTGATTGGCAATTGCGTGACAGGCTTCGACTTCCCGACATAACTGCTGCCAGTGCTGGCTGAAGGTTGCGTGGTTAGCTCCCGAAGCTCGGTATATAAATGGCGTAATGTGCAAAGGTTGGTTCAGTTCGTCGAGCAGCACCACTTGAAAATATTGGGTGTTGCCGATGTTGGGGTCGTTCTTAAACTCTCGATTGTACTCTCCGACAACAACCAACGATTCGGTTTCGTCGGATAGGGTGCGATCGAATCCCAGCACCGGAGATTTAGGACAAACCAGCATTCGCGGCTGCCCGATAAGCAGTCCTTGTTCTTGGTGACCGGAGGCTTCGTAGGTATAGGTCTGGAGTTGTTTTTCGTTGAAATCGAGCCAGCCGGATGCTGCGAGTTGGTCGATGGGGATGAAATAGCCGCACTTGGCTTTTGTGGTTCCCCGTAAAGCTTGAATTCGCGGCAGCTTGGCATTGGGATCGACGTAAGAGGGGTCGCAAAACTCATCCCGTTCGATGGGGATTGAGGTGACGGGGGTTTGAGTGGGTTGAATGGTTTGGGTGGTAGTCATGGATTGAAATTGAAAAGTCGGATCTTGTAAAAGGCGCGGTAGCGCTTCGCGTTGGGAACTGGAGTTTAGACGCGCACTTCGATCGAGAAGGCTATAACCGAGACGGGATAAGTATTTTGGGTATTCAATCCTCCCGAAGGTCTGCAAACTATTCAATCTGGTCAGGATAAGGGTTTTGCGCTGCGAGCTGTGAAATTTGTCTAAACTCCAATTGGGAATAGAAAGGCTTAAGATTGTCGGTTTGAGAACTCCGTTCCTCCAAAATGTGTAAGCATTCAGCGGTTGCGCTTCGGCGATACTCTGTTGGTACAGCCGACCTAATAGGCTAGGAGTCGCGCGCGAAACGGTATTTGAATCAAATGCACCCTCGCATTCGTTGAATCTGGATTCTCTAGCTCAGTTGAGGAGTTCATCGTTTTTGGCACACGAGTTCGTTTGTCGTAAGGTCGATGGTTTGTTTGAAGTGGATAGCTGAATGCTTACCTAAAAAGAGAGCGAGAAACACGCCCCCGTTTTTCAACCGGGGCATGTAGGCGTTCGCGAAGTACAAACGGTAGAGCGGTTTTAGCCGAAGTGCGTCCCTCAAAACGGAATGCTATCCGTTGGAGAGCGATCGTTATCTTTTCGGTTCCACTCGCCGACAAAGCTTGGCAGTTTCGGGTTGACGGATGAAATTGAACTGCGGCGAATTTCTTCAATTTGGGATTGGAGCGATTCCAACTTTTGCTGGGTTAAGCCATCGAGTAAATTGCCCAGTTGTTCGTGCAACTGCCGAAGTCTGTCGAGGGAGTCGGGTCCAAATTTGAGGGTCAAGGATTGGTTTTCCTCCGCTAGGGTGACCGTGCCGGAGTTGGGATAGCTGTAGACGATCGTATTCGGAGCGATCGTGATTTCAAGAGAATGGTTGACGTTCATGGTTGGTTCGATCGATTGAGAAAGATGTATAGCGTTCGGACTGACTGAGCCAGCCTTAAGTGATGCGCAGGTGTTTTCCTCTAGGGAGTAGTTGTGCGAACGGAAGACCCGAGGTATCGCAGATGGATTCGGCTCCGGCTTCTAAGTCGGCTCGAATGGCATCTTCGTCGAGTTCTCGGGTGATGCGAACGTAGCGTTCGGGAACTCGTTCGAGTTTGAGGTGCGGAGCGAGCCAAAGTGAGGGTTTGCCGCCATTTTGGCAGAGGGATACCTTGGAGTAGAAGCCTCTGATGACTCGACCCTCGCGACCGAGTTGTGCTTCTCGTCGCTCCAGGAAGTTTTGGAGTCGGGTTTTGAGACGCGCGACGTTATTTTGGTGTACCTTGGCCGCATCGGATTGACGCTTGGCTTCGGCATGGCGGGTATCGGCGGCAACTTGCTCGCGGCGAATCACCGCGATATAACCGTCGAGCTTACCTTCGATTTGGGCCATCAGTTTGTCGAGCATCGCTTCGAGAGCTTGCCGTTCTTTGGAGTCGTCCGAGTCGAGATAGTCCGATAGCCATGTGAGTTGCCGTTCGAGTTCGTCGAGGGTCGGTGGTTTCGAGGTGGGTATCATGACAGTTTGGCATCAAAATAAAATTTGGCGATCGTCAGTGACTGGGGTTGGGGAGCTGTAAATTTCTGGATTTTCCCAGTCGATCCAACTCGTTCGGTTGGCATGAGGACTCTCGCGGAGATTCTGACGAATTTCTGCAAGGATGTCGAGCGCCAGCTCGATTTCGTCGAGAAGATGGAATTGCTCGTTAATGGATTCTAAAGTGGGGAAAAGTTTGGGAATCTCCAGATGCATTCCTACTTTCATAGGGATGATGGATAAATAGTTCTCGACGGCAAATTTGAGCGAGTTTGAATTGGGAACCTGATAATTCTGTCGAACCCGATTTAAAGATTGACGAGCCGTTCGAGATTTTGAGAGGGAAAATTGCCCGAGACTGCTCTGGAAAACTCCCCGGCGAGAATCGAACTGAAGGTGCCAGGCACGTTCGATTTTCCGAGCAATTTCTACGACGAACTCGAACCGTTCTGCGAAGACTTCAGCTCGGTCGCCGAAGATACCCCAATCTAGTGCTTCGAGCTGGGTGGGGTTGTCTGGGGCATCGCGATATCCTTTAGTGAGTTTTTGGTTTAACAGGTTCTCGAATTTGTTTCGCGCGGCGGTTTTGTTCGCATAATGGTAGTGATGGGGGCGAGGGGCATATCCCACCCGTCCGTATTCGACATAGACCAGATGGGGAAATAACCAGGCATTCCAAAATTTGTTGTGGTTGCGCTCGGCACAAACGAGTACCAAGCGAACGGTACGCAGGGCAGAGTTTCGATCGGACATGATGAGAAACGATGAATGATGACTGATGGTGCGATTGAGAGGATGACAAGACCTTTGAAATTGAGACTGGATGTAGGGTGTGGGGAAAGTTATTTTGAGGGGTCGAGGAAACACTTGGGTGCGATCTGCGATCGCTAAAAGCTCGATACCCCAAAACTCTTCATCGACACAACGGTCGTGCCATATCGGCCGTCCAGTTCGATCGACTTCTCGACCCGGACAGCCGAAAAAGCTTGTCGCTCCTTGACGATGACTGATAAGCGAGGAGCGATCGCACTTCGGTTGAATCAACTGGCGACGGGCATCGGGAGAGTGAGGGGGAGGAGCCAGAAGGATGCGCGCACTCTGGGTCTCCCCATTTTTCTCATCTCCTTTGCCTGCCCATCACCCAATTTCCTCGGCATTCCAGAGGACGGAGCGTTCTCGGGTGGTGCTGTCGGTGGGTCTGGTTGATGCGAAGATGGCATTTCCCGCCGCCGCCCAGCGCTCGAGAGCTTTTCCTTCTTCGCAATGGCGAAATTGCGGTGGTAAGAGGCTAAGCTGTGCCAACATTTGCGATAGCCCTCCAGGGCGGTCGGTTGTTAGGCATTCGAGGGCAGAGGCTCGAGCCAGACGGCGAATTTCATCTCCGGTATACCCGACACTGCGATCGGCAAGTTCTGCAATATCTTCGGTGGAGAGTTCGAGGCGGTGGTGCTCGAGGTAGTTGCGCCAGATTTCCCCTCGCGTTTCCGTATCGGGTAGTCCCACCAAAAACTTGACCTCGAAGCGCCGCAGAAGCTCCGGAGAAAATCCCCACGGGCGGTTGGCTGTGGCGCAGAAGATGACCTCGCTTTGATTTTCCGCTAACCAGTTGAGCAGGTAGGCGAGCATTCGTTGACTCGTTCCGCCATCGGTTTCGCCGTCGGAGGAGCCACCGAGTTGCTTGTCGAGTTCGTCGGCAAATAGGAGACACGGAGCTAAGGCTTCAGCGGCAGCTAAGAGTCGTCGCAAGTTGGCTTCCGATTCTCCCAACTGTCGCTGCATTAAGCTTCCTAGCTCGAAGGTGACGCAGGGTACGTTCCATTCGTGGGCGAGGGCTTTGACGGCTAGACTTTTGCCCGTTCCCGGCAAGCCGACGAACAGCAATCCCTTGGGTAAACTCAAGTTGTACGAGTGACGGCATTGGGGGTTGAGGAGGGCTGCATGACAAGCTGCCCAGGTTTTGACGCGATCGAGTCCGGCTACCTCGACTTCCGGTGTCGGTGCGTAGCGAAGACCCAGTTGGGCGAGTTGCTGCTTCTTAAGAGAGATGGCGATGTCGATCGCCCGATGGGAAATTTCTCGGTGAGCGACCGCAGCCAGTTGCAGGGCATCGTCGATGGCTTCGGCCGTGAGACCTTTGAGGGCGCGTACCAAAGCCGTTCGGCTATCTTCGGTTAAATCGATCGCGATCGATTTATTTTGTCGTTGTGCTGATGCTTCAATGACGCGGAGACGATGTTCGAGGAGTTGGGAAACTTCTGCCCCATCGGGAAGTGGCTCGTGCATTGTATCTACGAGGTCGTTGAGTTCGGATGGGATGGATAGTCCGTTGTGAAAGAGAACCAGTCGGTGGGGAGAGCGTTTGAGGTGGTAGCAGCAATCGATCGCCGCTCGCAGAACGGCTGGATTCTCTCGATCTAGGTAGTGGAGAATATCTTTGGCGAGGATGAGCGTTTTGTCGCGATACTCCAGCAATCTGAGATATTTAAATAAATCGGCGACTGGATGGCTGCGGACTTGAAAATCCTCAACGGGCTGTGTGCACATCGACTCGGGAGTCCGATCGTTGAGAAAGACCCAGCGTTTGAGGGAGTTGATGCTATCCCAGCCCAGCACGCGCATTCCTTGGGGAATGGCGAATTCTTTGATGATGCGATCGCTACATCGAGATTCCGCTGATGGGGGCACGTCAATGGAGATCGTCGCCATTCCGGCATTGAACCGGACGGCGAGTTCTTGGATATTAAGGGACATCGTGAGTGGTTTTTTAGATTTGGGTGGATGCGATCGGGGAGATGGGAGAGATGAGGGAGATAGGGGAGCAGGGGGAGTAAGGGGAGAACCCACCCCTGAAATCTCCTTCGACACCAGCAAGCGATCGCATCAATATGCGAACAGCTTTCCCTTGTCAGGCTGAGGAGTTGGGGGAGAGTAGAGGAACTTACAAGTGTAGGTTTTTAAGGAAGGCATGGATTTGAGCTGGCAATCGCCGAATCCTTTATTTTTCGTTACTTTCACGAGCGAAAATTGCCCATTTGTAAAAAACCTACACTTGTCAGGAGCAGAGGAATGGTCAATCAATTGTCAGTTTTTCCTCTTCCTCCTTGTCTCCCTTTTCCCCCCATCCCCTTGTCTCTCGTTAACCGACGATCGCGTCAGTTTGGGTGGAAATTTGGGCTTCTTGGTGATACTCGGGCTTGAGTTCGATGTTTTCAACGCCGAGTTGGTTTAAGGGTTGGGTGAGTTCGGTACAAGAACTCCCCCGGACTCCTTCGACTTCAACTTGGAGGGGTTGTCCGAGTTTTTGGGTGATGATAATGGTTGGTGCGTTCGATTCCATGATGAATTGGGGAATATATTGATTGACGAAAATAATGAGTTTCAAGCCTCCCCCTTCTAGAGAAACTTTCTTCTCCTTTAAGCAGGGGAGTGTCAAGAAAATGGAACTCGTGTTGGGTTTCGGTTGGGTTGCCGCGATACTCCCAAGCACTTATGCCAGCGTTAGATCGACCTTGCGAGTTAAGGTCGTGCGTAGCGTTCCATCCTCTAGGGTTCGTTCCTGGTAATTCCAGAGTTCGGCAGGGTATCGTGCTTCGATGTAAGCGCGATCGCTTTGGAGTTGAACGTGGTTCAAGAAGTTTTGTACGGTATCGAACTCGGTGCCGAGGACGTTACGATCGAAGTCCCAGCGATCGAGAACGGCCTCGAATTTTCCCCCATCGTCGTTCCAGAGAAATCCGATATCGAGCAAGGCTTGGCGCGTTTGTGTATCTAAGAATCGACGGCGGATGAGAACGTTTGCGGTGCTGCGATTGGTTCGATCGTAGGCGTTCTCGAGGGGAACCGGACGATCGTGGACTTCGATTTCCGTCTGGATTCCTCGATCGTCGAGCAGGGTTTTTAATCCTGTTGCTAGCGCTTGACGATCGCTCAGTTGAGTTTGAATACTTGAGAAGTGACTCATGTGATTGTGGTTTGAAGTGGTTGATCGCGCAGCGCGATAGCGCCAATTTTCAAGCTGATGGCGCTTTTGCTGTAGGCGCAGCGCGCAGTCTGCCCGTAGTGCATTGGCTGAACGATCGCCATAATTCAGATTAAGCTGCCGTGGGGATGAGATTCGGCAATCGCTCGCGTACAACTGCGATTACTCGATCGCGATCGCTCTCAAATATACTTAAAACCTCTCCCACCATTGCATCTCGGGTTTTCTCTACCCCACTCAATTTTTGTCGAACGTTCAAGGGAGCGCACAAAGTCCGAATTTGTCGTTTGTTCAGGTGAGAAATCAGCTCCAGAAATGGATCGGCACTGGCTAATATCTTGCTTGAATTAGATTGCGTTGGGGTAGAAGAAACTGCGACAATTGCGGTATCAGACGACTGAGTATTGGGTTGATAGGTTGTCATTCCCCAAAAGAAATCGAAGATGAGGAAGGAAATAGCCGTGACGAGAATGATATCGTAGAGAGTTAGGGTTAATGCTTGGAGAAAGTTCATTGTCTTGAGATTGAATTTTTCAACTTATCCGTGCGATAGCACGATAATCTAAACTATTGGATTTTAAAAATATTAAAAAATAAAATGTGTAAAAGTAGAACTAAAAAAGTTATCATATGAAATAAAAGCTTAAAGAAAAAATAATAGTAAAAGTAT
>JAXHUC010000177.1:0-12015 GCA_034189805.1 Cyanobacteriota bacterium
CCGTAAATCGATTGCCATGCAAGCACCAGTAAGGCATTGAGGATGGCTGCGGCGACGGAAGAACCCCCTTTTCGTCCTTCGATGCGAATTTGGGGTATGTCGGTTCGTGCTAAAGCCTGTTTCGATTCGAGAACGGAGACAAAACCCACGGGTGCGCCGACAACTAACGTTGGTTTGACGGCAGAGGCGGCAATACGATCGCATAGGGCAAGCAAAGCCGTCGGTGCGTTGCCAATAATATAGATGCCCTGGGGAAATTCCTCGTAGCACTGCAACATTCCCGTCTCGGTGCGGGTTTTTCCCGGCAGTGCGGATGGGGCTTTCTCGATCGCGCAGATGACTGGATTATCGAACGTTTTCCCCACCATCGTCACGATGCCCTGTTTCACCATCGTGACATCGGTGATAATCGGAATTGAGTCGGGTAAAGCAGCGATCGCCGCGTCAATGACTCCAGGACTAAATCGAATCAGGTTCTGGAACTCGAAATCGGCGCTGCTGTGGATGACGCGCCGCAGGATAGCGTATTCTGAGGGACTTAAAGAACACTCACCGATTTCGCGATCGATGATGGCAAAACTCTCGCGGACGATCGGATGATTGAGACGATTGGACATAGCAAGGTCGATCGCTTTTGCATGGGATACTTCTGGGGTGGAAAATTTCCGCGATCGAACTGAAAAACAATCTTGCTTTTTGCCAAACTGAGAACGGAGAGGGAGGGATTCGAACCCTCGGTACGGCCTTAACCGTACAACAGATTAGCAATCTGCCGCTTTCGACCACTCAGCCACCTCTCCACGGTTGCTGTCGCCCCATTATAATAACACGATGCGCTGACTCGAAAACACCGATTTTCACCAAAATCATTTGCACGACAAACCCTCTGCACGACGATCGCCTTTCGAGTCCGATCGGTTTTAAGCAGATTTAAAACTGCGTCACTTTCGGTGCGAGCAAAATCACCTGTCGGCTATCGACCATCATGGTCAAAAAGCCACTCGAACTCAATGTCTGTAGAGTGGAATTGGCCGAAGTTTGGTCTTGAGTGTGGACAACCAGTAGGTAAGGACGCTGACCGTAGGACACTAACCCGATGTTGTTACCGACCGCTTGTTGGAGTTGGGCGGCAATTTCGGGTTGCTCGTTGTAATCGACTAAAATCGCGTAGCCTGCTTCGAGGGGTTGGGGATCGAAAGCCGGTGCGGATGCGGAAACGATCGAAGTCTCTGGCATCTCGGTAGCCTCTTCAATCGCGGGAGAAAGATCGGGCAGTTCCTCAAGTTCCGGTTGCGGGCGTTCGGGGGTCGATCGCACCGGTGGAATGGCTGCTTCCGGGGTGGCCGGCGCAGCGGCGGTTTCGGCAGTTGGCGACACCTGCGGGGGTGGGTTATATGCCGGAGATTCCGGTATGGAAGATTCTTCTGGGGAAGCGGGTTCGGAACCCAAACCCAAATCCGGCAGGGTTCCGGGATTGACTGGGGATTCGGGTTCTTCGGAAATTGTCGAGGATGGTAAATTGGGGGCGGAGTTTTGGCGATCGCCCGCCGACTGGAATTCGATCGCTCGACCGGGAATTAGGGGAATGCCCAATGGGGAAGGCTCTGAAGCCGTTTCGGGCGGGGCGGAAACGATCGGCGCAGGAGACTCGGGAATCGGCACGGATGGGGGTTCGACCGTCGTGGAGGTTTCCACCGGGGCTTCTACCGATGGGGGACGAGTCACGAAAGCCCCCAAACCCGTTTGAGCGGCGATCGTCTGTGCTAAACCGTTTGCCTCTTGTTGCTGGGTATAGCCGCCCACTCGGGTGACGATTTCACCCAAGTAATTGCAGATCGCGGCATTGCGATCGGGGGGAATCAGCTCGGCGACTGCTTCTTGCTCGTCCTCTTCCGGATTGATCACCAGAATTAAGAACTCACCGGCTTGAGGCGGACTGCACTCACCTTGGGCGGCGATCGCATTGGTGGCAAGCGCCCCCCAACCGACCGCTCCAACACAGAGCGAGCCGAGGAGGGTTCTACAGAGCTTCGAGAGGGGATGACCCATGGAATTCTTCGGTGTAGACATCGGTTCGGAAAATCTGTCGGTGTGGCTGGTTTCCTTCGTGGGGGCGGCGCCGATCGCAATAACGATCCCGTACTGTTCGATTTCGCTTATGTGTCCTAGTCTCTCTAACCGCCTTGCTGCCAGGTGTCTAGAAGTTTATCATACGGAGGTTAAAGAGGCTAGAGGATCTCGAATGGTTTCCGAGGGGGCTTGAAATTCACCGACGAGAACGAACTCTAAGCGCAACTTCAGCCAGGTGATAAAGGTGCGATCGGTCGAAATCACGGCCGCAGCGGGTTGAGGACATTGGTTTTTGATGGCATTCATTTCCGGAGCCTCTAAAAATGCCGGTTGTTTGACCACCCAGAAATCGATCTCTTTTTCCTGTTCTTGATAGTTGCGAATCCGTTCGCGAATCACTTCATCGAGCGGCTCTTCTTCGAGCAAAAACGACTCAGAGGCTAGTACGTAATGGTAGGTTTGCATCGTGGGTTTCGCTCCCGTTGTCAGTGGCAATGAGTGGCAATCTTAACATGGGAAACGGGAGATGGGGAGAGGGGGAGGGAAGGACGCGGTGACGCGGGGACGCGGAGAGGGGGAGATGAGGAGAGAAGAGGGACAAGGAGGACAAGGGTGAAGCTGGGGTTTAGGCTTGATTCTAGCCAGGATAGTCGAAATCGCTTATACTTCAGATGACATTAATCTCCGTCTCAAAGATCCCGCATCTCAACAATCTCTTTTGAGAAAAGAAGAGAGATGATGTTCGTTTGCTTTTGTCTCGAGTTTGTTTCGATCGAGTCGTTAAAATTCTCGTCTAGTCGTTTGGCTCCATTCTGGGTAAGTTTTCTACTTTTTTCCCTGCGTCTTTAGCGACATTTTTATACTTCTCTAAATCTATGGTTCGAGTTGGTATCTTACACTCTCAAAGTGGTACGATGGCCGCGAGCGAGCGTCCGTTAATTGATTCGGCTTTGATGGCGATCGCCCAAATTAATCAAGCGGGAGGAGTTCTGGGGGAGTCGATCGAACCGATCTTAGAAGATGGAACCTCAGATCCGATCCTGTTTTTTGAAAAAGCCAGAAAACTGATCGAAGAAGAGGGTGTGACGACGGTTTTTGGTTGTTGGACTTCGGCCGCTCGTAAAGCTGTCAAACCGATTTTTGAAGGACTCAACGCCCTCCTGTGGTATCCCCTGCAATACGAAGGTCTCGAACAAAGTCCGAACATTTTCTATACGGGATCTTGCCCGAACCAGCAAGTGGAACCGGCGATCGACTGGCTGTTGGACAATGACAAAAAACAGTTTTTTCTGCTCGGTTCGGACTATGTTTTTCCCCGTACGGTAAACAAACCCGTTCGAGCGCAACTCAAACGCCACGGTGGTTTAGTGGTGGGGGAAGAATACATCGAACTGGGGGCGACGAATTTCGATCGGACGATCGAGAATATCCTCAAAGCGCGACCGGATGTGGTGTTTAGTACCCTCAATGGCGATAGCAACCACGCCTTTTACACCCAATACCACCAAGCGGGGATTCGCGCCGAAGATATTCCCATCGTTGCGGTGAGCGTTGCCGAAGCCGAACTCCAAAATCTCGGAGCGGTTGCTGTGGGTCACTATTCGAGTTGGAGCTATTTCCAAAGCCTGGATCTCCCGGAAAACCGCCAATTCGTGCGCGATTTTCAGGCTCGTTACGGCGCAGACCGCGTCACCTCCGATCCCATTGAAGCGGCCTATACCCAAGTGTTCCTGTGGAAGCAAGCCGTCGAGACCGCAGATTCCTTTGAAGTCGATCTCGTTCGCGAAGCCGCCTACGGTCAGCGTTTCCAAGCCCCCGGCGGACCGGTTACCATCGAACCCAACCACCACGTTTGGAAGCATTGTTACATCGGACGAGTGCGATCGGACGGACAGTTCGAGATCGTCCACCGCAGCGATGGAGACATTAAACCCCTGCCTTGGTTGGGCATTGAAGAACTCGAGTTTATGTCCTCCGATGTGGCGATCGAATTAATGGGAGAAGTGTCTCAGGGCATTCAACAAACGTGGCTGCTCGAACGAAAATCTCGCGAACTCGAAGAGACGGTGCAAAAACTCAAGGCGACTCAAGCGGAACTGATTCAAGCGGCCAAAATGGCGACCCTCGGACAACTCGTGGCGGGTATCGCTCACGAAGTCAAAACACCGCTTTCTGCGATTCAATCTTCCGTCAAGAGCATTTCCGAGCAGTTAGACGAAACCCTGGCGCAACTTCCCCAACTTTTCTGTCATTTGTCTGCCGAGTCTCAAGGGATTTTCTGGGAAACCATCGAGCGCAGCTCCGAGAAACGCATTCCCCGCTCGACTCGCGAACGGCGCAAACTCAAGCGCGCTCTAATTACCAGCCTTGAATCTCACCAAATCGAAGCGGCTGCTGAAGTCGCCGATTTACTAACAGATATCGGCATTTACGATCGGGTGGAATTTTGCTTGCCCCTGCTCGAACATCCTCGCTCGACGGAAATTCTCGACTCGATCTACAATATCTCGACGTTGTATCAGAGTACCAATCTCATCGATGTGGCCACCAATCGAGCCACGAAACTCTTGAGCGCCCTCAAAACTTACTCCCGTTCCGATGCCAGCTCGAATCCCGTCCGCGCACAGGTGACTGAAGGAGTGGAAACGGTGTTGATGTTGTATCAGAGTCACATCAAACAGGGTGTTGAAGTCACTCGCAATTACGAAGCCGGACTCCCGCCAATTCTCTGCTATCCCGACGAACTCGACCAAGTGTGGACGAATCTGATTCACAACGCACTGCAAGCAATGGACAATCGAGGTAGTCTGACCATTGATGTCGGTCGCAACGACACGCATTTGATCGTGAGCATCACCGATAGCGGCGAAGGGATTCCCCCGGACGTGATGCCGAAGATTTTCAATTCGTTTTTTACCACCAAACCTGCTGGAAAAGGGACGGGTTTGGGGTTGGATATCGTTCGACACATTATCGATCGCCATTGCGGTTCGATCGATGTTGAGAGCGTCCCCGGCAAAACGACGTTTGCGGTCTCTTTGCCTCTGGCGGGATTTGGAGATGAGAAGTAGGAGAGATGGGGAGATGGGGGATGAGGGGGACAAGGAGACAAGGAGAATTTTGCATTTTTAATTTTTAATTTTGCATTCATTCTCCCCCAGCTTCCCCCGCTCTCTTCGCCCATTACCCGTTTTTCATCATTAACTTATACCCAAAATTGGAGTGAATTTGATATGTCGAAAGCGGCAATTTTATGTGTGGATGATGAGGCAATGGTTCTCGATAGTTTGAAACGACAGCTAAGAAAAGCTTTTGAGAATCAATATACTTACGAATTTGCGGAATGTGCCGATGAAGCTCTCGAAATCATCGAAGAACTGAATGAAGATGACGTTGATATTCTCGTGATTGTTTCTGATTGGTTGATGCCGGGACTTAAAGGAGATGAATTTTTAATTCGGGTTCACGAAAAGTTTCCCCAGATTGTCAAAGTGTTATTGAGCGGACAGGCGGATGAAGATGCGATCGAACGGGCGAAAGATCGAGCCAATCTTCATGCCTGTTTGCACAAACCGTGGAAGGGAGAGGAGCTAATTGCGACAATTCGTGCCGGACTTGCCAAATCGTAATATGGGAAGCGATCGACCTCTTCAATAACTAGCATTCAGTCATTCGCAATGCTCATTTGCAATACTCAATTGTAGAATGGGTATTTTTTGAATGGAACTGAATCATTTCAATTGAATAATTTTACGGGTGATAAAACTGCCCATTTTCTCCAATTCGGCTCTATAGTTGTAAAAATATAAATATCAGGGATTCGGACTGATTTAAAGCTAACGGCTGACGGCTACAAGCTGAATGTTTGCCTTAAATTTAATAAAGTTTATAGATTTTTGACGATTATCCTTTTATAATTATGCTATTAGATTGTGGGTGTTATCAATCGAGACTGTGTTAAAACCGAACCGAGTCGTCACTTAACCTTCTCTATATCTTGTCATTGGGGCTTTCTCGATCGAATGCTCGGTTGCCCGATCGAGTATTTCGCGTTGGTCTTTGCTGGCGATAAGTTGCAAGAGAGCGTATCCCCCATCGCTCTAAATTGGGGAGTTTGGAGTTTGCAACACGAGATCTCAAATTATTTGGGTCAACATCAACCGATCGCGCCATCGGAGAAAACTGAATCTTTTTCCCGATAACCTCAATCCTAGGCTGAATCTTTGGATAATATTCTTCTGCTTTTCAATATTACCGATCGCGAATGATGCTCGACTTAAATGTGGCTTGGCTTCTGGGTTGCGCGGGATTGGTCTTCATGATGCAACCGGGTTTCATGTGCCTCGAATCCGGGCTGACTCGATCGAAGAATAACATTAACGTTGCCGTTAAAAACCTTGCCGATGTGGGCATCTCCATCGTCCTCTTTTGGAGTTTCGGTTATGCGGTAATGTTCGGTGCTTCTGTTAGCGGGTGGGTGGGGGCGAAAGACTTTTTTCTCGAACTCGCCCACGATCCCAAACTCAGTGCGTTTTTCTTCTTCCAGGCGATGTTTTGCGGCACTTGCACGACAATCGTCTCCGGGGCTGTTGCCGAACGCTTGCGCTTCCAAGGATATCTGATTCTCGCCCTCCTCATCTCGGGCTTGGTGTACCCAATTTTCGGACATTGGGCGTGGAACGGTATCGAAACCGGAACTCTTTCGGGCTGGCTGGGGAGACTGGGCTTTGCTGACTTTGCCGGGTCTACCGTCGTGCATAGCGTTGGCGGTTGGGTGTCCCTGGCGGCCTTGCTGATTATCGGACCGCGAACGGGACGTTTTACGAATGACGGGCGATCGCGAAAAATCCACGGCTCGAATTTATCCTTTTCCGTCCTCGGGGCAATGCTGCTGTGGTTAGGCTGGTTGGGATTTAACGGGGGCAGTACCCTCGCTCTCAACGACCAAGTCCCGAGGATTTTGGTACAGACGTTTTTGGCCGGGGCGATGGGAATGCTGACTGCTGGGGCTTTGGGTTGGTATCAGCGCAAATTGCCGGAAGTGGAAGTCCTCATCAATGGCTCGATCGCTGGATTGGTCTCGATTACCGCCGGATGCAACGCCGTCAGCACCCCTCATGCGGCTCTCATCGGGGGCATGGGCGGGGCGATAATGCTGCTGTCCACCTACTGGATCGAACGTTTTCGGATCGACGATGGAGTCGATGCGATCGCCCTGCACGGCATTGCCGGGGCGTGGGGAACCTTGGCAGTGGGATTGTTTGGGGATTTGGAGATTCTGGGAACGGGGTTGAGTCGCCACCATCAAATTGCCGTGCAATTGTTCGGCATCGGCGTGGGGTTTGCGTGGGCGTTTGGGATAACGTACTTGCTGCTGCGAATTATCGATCGCTTCTCCCCCCTGCGCGTCTCCCTCGAAGAAGAAGAAATCGGCCTCAACGTTTCCGAACACCGGGCAAAAACCGAAGTTTACGAGCTATTTCAGGTGATGGACGAACAGGCGCGCACTCAGGATTTCAGCCTGCGCGTCCCCGAAGATCCCTTTACCGAAGCCGGAAAAATCGCCCGTCGCTACAACCAGGTGATGGAATCCCTAGAAGACTACGCCACCCAAATGGTCGATCTCAATTCTAATTTAGAGCAGCAAGTGAGCGATCGCACCGCCGAACTCGCCCAAGCTAACGAAGACCTCAAACGCCTCGATCGCCTCAAAGACCAGTTTCTCGCCAATACTTCCCACGAACTGCGCACCCCCCTCAACGGGATTATCGGGTTGGCAGAATCAATGCTCGACGGCGCGCAACTCAACTCCCAAGATCGCGACGATCTCGAGACGATCGCCCAAAGCGGTCGCCGATTGTCGAATTTGGTCAACGATATCCTCGATTTTTCCAAACTCAAGCACCAAAATATTGAAATTCAAAGCAAACCTTTGCCTTTAGGGGCGATCGCGAGTCTGGTACTCACCCTCAGCCGCACCCTCGTCGGAAAAAAAAACTTGCAACTGGTCAATGCCATTTCCGTCGATTTACCGCCAGTGAGTGCGGATGAAAACCGCTTGCAACAGATTTTGTACAACTTGGTGGGTAACGCGATTAAGTTTACCAAATCCGGCACGGTGGAAGTGTTTGCCTCGGCCTACGGCACTCCCGAACCCGATCGAATTGCCGTGAGCGTGCGCGATACGGGCATCGGCATCCCTCCAGACAAGTTCGATCGCATTTTTGGCGAATTCGAGCAGGGAGACGGGTCTACAGCGCGGGAATACGGGGGGACGGGGTTGGGGTTGGCGGTGACTCGCAATTTGGTTGAGTTGCACGGAGGTCAGATTTGGGTCGAGTCGGAGGTGGGGAAGGGATCGTGCTTTACCTTTACCCTGGAAATCGCCCGCGACCTCGCCCCAGAACCGCCAAAACTTGCCTTAGCCCAGACCCTCGGGGAAACCGTCGAAGTTGCCCCTGCCGAGGGGATGGAAATGCGATCGCCCCATCGAAACGATGCTGACACAAATGCCGACGGTTTCAAAATCTTGCTCGTGGATGACGAACCGGTAAACTTGCAAGTTTTGATGAATCACCTCACCCGAGAAAACTACGAAATCGCCAAAGCGACCGACGGGGTGGAAGCGTTAGAGATTATCGAAAGCGGATTCGAGCCAGATTTGATTTTGCTTGACGTGATGATGCCGAAAATGACGGGGTACGAAGTCTGCCATCGATTGCGCGAAGAATTCCCCGCTAACGAACTGCCGATTCTGCTGTTAACGGCGAAAAATCAAGTGAGCGATATCGTTGAAGGGTTATCCTCCGGGGCCAACGATTACCTCACCAAACCCATCAACAAACAAGAACTCCTCGCCCGATTGAAAACTCACCTGAGCTTATCCAATCTCACAGCCGCATATAGCTATTTCGTCCCTCACGAATTTCTCAAATGTTTGCAGAAAGAAAGTATTCTCGATGTTTCTCTCGGCGACCAAGTTCAGCAAGAAATGAGCGTCCTCTTTTCCGATATTCGCGCCTTTACCAGCTTGAGCGAAAGTATGACTCCCGAGGACAATTTTCGGTTTATCAACGCTTATTTATCGCGGATGGAACCGGCAATCCTCGAAAATGGCGGGTTTATCGATAAATACATCGGCGATGCAATTATGGCCTTATTTGGGAGTTGTGCCGATGATGCCGTCCGGGCCGGAATTTCCATGCTCGAACGCTTGCACGAGTACAATCAACAGCGGGTGAAAGCGGGTTACGATCCCATCCAAAATGGGATCGGGATCAATACCGGAGATTTGATGCTCGGAACTGTCGGCGGCCAGAAGCGGATGGATGGAACCGTTATCGGCGATGCGGTGAATTTAGCCTCTCGCATCGAAGGAGTGACAAAAAACTACGGCGTGTCGTTACTCATTAGCGATCGCACCTTTTTGTCGTTAGAAAATCCTAGCGATTACGACTTTAGAATTATCGATCGGCTTCAGGTAAAAGGGAAGTCAAAAATGGTCTCGGTTTTTGAAATTTTTAATGCCGATTTACCCGAAATTCGAGATAGAAAACGAAAAACAAAAACTCGATTCGAGCAAGCGATCGTTCTCTCAAAAATGGGTCATCTTCAGGATGCGAAAATTCTATTTTCCGAATGTTTGACCCTCAACCCAGCCGACATTGCGACCCAAACTCACCTACAACGCATTCAATCTGTCGATCCGACAATCGAACCCCCAATGCAGTCAGCTTAGATCGAACTCGAGAAACCCAAACTATCCCATTTGATTGACTGATAAGACTAGGTTCGGATATTATACTCAAGTCTAAAGTTCGGATATTAAAAGTTTCTTTCTTTTTGTCGCTTTTACCTTCAGTGTCAAGTACCTTAATCATTATCGATCGCTTAGCATCGGGCGATTTACGGTAGAAAAATAGCTAGATTAGACCCGCTCTAGCTTTTTAGATTCTCTTCGGGCTTTGTCAATATATCCCTGAAAAAAGTTAGAACTAAGTGACTTTCTGTCCTGCCTTACCACGGCATCATTACCAATATCTAGTGGCAATTTGAAAATATTCAATTAGACGGAGACGATTTTTTTTAAATTTGTTCCCATACTGGTTTTTAATCGTTTTTTTTCGCTTCAAGTGCGCTCGGAGCGATAATTTGTCAAATCTAAGCTAGGGATCGCGCTCATCTCAATTCGGACTTGGGGCGATCGCCATTGCCCAGGTCAAGCGATCTGAATTTGAGCGGTCAATTTCCTCCAGTCGGCTTCCAGACGGCATTTGTGTCAAATCTTCGTATCAATCATGTTACTGAGCAATTCCGATTCCTCAACGCTGCTGAGTAAAGCACTCGATACCGCTCCGACTTTGGTTTCTCCAGAGACTCTAGTTTTGGAGACCGTTTCTTTGATGAGTCAGACTCGAATCAGCTACGTTTTGGTAGTGGAAGACGAACGGCTGATGGGCATCTTCACGGAACGGGATGTCGTACGAGTGACCAGCGAAGAGATGGATTTGACCGGAGTGACGATCGAACAACTGATGCGCCCGAATGTAAACACCATCCGACTCGATGAAAAGACGGATATTTTTGAGATTTTGGCCCAATTGCGGGCGGCGCGCATTCGCCACCTTCCAGCCGTAGATGACGCAGGTCGAGTTGTCGGTGTCATTACCCCCCATAGTTTGCGTCAAGCCCTCAATCCCGCCGATATGCTGCAAATTCGGCAGGTGTCAAGCATTATGGTGCCGAAAGTGACAACGGCATCCCCAAGTAGTACGGTCAACAATGTGGCGCGACTGATGGCACAACAGCGTAAAAGCTGCGTTGTAATTTGCGAGGTAGAAGCCGACGAAAACAACGATCGCCAAAAACCCATCGGCATCGTTACCGAACGGGATATCGTTCAGTTTAAAACCTTCGGTCTCGATTTTTGCCAAACCCCGGCACGAGAGGTGATGAGTTCCCCGCTTCGTCCGGTGCAAAAAAAGATTCCCCTGTGGGAAGCCCATCAAATCATGCAAAACCAGCGGATTCGGCGCTTGGTGGTGGTGGATGAAGATGGGTATCTCGCCGGGATTATCACCCAAACGACCCTCCTCGAAGCCATTAATCCCGTCGATCTCAACAGTACCGTCGAACTGCTGCAACAAACCGTCGATGACAAGACGAAAGCCCTGCGGCAAGCCAACTCGCAAATGCAAGAAGAAGTCTCCCAGCGCATCGAAGCCGAAGCCCAAGTTCGCCGCCTCAACAAGGAATTGCAAAAACGGGTGCGAGAACAAGACGTGCTCATCGATGCCCTCAACCAACACCAGCAGCGACTCTATAAACTCAATCAAGCCTACGAACGGTTCGTTCCCCGCCAGTTCCTCCAACTTCTGCACAAACGAAGCATCATTGATGTGGAACTCGGCGATCGGGTGCAAGAGAAAATGTCGATTCTATTTTGCGATATTCGCTCTTTCACCAGCCTCTCGGAAAAGATGACCCCAGAGGATAACTTTCGCTTTATTAACGCTTATCTTTCCCGCATGGAACCGGCGATTTTAGATAATGGCGGGTTTATCGATAAATACCTCGGCGATGCGATTATGGCCCTGTTTGGTCGGAATGCAGACGACGCGGTGCAAGCGGGAATTGCCATGCTCGATACCCTCAATCGCTACAATCAAACCCGACAGCATCCCGATCGACCGCCAATTCGGATTGGTATTGGCATTAACACCGGCGATTTGATGCTCGGCACCGTTGGCGGACGCACCCGTATGGATGGCACGGTGATTAGCGATGCGGTGAATCTGGCTTCTCGATTGGAGGGGTTGACGAAAAATTACGGCGTATCTTTATTGATTAGCGATCGCACGTTTCTGGCGATGAAAGATCGCAGCGATTGCGATTTGCGACTCATCGATCGGGTGCAAGTGAAAGGCAAGTCGGAAATGGTCTCGG
>JAXHUC010000178.1:0-11627 GCA_034189805.1 Cyanobacteriota bacterium
CCTATTTCGAGCGTTTGTCGAACTTGAATGCAGCCAACATGCCGATCGCATTTTCAAGATCGAAGATCCCACCCAAGACACCGAAGCCACGCTGCGCCAGATCGCCCAACATTTCATCGCGCTGTTGATTTCGCCATTCGCGCAAAACATTCATCGCTTGGCAGTTGGAGAGGCCCAGCGCTTTCCCTGTCTGGCGCGTACTTTTTTCAATTGCGGTCCGGATTTGGGAATCCGCCACCTGACTCAGTTTTTGTCGGCTGCGGTGGCACGGGGCGATTTAAAAATTGACGATATCGAACTGGCGGCACAGCAGTTTCTGGAGTTGTGTAAGGCGGATGTTTTCGTGAAGTGCGTGTTTCACATTCAAGAGTCGTTTACCCAAGAAGAAATCGATCGGGTTGCCGACGGCGCAGTGGACATGTTTTTGAAAGCGTATCGTCCGTAGGGGTGTTAGAGAATTCCCCTGTGGCAAGAGTGATTCATTCATCGATAATATTGCGAGTTGAGTCAACTGCCGCTACCAAAATATTTGCTGCTCGATCGATTTCTTCTTCGGTGGTAAATTTACCAATCCCGATGCGAAGCGCGCCTTCAATAACTTCTTCGGACAAATTCATCCCTTGCAGAACGTGGGAAGGAGCCTCGACACCGGAAGAGCAAGCCGAACCTCTGGATATGGCTAACCGATGCCGGACTCTGGCAATGATGGCGCTATTAGGAATTTCGGGAATGGAGATGTGGAGGTTTCCCGCGAGGCGAGAGTCGCGATCGCCGTTTACCTGCAAGCCGGGAATTTGCGCTTGTAGCAGACGTTGCAATCGGTCTCGTTTAGAGGCGATCGCCGTTTCATCTGCTGCCATTTCCAACTGGCGCAGGCGACAGGCTTCCCCGAGTCCGACAATTCCCGGAACGTTGAGGGTCCCCGGTCGAATTCTCTTTTGATGGCCGCCTCCGAAGAGAATGGGTTGGAGGGGATGGCGGCGGTTGGCGACTAATGCACCGACTCCTTGAGGGCCGTACAGTTTGTGGGCGGAAATGGCTAAGTAGGTAATCCCCCAGTCTTCGCAGTGGATGGGGATTTTGCCAGCGGCTTGGGAGGCATCGCAGAGGAAAGAAACGCGGTACTGTCGGGCGATCGCGCCGATTTGTTCGACGGGATAAATCGTGCCGACTTCGTTATTGGCGGCCATCACGCAGAGGAGATCGAGACCCCGATCGCAGGCTTGTTGGAGGCGATCGAGATCGATTTGCGCTTGGGAATTAACCGGAAGCTGGAGAAGTTCGATTTTGCCTTGCTTTTCGAGAATGTTGCAGGTGTCTAAAACGGCTTTGTGTTCGGCGGCACAGACGGCAACGCGAGGTTTATTGGGATTGGCGATTTTGGGCGCAATACTGCCTTGAATGGCTAAATTAATGCTTTCGGTAGCACCGGAGGTAAAGATAATATCTTTGGGGAAAGCACCGACGAGTTGGGCAACGTGACGGCGCGCTTGGCGGATGGCTTTACTTGCTTCATCGCCGTAGATATGGTCGGTGCTACTGGCATTCCCGAAGGCGATCGTCATTTGGTGCAGGATGCGATCGGCGACTCTTCGATCGACGGGTGTTGTTGAATGGTAGTCGAGGTAAATAGGGTCATGAACTAGTATTTGAATAGTCATGCTCCTCTTTCGTTTGTGGACTCAGGCTGACTAGAACCTTATCATCTAAATACTTTTATAAATAAATTACTAATAAAGCTTTAGGCTTTCGTTTTTTTTTTAAGTTTTTATTGACTCAACTACCTCTGATAACAATAGAATCTGAACTTCATGTCCTTGTCGAGTATTATATATAAACTTACTAGCACGTGGAAAGACTCTCTTGGGAGAAGCCGCGTATGCTTTACTCTGGTCTATATCGTAAATAGCATAATCTCTACTACTATATCTCCCTTCTTCCCATGCAATTACTAAATCCACATCTCTAGAATCTTTAGTCCCTCGATCGAAGTCTCGTATAATTTCTGAAGAGCGAACTTTAAATTCTATAATTCTTAGTTTACTATTATCTGACGGTTGAAATACTTCATCTGTGTCTTTTTCTCGTTTAATAACAGCACCACAGTCATATTTATTTTTTTGAGATAATCCGAAAATCTTGTAATTTGGAAATAATCCTCGACCAGCCATCTCAAAAAATAGACCGATCACATCATTTTCATCACGTGGTTCTTTTTGAGTGGTATATTCAGAGAGTCCTAAATTCTTTTTATCTAAGAATCCTTCTTGGTCTTCATCATCGACATCATCTATAATTCGTCCAACCCATTCACAAGCAGCATTCTGGACAACACTAACATAGGCATCATTAATGTAATCTCTAACCCATTTTACTAATCGCATATTTGTGAGCTGGGTCTTTCCATAATTCAGTTGAGCATCAACATCTATTACAAGATCGAAGCATCTTACATATGCTTGATTTTTTCCTCGTGTCAAATCTATACTGTGACTTGTAACTATTCCGTTACAGGATATTATTCTTCGACTACCTCCAGGTAAATAAAGCTCAAAATCAGGAATCCTTCCTATTGCTAAATAAATAGCATTTATTTTAGGAAATAGATGTTTTCTATAAGTATCAATATCACTCGACGGATTTCCTTGCTTATTTGTAATCAATAATTTATAATCTTCCTCTGAATCAAAAGTTAGCACATTAAATCCATCTGTTTTTACTAAATTAGTTCCTCCTCTTCCTAGTTTATCCTCAAATATTGACGGCTTCCTTTTTCCTTTAGGAATCCACTTCAAACTATCTTCAACAGAAAAATATTGAGGCAGGATTTCAAATATTTGCTCTTTTTCTTCTCCAAAAAGCTTTGCAATCTTTGAATTTTCAAAATAAGTACTGGGATGACTACATTTAATTTTACATTTAATCTCAATTCCTTCTTGTGGATAACGCTCTTGTTTTCTCATTGACGCAAGAGTATCACCGATGTAACTATATCTTCTTAAAAATACACTCACAAGTGCAGAGATTGGAGAGGAAAAGTTTGTTTCAACATTATTTATTATTTTCCCAAACTCTTTATCGATTCCTTTAGGTAGAGTTGTATCAATCACCTCTTGAAGAAATTCCTTTAGTAACTCCTTTGTTTTCGGAAAACAATATTTTACTTGTGTTCCTTCTTCTTCTAAAGGAATCTCATCTACCGGGAGATTATCTGGTATTCTTAATTCAGGCAGTTCTTTAAATTTATAAGCATCTTCTATGTTAACTGTCCAAGAACTATCAGGTAATCGACTCCGAATTGAGAAGCTTTGACTACAAAACAAGGTGACTTTGATTCCAACTCCAACTTTCCCTTTAAGTTTTTTATTACTTTTTGTTCCACCACCTAAATACAGAAGAGAAATATCTTTTGGAAATCCATTTCCATTATCTTGAACCGAAATTTTTTCTCGATCAAAATCAATTTCTATTTTGATAATTCCTCGAGGCTTATTTGATTCACAAACAGCATCAACAGCATTTTGAACTGCTTCTCCTATAACAATCATTGACGTTGAGTAAGCATCTATCGTTTGTTGAAGCTGATGAGTATAGTTCTTACGATATAAATCTGCTGGACTTAATAAATCAATCGTTTGGTTAGTCATCTGCTTTAGAATAAGTCTTTAGTATCAATTAATAACATAATAACAGCTTTTTCTATTTTAGACTTTCAAGCTCTAATCTTAAAATTTTGAAAAGATATTGACTAATAATTTTTTTAATTTAGTTTAGACTAAAATTAAGATAGTTTCCAATTATTTTTAAAATCTTAAGAACATCATATAGCTCATTTTGCAAAGGTAGAAGAGAAAAAACACGGGAAATATCATATTGAGGAGTTCCCTGACGATCGAGCTTAATAAAAAAGAACTCACCTCCGTTCGTAATCATAGCAAAGACAGGTCGATCGCGATCGGAATTTGCCATCATATATGCTAAGGTTTGCGGAATTGCCATATCTAAGTTGATTTCTGTTCCCTTAGATTCGAGAACGACAATCCATAACCCTTTGGAAATAACTAAAAAGTCAATTCTACCTCGTAAAACTTCATCAGAAAATTTACCTGTGGCGATCGCAGTGCTGACTTCAACCGTCACTTCTGCCTGCATTTGAAAAGGCGGATCGTAAAAACCGGCTAACTCCAGCAAAGGCGATAAAACGACTAAATTGACTAAACCCTCTGCGAGATGTCCATTCGCGCGATGGTAGCGATATCGGGCTTTAATTCGATCTAGGATGGCTTTTTCTGCATCGGTTAGCTCGGCTAAGTTCTCTCTCCATTCTGTAAAAAAGTCAACCTCAGCAGTCCGAACCAGATTAAATTGCCGTTCGGCTTCTCCAATTGTGGTTATTCTTTTGGTAACTGCTGTTTGAGACATGAGAATTTTAAGTGAAGTTATCGATTATAAATGACAAGCCAAACAGGGTAAGCCATCATCTTCACTATCCAAGACTGACTCTAACGCTTCAGACAAAGGTTGATTCGGAGCCATTTTTTTCTCCTTTGCCATTGCCTTTTCGTGATTAGTAATAATTTCATCTTTTCGCGCTAAAAGCTCTAATAACGTCTCTCCTTCCGTCCAAGTATACGTTCTGCCATCTTCGTGATTTTGCTCGTATTCAACAGCCTTCGCAAATAAATCAGGATGTTCTTGCGCGAGCATGACCCATTCGTATTTTCGCTGGAAGAAACAGAAAAAACAACCCGATCGACTGCGCCAACGGTAATAATCGGGTAATCCAATCCCACTATCTTCTAATAAGCAAATAATATCAGCTTTGACTAACCCTCGTTCTTTGAACGGATACACCGGCTTGATATTTGGTTTCGTGGAAATATATCCATCCCGATGCTCATCCGCGCGAATCCCGATATAACTAATTGCCTCATCGTTGCCGACAAACTTTTCTAAAGGCTTAATTTTCATCTTCACCGTACACCAGCGCATTTGAGGTGAGGGTAAGAGTCCGTCGTGAATTGTTAACCAGTAGTCAAAACCCCGTTTTGCACTGAGGTAATGAATTTTAATCCCCAAGCGTGCTTGAATACGTTCTAAGTATTCGTAGGTTTCCGGCAGTTCTTTATGGGTATCGCAAAAGAAATATTCCAGATCGGGAACTTCTTTGTGGAGTAAAACGGCTAAAGCTGTCGAATCTTTGCCTCCAGATAGACCCAGAATATGTCGTATTTTATTCTGTGCCATTGTTTTTCGTTGTTGAGTGTGTAGAGTGGACTCTGGATCGTTAATCGCGAGACCCTAGATTTTAAGGTATTTTGGTCTCAAGTATGTATATGACTCAAGGGATTATCGATCGAATATTTTGCGGTACGAAAACCTAAGTTTCTATAATACTCAGCCTGTAGCCCTTTGGCTAGCCATTGCCAGATTCAGGGGTGTTATCCCTAAGGCATTCTCAGCGTGACGCTCTACCGGAGGGACGATCGCATCTTATCATTCGCGAGCAAGAGAATTTTACGATCGACCTCGTTTCGGCGTGAGTTCAACTTCTTGGCGTTTGCGCATCCGCACCAGATTCTCCTTGGAAGCCGAACCCAAAACCTTCTCCACCAACTGCACCACAAATGCTTCTTGGAGTTGCGGGTTATCTTGCAGGACTTGTTTTTGCAGAACTTCCTCAATTAACCGATCGATCTGCTCCTGCTGTCCGTTTTCGATCCAAACCATGCGGTGTGTTTCTTTGCCGTCGGGACGAGTCACTGTCATCCGGCGCGCCTCAAATCCTTTTCCTTTAGTCGCCACCTCTTTCTGTAAGGCTTCCAAATTTTTAAACCGCCGCGCCACATCCGACAGCTTCATTTCAAAACCCGTGACATTTTCATCCGTCCAAGATGCCACGGTTTTATCGGCAACAATCGTTAATATCCCTTCCAACCACGGACGTTCCCCCTTCCCCTCCTCTACTGCCGCCTGGGTAAACCCTCTCAAAATCGGTTCCACGCATTTCCCCACCAAAGGCTGGGCCCGGACTCGCAACTCTTCTCGCAGCTTCTGCTCGCGACTGCTAACCCCAAACGCACTATGGAGCAAACCTTGACACTCACTCAACAAGGTCTCGTAAGCAGTGTGGATTTCCCGCAGGATTTGGACTAATTGGCTGCGTAACGCTTTTGCCGTCGTACCATCATCCGCTTCTCCCGTACCAATTGCCGGTAAATCACAAGCTTGAGGCAAATGGGTAAACAGGAGTTCGTCGGGTTCCGTGGTTTGCCGCAACGCTTGCAGAACGGCGCGAGCCGGTTCGCTCAGGCGCTGGGTTTGCTGGGTATAGGTCGGAAGTTTGCTAACAAATTGGTAAAGCGGCGTAACGACAGTAAGTAAGGTGGCATTGCGAACGGCTTTGGGTTTTTTGGCGTGGGGTTGGCGCAAGATGGCTTCGAGTTCTTTAAATACCGCAGAGCGCAATCCCAGCACCTCGAAATATTTCACCGCAAATCGCGAGGGGTCTTTAACCAGCAGCTCGAAATGTTCCGACCCGATAATCGGAACGAACGTACCGTCTTGGTAAAAGCCGATCTCATCCACCCGGTAGAGCAGAACGGCCGCGAGCATCACCGGAATGGCTCCCGGCTTGATACCGTAGGGGGGTAAGCTCAGATGGTGGTAAAGCCGATCGATAGTTTGAGGTGTATCCTTGGCTTCCAGACAGAATTCTTCGATCGCCTGCCAGAATGTCCCCACTTTAGAATCTTCCTCGGGAGGATAAATTCCCCACTCCCCATCGACGCAGCGATGAATCTGGGTGCTTCCCAATAACGAGCGATACATACTCACTTCCGGGCCGTAACCTTCAAAACCCAGATTTTCCAGTTCGCAGCGTTCGACGAGGGCCTCGATCAGTTCTCGCCTTGCTTTTGCGCCTTGAGAAGTGAGTTCCCGGCGATCGATGAGTTCGTTCCAAATACAAGGACTTTGGTGGTAAACCTCGTCGCACACCCCTGAGAGGCGACTATTGAAGTCGGTAATTCGATCGATGGTTTCGGGTTTCCCTTGAATCCAACAGGAATTGGGATTGGCTGCGACATCAAAAACGCGATCGAGGGTTTCATCCAAAAGCCGTTCCGCTTCAACCAGCCGATAGCGGACTTCGCGCCTCGCCACGCCGTCGGTTTGCAGTTCTGGAGCCGTGGATTGAATCTTCTTGAGTGCGGCAAACTCCCGTGCCTGCATCCGCAATACATCCAAGTTGACTCCGCGCACCATAATTAACGGTTTCCCATCAACGGTAGCCGTTGGGATGGAAGTCGGCAGTTCCTCGTCTACCCAGTAGATAATGAAACCGTCGCTTTGGGAACTCGAACAGCGTAACTGCGTTAGATTTGCCGCAGCATCGAGGTAGTGACGCTCGAAGTAACGCAGCGTCCCGGTTCGGTAGCTGTGACGTTGCGCCACCAGGGGTTTGAGGGGACGAAGGTTGGAGAGTAACCCCACCAGAGGCGATCGCTCTTTTTCTACGTAAGCGGCGAGTTCGCTATCGGCATTAAAATCAGAACCCTGCCAAATCCGCAGTTCGTCTAACTGCCGACGATGGGTAATCAGATTCTTGCGCAATAGTTCCTCTATAACCCCCTCCCAGTATTGCGTCTCCTCCGTGGCGCTGTGGCACATTGCCAGTGCCACCAATTTTCTCGTGGCCCGAGTCGCTCCAGTTGCCGTCACCAGGTTCAAAACGCCGATGGCTTTGAGAACCCGCAAACAGTCCGGGTCTAAATATCGAGCATCGGCGATCGCATCCTGGATTTCTACCCAACGCTGAAGATTCGGTCGAGAGGCTAACCCCATCCCGGCCGCTTCGATGAAGTAGTCGTAAACGCGATCGAGCTTTAACGTCGGCAAGCGATCGCCGTCAATGGAAACTTCATCTAAAAAGTTCTGGAAGGAATAGGGTTCGGAACTGGTGAGAAAGGTAAACAGCGAGCGATCGTTTTGAGCGTATCTCTGGCACAGGGTCGGCAGTACCAGCGCTGATAAAGGATGCAGGGGATAAATCCCGCGCAGGGTTTCCAGGGTTAATTCTTCTCCCCGAACGGTATTTTCCAGGAAATAGAACCATTCCGACGCTTGGTTGTAAATCGCGCAGGCGACGGTTTCGGCTTGCGTGCAGTCGATCGCCTGTGCCATCAGACGCATCATCTGTCCGGCTGACTCAGCAAACGAGATATCCTCAAACCGTCCCTGAATTTTTGCCCATTCGTTGCGCTGTACCGAGGCTAATCGTTGGCTGTAGCGATCGAAGGACTGATGCAGAATTCCCAGTAGGTAAATGGGAGTTTCACTATTTTTCGGTAATTCTGCCAACTGCTGTAACAAATACAGGTCTTGACTTCCTTCGTTGTAAGCCGCGTATTCGAGATTTTTCCCTAACTCGTCAATAATTAGGAAAACCCCGGTCTTGGCAACGCGAGCCACTTCTTGCACTAATTCGACAATCTCTTGGCTCTCAATCGCCTCGTCCCCAGACGCTTCTAGTTTGGCAAGCTTCGAGAGGATTGCAGGCTTTTTCCCTTTTTTATTGTGCCAAAACTGTTGCGCTCCCGTTGATAAAGCGCGAAGAATCGTAAAGGCGATCGGTTCTCGCGCTCCCGTCGCCACGGCCCGCAGCAAACCCGCTTCCGGGATACTCTCAACAAGCATTCGATATTCTGGAGAATCTTCACCGAAGGTCGTCCTGGAAATCTCCAAGGCTTTACCTTGCATGGGATCGCCAGTGGGTGCGAGCAAAGAAGCCAGATAGTGTGCGAACGCTGATTTTCCCGTCCCGTAGACGCTGGTGAGCGTCCAAGCTCGGTTGGCATCGGAAAAATCATCCACCTTCAATCCCATCGAGATCCGGCGCAAAGCGTCAACGGCTCGCTCTGTGGGAATATAACCGTCTAACGCATCGAGCCGATCGAGATCGCGCTCTAGGTTCACCGATCGAGAATAGCGACGCTGGAGGCTGAAATATTGGGCAAGCGTATTTTTCATCAGTCGTCAGTCCTCATCGTTCGGTGGTGGTGGAAGTCGTTCTCGGTGGAGAGGCGATCGTCCAGGCAATCGTCAATCTTGGCTTGTCTGTGACGTTTAACCGTTTTTTCGACTGCCTGTAACAACCTATGGGTTTGTATAGTACTTGTCTAGGATATCGTTGGCGAGCGCCTCTGGTTCTTCCGTAAAGGAAAATTGAATGAGTCCTGCCGCATCGGAAAGAGCGACTCGATCCTGGGTGGATGCAACTTGCTCGATCGCCTCGCACAGAGCGCTTTCGGAGAGTTTGAACGCCATCCCCGGACTGCCGATATCGTAAAGTAGTCGAGAAATGGCGATCGTCTTCGCGCCTTGAGTGACCCGCGCGGCATATTCCAAGCAAGCGGCAACCACAATTTGAGGGGGCAAATTGGCTTTGCTGCCGATGCGAAAGGTATATCGTCCGGAGTCTCCTGCCGTGCGAATCAGTCCGAGTTCGGTAAAGGGACAGTCGATCGAATCTTCGACAAAGCCTCGGCTGGCTTCGGGTTCGCCGTACATCCGCAAGATACAAGAGATATCTTTTCTTAAGGAAGAATCGGCAATATTGCGAGTCGCTAAACTTTGGCTGTAATCGCGCAGTCCGGCAAACAAATCCTCTGTGGAAAAATCCACTTGACGGAAGATATTGAAGGTGTAATACCAAGCCGCAGCATCACAGGTGGGTTCGAGCAAATGCCAATGTAACAGCCATAGGGAAGCTGGATCTTCGAGGAAAGGGTCCCAACCGCGATCGTCGAGCAGTTTTTGCCCAAATTCTGTCGGCGTGTCGCGGCTTCCATCTTCTATCCCGAGTACTTTAAAGGCATTGCACCAGTAGCGAATCGATCTCACCATATTTTTTCCCACCCCCAGTTCTACGGGGGCATCTTTCTGGAGGAAAATACCTGGATCGACTTTGGCCCGATCGAATCCTTTCTTAAGCCAGCCAAAGCGAGGGTGAAAGGTTTCATGGCGAGCAAAGACGGCGTGGACTGCGGACAGTTCTGAGTTTTTTTCGCGGGTGGAGCTAATTTGGGTCACAGGAGCGGGTCGAGTCGGTGCGATATCTAGCTTTGTTATTATGGCGGATTTCTGCATCAGTTCGCGGCTCATCAACAAACTATATATCTCCAGCACGCGATCGCTTCAATTTCACTATCTTGGCATTAGCACGATCGCTCGAAACACCAACACTCGACTAAATGGTCGTTCACCATGCCAACTGCTTGCATGAACGCATAGATAATCGTCGAACCGACAAAAGTCATCCCTCGCTTTTTCAAGTCTTTAGATAACGTATCGCTTTGGGGGGTTTTTACCGGAACTTCTTCAAAGGTTTGCCAGCGATTGACGATCGGTCGATCTCCAATAAACTGCCATACATAAGACCGCGATCGCCATAAAATAATACGGTGTCTTGCGCGATCGATCGAGCCAAATTACTCATCTCGACCGCCGCAATCCCCCATTAACTCTCTTTTGTGCCGATGACCGATTCGATCGTATCTCCCCAGTGGCTTTCCCAACATCTTGACGATGACGATTCCGATGTCGTTGTCATCGACTGTCGCTTTTCCCTTGCCGAACCCGAACTCGGACACCAGCAATATCAAACCAGCCATATTCCCGGTGCGTTTTACCTCCACCTGAATCGCGATCTTTCTAGTCCCGTCGGTAAGCATGGCGGACGGCATCCCCTCCCCAACCCCGAGGAATTCGCCGCAAAACTCGCCAATCTTGGCATTACCTCCTCCCAAACCCAAGTCATTGCTTACGACGATTCCCGATTTGCCTTTGCCTCCCGATTGTGGTGGCTGCTGCGGTATTTAGGACACGAGAAAGTCTCCGTCCTCGATGGGGGGTTTTCTCGCTGGCAGCAAGCAGGATATTCCACCAGCAGCGATCGATCGATCGCCAAACCGGGAAAATTTGAAGTGAATTTGCACCCCGAGTGGGTGGTGGATATCGAGACGGTGAAAGGAAGAAAGGACTTACCAAAGGTGATGCTGGTAGACTCGCGATCGCCCGAACGCTATCGTGGAGAAACCGAACCCATCGATCCGATAGCAGGCAGCATTCCCGGCGCGGTAAACTATTTTTGGCAAGGGGTGACCGATGAAACCGGGTCTGCTAGACCAACGGAAGCACAGCGCGATCGCTGGCAAGAAGCCACCTCTGCCAACGAAATTATCGTCTACTGCGGTTCTGGAATTACCGCCTGCGTCAACCTGCTTTCCCTCCACATCGCCGGAGTTGAAAAAACCAAACTCTACGCCGGAAGTTGGAGTGATTGGTGTTCTTATTTATAGCGGTTTTCACAAAGATAGAATCCAGACAATTGTAGGGGCGGGTTTAGCAGTAAGGGCGGGTTTAATTGGGTTAGGGGTCGAATCTTTCAAATGTTTTCCAAACAAACCCGCCCTCACCCTTCGGGGGTCAACCTAAACGAAAATTGCTATAGCACTACGCAAATGCATTAGGACATATAATAAATCCAGAGTCGTTCCAAGTTCATGAGAAACAATGCCTGCACCTTATAGTGATGATTTTCGACAAAAAGCGATTGCAGCCGTCAA
>JAXHUC010000179.1:0-11586 GCA_034189805.1 Cyanobacteriota bacterium
TACAGAACCACGGGTCGTTACGCCGAAGCCGAACCCCTCTATCAGCGCGCCCTGGCCATCTGGGAAGCCCAACTCGGCGCGGAGCATCCCCATACCGCCACCAGCCTGAATAATTTAGCTTTGTTGTACGAATCCACGGGTCGTTACGCCGAAGCCGAACCCCTTTTGCAACGTGCCCTGGCCATCTGGGAAGCCCAACTCGGCGCGGAGCATCCCGATACCGCCACCAGCCTGAATAGTTTAGCTGGGTTGTACAGAACCACGGGTCGTTACGCCGAAGCCGAACCCCTCTATCAGCGCGCCCTGGCCATCCGGGAAGCCCAACTCGGCGCGGAGCATCCCGATACCGCCAGCAGCCTGAATAATTTAGCCGCGTTGTACGAATCCACGGGTCGTTACGCCGAAGCCGAACCCCTGTATCTGCGAACGATCGCCATTTTCATGCAATGCCTCCCAAAAAACCACCCCCACATCCAAACGGTCTGGAATAATTTTTGCTACCTGATCCAGCAAGCGGTAGACAAGGGCAAAGCCGGGGAGCTGTCGGCGCATCCGCTCACTCAGAAGATTTTGCAGGAGATGGGGCAGAGTCATGGATAGTGAACAATTAATAATTATTCTTTGTCTCCTCATCTCCCCCAGCTCCCTCAGCTCCCCCAGCTCCCCCAGCCCCATCCCTCTCCTTGTCCCCAAAGCCCCCGAGAGGCTAATCTTAAAACTTGGTAACTTAATCTCGTTTCGAGGAGATCGATGTGGAAAGAACATTCATCATGATCAAGCCCGATGGCGTGCAGCGAGGACTCATCGGCGAAATCGTGCGTCGTTTTGAGGCTAAAGGCTTTACGCTGGTGGGCATGAAGCTGATGGCAGTCGAGCGTCAACTCGCCGAACAGCACTACGACGTACATAAGGAAAAGCCCTTCTTCAAAGGATTGGTGGAATTTATTACTTCCAGTCCCGTCGTGGCGATGGTCTGGGAAGGCGAAGGCGTAGTGGCTGGCGGCCGATCTCTCATTGGTGCGACCAATCCCCTCAGCGCTACTCCCGGAACGATTCGGGGCGATCTTGGGATGGATGTCGGCAGGAACCTGATTCACGGTTCCGATGCGGTAGAAACGGCAACCCGAGAGATTGGTCTTTGGTTTTCCGATGAGGAACTTGCGAGCTGGAATCCCTGTCTAGCTCCTTGGATTAAAGAGTAATTGTCTGTCTAGATCGCGCGGGTCGGGGGAGCATCTCGATCTCGACGGGAACCAGATGCTCTCCACTCCGCTTATCGGGGGACTCGATCGCGAGTTCGACTAGCTTCAGTGAAGATCTCCTTCGCGCATCTGAGAGACTTCTTCGGTCATTTCGGTTAATTCCGTTAATTCGGCAACGGTACGTTGCGATAGGGGAGGGAAGCGACGTTCGGAAAAACCCCAGGTAAATAGCAGCACGATCGCCGAAATGAGCATCCATTGCGGGGGAACGAAAGCAGAATGAAGCGATCGCAGCAACAATCTCACTCCCACCAATCCGACGGTGACATAACCCGCATCCTCGAGGTGAACGAATTCTTCGATCCACCGGACGAACAGACCTGAAAGAAACCGCAGAGCAATCACGCCGATGGTTCCCCCTGCCAGAATCAAACCGATGCGATCGGAAACGGCAACCGCAGTAGTGACGCTATCTAAAGAAAACGCCAAATCGGTAAAGGCAATCAGGGGAATTGCCTGCCACACAGACGAAAATCTCGAACCGCGATGGTGGTCTTCTTCAAGATCGGACGTAAAGTATTGAAACACCAGCCAGAGCAAATATAACGCTCCGATTAATTCAAGCTGCCAGTACTGCACGGCCCAGGTTGCCACGAGAATGAGACTGATTCGCAGAATATAGGCGATCGCCAATCCGAAGTTAAGTGCCTGACGTTGGAGTTTATCAGAAGGCAGTCCTCGGGCAATCGAAGCCAAGGCGATCGCGTTATCTGCGGATAATACCGCTTCGAGGGCAACTAAAATCAGCAAAATAAAAATGGTGTCCACCCCAAGGTCGGGGGTCATATTGATGAATCGCTCGAACATTAACGATAGTAGGTTTTGAAAAGGGTAAATAAATCAAATCGGGCGGAATGGGAGTTTACCCGATCGCGATGGTAAGGTAACGGGTCTTATATAAACATAACGCTTTCAGGTTCGTGAAGGTGAAGGGTGAAAACCGTCAGTAGCAATCGCCATAGAGAATATTTTGTTGCATTTTATTGTCTTTTATTGAAGTTAGACCGAAAAAGTAGTACTTTTGCGAAGATCGTATGGATAATTAATGTTCCCTAGCAAAGGAGTTTTCCAGCTATGTCTTTATCAGATACTCAGGTTTTTGCCGCACTGATTGTCGCCCTCATTCCGGGAATTCTGGCATTCCGTCTCTCTACGGAACTGTACAAGTAAACCCATTGACTCTTAAGGGGTCTGAGCCTCGGGCAACTGCCCGAGGCTTGTTAATTCAATCGGGTTGTGCGAGTTGTCACTTGACATTATCCATTCAGAAAGATTGACTGAAGAAGTGCGACCTAGAGCGCTCGATCTCAGTGTGGGCTAGGTCACAGATCTTGTTGTTAGAATCCTCTTTCCCATCATGAATGCGACCCAATTTTCAAGATTCCCGGTACAGCCCCCCGACCCTCCCTCTTCCGAGAAACGCCAGACTCGAAGATCGTCAAAAGTTGCCGATCGCACCAACATTAAAACGAAAACGCCTCGCATCGAGATCGCCCTGGAGACCACCCTAAAACTCGTTGTTAATTTGCTGCTGTGCGGCATTGCCGGGTCGGCATTGATCCAGTTACTCCCTTACTTGGTCTCTGGAAGAGAGCAGTTGCAAGACCTGGAAACCGAACTCGCACGTACGGAAACTCGAGTGGACCAATTGCGCGATAAGTTTGGCATGTATTTCGATCCGCAACAGACGAAAACAATCATGCAAGAAGAAAGCAACCTCACCGACCCGGCTCAGTTAAGAATTATTTGGGTCGAACCCGAAGAAACTAACGAACAACCCTAAACCATTACCAAAATTGACGATCGACATGAGGGATCTAAATGCGATCGCCGCGACCACTTCCCCGAGAAGAGTGTTATATAAGCCTACCATTGACTCGACCGAGGATTTGCTAGATCGTCAACCTTCGAGACCTTCTGCTTCGAGACTATTTCCCTTAAAAGAGTTGCAACTCCTTTGGGAAGCGCCCGGAAACCTAACATTGACTCTGCCGTCTAGCTATCTCGAACGGGCGATCGGGGATAGAAAGAGCGACGTTCCGGGCGCGAAATAGCAGTACGCACAGACGTTAAGGTTTCCTGCGTTCCCCGGTCTCTTCAAGCCGATTTTCCGCAATCGATTCCGCAACCATCTCGCTCTCCGATCGATCCATGTCCGATCTATCTCGCCGTCAATTTTTTCAATTTGCCGGATCTGCACTGGCAGCACTCGGATTCGGTCAGCTCGATTTTCGATCGTCTGCCGATCGCTACGGTAAGGTTCTCGCCCAAAGTACGTCCCGCAAGCTGGCACTCCTGGTGGGGGTGAATACTTATACCGACTTACCCCTCACCGGATGCGTCAACGATGTTGCCTTGCAGTACTATCTCCTCGTCCACCGTTTCGGATTTGCCCCAGAGGATATTCGGGTCGTCACCGACGCAGAGGCGACGCGCCAAGGGATTTTGGAGGCATTTGAAGGGCATTTAATCGATCGGGCCAAACCCGGTGATGTGGTGGTCTTTCACTATTCCGGACATGGTTCTCAGGTTGCCGATCCCGATCCAGTTGCCCCCAATCCCGATGGTAGCGGTGTCAACGGCACTTTCGTCCCGGTGGATGGGTCGCTGCCCGAGGGATACCCGGAAGTTGGGGGAACGGTGAAGGATATTATGGGTCATACCCTGTTCTTGCTGATGGCGGCTTTGAAAACGGAAAACGTCACGGTCGTTCTCGATAGTTGTTTTGCGGGTGGTGCAACTCGCGAAGATTCTCGAGTGCGATCGCGCGCGGGAGGGTCTAACCTCCAGATTTCCCCAGCGGAAAAAGCTTATCAACAGGCCTGGCTGGCCCGGATGGACTGGACTCGCGACGAGTTTGTCGAACGGTATCGCCAAAGCGTGGCCAAAGGGGTCGTTCTCGCGGCCACCAGTCCGACGCAACTGGCCCGAGAGATGAGTATTAACGGGTTTGATGCGGGCCTGTTTACTTACTTCCTGACGGAATACCTGTGGCGAGAAACGGCAACTCCCGAAAGTGCGATGTCTTACATCCGACCGCAAATTCCCAATGTTTTGCGCCAAACCCCTCTCTTAGAGGTAAAACTCGGTAGCGGCTACGAGACTCAACCCCTCTATTTACTCGATCCGCCAACGCCTCGGGCTAATGCGGTGGTGACGGCTGTTGAGGGAGAAGTCGCCCAGTTGTGGCTGGGAGGATTCGATCGGGCGAGTTTCGAGACGTTAGGTGTCGGGACTGAGTTTGTCGGCGTTGAAGGGTCCGGACGAGTGAAGTTGCGATCGCGCGCGGGTTTGGTGGCGCAGGCAACGGTTGAAGAAGCCTTAGAACCGGGGACGCTATTGCGGCGGGTATAGCGATAATCGTTTTTCCCGTTTTTTTCGACGGCGAGTCGATCGCGCGTGAGTTTAAACTTATAGAATTAAAACTTCCCCTCGAAATAAAATTCAAAGGAAAGTTCTAATTCAATTGAGAAAATAACCGAACACCCCGAATTTAAACACCCACTGGCGATTCGGGGGGAATGGACGAGTTGGGTTGGTAGTCAAAAAATACGATATATCGATGGTGGGGAATTTGCCGATTCAAACAAGACAGATGACCGTTAGCATCGGACTGAGTGCGAAACCGAGCAACGACTTCTTGTTGCGTATCCGGTAGCAAGCGGGCAACCGCCCAAGGCCGTAACTTCTTGGAATAGGTTTCAGATTCGCTCGTCGATGACATATTGTTCTCCTTGAGCTATTTTAGCTATGAGTTTGTTAATGCTGTAAGTTCCGTTTCCAGCAGACGTTACAGCACCATGAATAAATAGACATGCCCCAAAAAACAAGACACGGAGCGCAAAAGGCGAGCCAGTTTGGAGATGCTTAGGTCGCCGGGATTCGAGTTGAATTTCCCCTCGCTAAGTCTGGCTTGCTGCATACCTCGTGCGTTCTGGCGCACAGACTCGATAACGATCGATCGTACGATCGCAAGTAGGATGCTTGGTATAGCCGCCATCGCGATTTCAACGCAGGCTTGGGCTAGAAAGTTGGTGCGCTCGCAAATTTAGTATTCAACTTTATCGGATAGGCGAACCCACTCCTCAAAAGCACTGGCGGCTTCCTGGGCCGCGATTTGAATGACAGGTAAATGGCGTTCGGATTTGGGGCGTTTCAATTCTTCGTCAATGAAACCATCGTCAAATCCAATTTTTGCCGCATCGGCTTTCGTATTGGCATAGTAAACGCGATCGAGTCTCGCCCAATAAATGGCCCCCAGGCACATCGGACAAGGTTCGCAACTGGTATAGAGTTCGCAGCCTTTGAGTTGAAAGGTTTGCAAGGCTCGGCACGCTTGGCGAATGGCAACGATTTCGGCGTGGGCGGTGGGGTCGTTCGTCGAGGTCACTTGGTTGTGAGCTTTGGCAATAATTTCTCCATTTTTGACGATTACTGCGCCGAAGGGACCGCCTTTTCGAGAACGAACCCCGAGTAAAGACTGAGCGATGGCCTCTTCCAAGAACAGACGGTTTGGGATTTCCATCTCGGTCATTTTTATCGGCTTCGAGTCTCTCGATCGCAGCATAGAACTTTCTGCCATTAAACGGTTGTTAAATTAACAATCGTTTAAGATACTTATTTTTCGTATTGAACCCTCGGATCTAGGAACGTATAAATCAGATCGGCGACGAGATCGAACACCACAATTAAAATAGCATAAACTAGCGTAATTGCCATGATGACGGGGGTATCGCTGCGATAGATCGATTCGATTAAAAGTGCGCCGATTCCAGGCACGCGAAAGACTTGTTCGGTCACCAGAGACCCCGTAAAAACAGCAGGAATATCGAGAGCAACCAGGGCCACAACGGGAATCATTGCATTGCGCAGGATATGTCGTCCGACGACGGCAAACTCAGATAGTCCCTTGGCATAGGCGGTGCGGACGTATTGCCGATCGAATTGCTCTAAAACCGAAGCCCGAACGAATCTCATCAGCATCGCTCCTTGGTACAGTCCTAACACACAAACGGGCATAATTGACTGTTTAATTTGCGCTACGAAGCTCGACCAATCTGTAACTTTTAATGTACTTTGATAAATAAACGGGAACCACTTTAATTGAACGCTAAAAATTATGATAAACAAGAGTCCCGTAAAAAAAGTGGGCAGGGAAAACCAGAAAAAAGCAAATGTGGTGGCGATGCGATCGAAGATCGAATATCGTTTAATTGCCGAGATAACCCCCAGGGGAAATGCCACTAAAACGGCTAAAATGTAGGCAGAACCGACTACCCACAATGTTGTCGGCAATCGCCCGAAAATTAGCTCCCTAGCAGGAACGCGACTGACGAAAGAGTAGCCAAAATCTCCTCGAATAAAGGCGATCGCCCATTTAAAATAGCGAATGTGGATGGGGCGATCCAATCCGAGCGATCGACGCAAGTTTTCCCGCACTTCTGCGGTAATAGCGGGGTTAGAAGCCAGTTCTCCCATCGGATCTCCCGGCGCAAGTGCTAACACGAGGAAAACCACCACACTGATGGCAATGAGGGTGGGAATGGCAACGAGCAATCGGTTAATCGAATATCGGTTCACGAGGGATTGGTGGGGTGAGATGGGATAAATTAGGTTGGATAGATCGGGATCGAAAGAGTGTTAATTTCAACCCTCAAAAATCCACTATAATATTGAGATTCACTGAGGCAGACCATTCTCAAATTCGCCGACCCGTTTAGCCTACAAGTTGAAACAGCTATTTCTCAAGTTTTCATGACAAAGCGAAAAAATAGGTCGGGAACCTGCGCCATCCCCGGCTCAATTTGAGTTTTTGCTAAGTTTTAGTGTTTATTTTATGTGTATTACTTGCTAATTGTATAGTTATGATGACGACCGATTCAACCGCTCGATACGAATACTTTTCCCAAAAAGTGAAGCCGTTACTCGATCGCGTTTACGATCCGAAAATAGCTTTAAGTTTGGTCGATCGCCTTTTCGAGCTAGTCAAAGGACATTTTGCCGAGTCGGTTGAAGAAAATCTCAATAAGTGGAGTCAAGATAATATTATCGCGATTACTTATGGAGATAGCTTTTACAGTTCAACTGGGGAAAAACCTCTCGCTACTTTATCTCATTTTCTCGAAAAATATCTAGCCGAGACAATAACGGGAGTCCATATTTTACCCTTTTGTCCCTACAGCTCTGACGATGGATTTGCCGTTATCGACTATCTGGCTGTCGATGAAAAACTAGGAGACTGGTCGGACATCGAAAAAATCGCCCAAAAATTTAATTTGATGGCCGATTTAGTGCTCAATCACGTCTCGAGTCAAAGCGAGTGGTTTCAACAGTTTAAAGCGGGAGAAGAACCCGGTTGCAACTATTTTATCGAAGCCGATCCTTCTTTAGATCTTTCGGCAGTTGTCCGACCGCGCAGTTCCCCCTTGCTTGCCAAAGTCGAGACCAAAAATGGCGATAAATACGTGTGGGCAACCTTCAGTCACGACCAAGTCGATTTGAACTTTGCCAATCCCGACGTTCTCATCGAATTCATCAAAATCATTCTATCTTACGTCGAAAAAGGAGCTAAATACATTCGACTCGATGCCGTCGGTTTCTTGTGGAAAGATACAGAATCTCCCTGCATTCACCTCCCGCAAACCCACGCGATTATCCGCCTGTTAAGAGAGGTTTTGCAAACGATCGATCCTTCTGTTGCACTGATTACCGAAACCAACGTTCCGAACCGAGAAAACTTAAGTTATTTCGGCAGTCGGAACGAGGCGCATATGATTTATAACTTCAGCCTGCCGCCTTTAGTTCTCAATGCGTTATTGCAAGGTCGATCGGACCACTTAAAAACGTGGATGATGAGTATGCCGCCCGCCCCGATCGGCTGCGCGTATTTTAACTTTACCGCCTCCCACGATGGCATCGGTTTGCGACCGACAGAAGGCTTACTCTCCGACGAAGAGTTCTATACGTTAGTCGGCGTGATGAAACAATTTGGCGGGCAAATTAGCTATCGCACCCGACCCGACGGTAGCCAAAGTCCCTACGAAATCAATATCTCCCTGTTCGATGCCATGAAAGGAACGGCAAAAGGGGAAGATCGCTGGCAAATCGAACGGTTTATCTGCTCGCAAACGATTATGATGTCCCTCGAAGGGATTCCGGCGTTTTACATTCACAGCTTGCTGGGGACGCACAACGACACGGAAAACATGCAGCGCACGGGACACAATCGATCGATCAACCGCCATCGCTGGAACTACGAAGAATTAGAACGCCAACTAGACGATCCGGAGTCTTCCCACGCGATCGTCCTGAAGGAACTGTGCCGCTTGATTCAGATTCGTCGCCGCCAAGCAGCCTTTCACCCCAACGCCACCCAATACACCCTGCATCCCCTCAATCAAGCGCTCTTTGCCTTTTGGCGGCAGAGTATGTATCGCGATCAGAGTATTTTTTCGATTCACAATCTCAGCAATCGCACCCAGCGACTGCGGTTGTCGAATTTAAATCTCGTTTGTACCGATGCTTGGTGCGATCTGATTAGCGGACAGCACATTGAAGAGATTAACTCCGAATTTATTCTCAAACCCTATCAGTCGGCATGGATTACGAATAAATATTAAGTTTGGCATTCAGCCATCAGTCGTTAACAATCTCAATTCTAGCAGCTTTCAAAGATGTGAAAATTTGAGCTTTTCAAGTTGCTTAAAGCTAATGACCGATCGTCGAGTGCTGAATGCTTACGAATGTCTTAAAAATTTAGGTTCAGAAATGCAGAGTCAAAAACTTAGGGTCGATGAATGATTTTTGGGAATCGGAAACAGAAACTAACCCAACATCAGAGACGGGAATTTGGCTGTCGATCGGGGATTTAATGTCGGGGCTACTGATGCTATTTGCCCTGTTATTTATTACCGTACAGTTGCAACTCCAACAAAAACTGATTGAAGTGGCAACGCTTGAAGAAGAATTAGAAGCGAAAATTGCCGAACTCGATCGCTATCAAGAGGCATTCGATCGCTTACCACTGGTCATTCTCACGGCGATCGAATCGGGTTTGGGGGGTAGCGATGCCATTGTCGTCGATCCCGAGACGGGAGAAGTGAGCGTTCGCGATCGCATTTTGTTCGATCGCGGTAGTGCTACCTTAAAACCGGAAGGAAAACAATTCCTCGATCGATTTATGCCGATTTACAGCCAAGTGATTTTCTCGAATCCAGAGTTCGATCGGCAAATTACCCGTATTATTATTGAAGGTCATACCAGTTCTCAAGGCTCGGAGGAAAAAAACTTAGAACTGAGTTTGCAACGGGCATTATCGGTGACGAATTATATTTTTTCTAATGAGTTGAACTTTTCTCATAAATCGCGTTTGCAACAAAAGATTTTGGTGGCCGGACGAGGAGAAATTGAAGCCAATTCCCAAATGGACGATCCGAGCGATCGAAAAGTAGTTTTTCGCTTTCAATTACAACAGCAACCCTTGCTCGACATCAACTAAACTGTAAGCACTCAGCCGGAGCGCGATCGGAGATCGGTTTTTGAATCAAACACCGTAAGTATTCGTAATAATTCTTTCACTTAAATGAAGCATCGCGCGGCTTCGACTTTGAAGCTGACGGCTGATAGCTGATAGCTGAATGCTTACACTAAACTTTAACTCGAACGACTTGCTTGAATAATTGAGAGCATGATGCAATTTCACTCACTACAATTACCTCCCCTCGCACAATGTAGTGCCACCGAAATCAGCCAACTCGCCGAAAAAGGCGATCGCCTCTGCAAGACACTTCCCGCTCATATTCCCACCGTAAAAACCCCACCACCGCGCCAGATTGACGCGATCCTCGCCGATATCGAAAAAGATCGACCCGTCTCCCTTCTCGAGTGGGTATACTGTTTGCACGCGAAGATTCAGTGGGATCGTCAGCATCCCGATCGTTCCATCCCAACGGCGAAGGCAATCTGGTATGCAGCAAAGGGCGATCGTTCGTTGAAACGCTTGTTAGAGTCGCGTTTGGCGTTATATCGTCAGGGAGAAAAAGGGGCGATCTCTCCATCGTTAGTGAAAGTAGCGGCTATGGGATGGGAGGAAGAGTCGGAGGAATACGATTAAAAATTGTCGTGAAAGATAGAAGAAATTTATTTCCTTTTCTATCTAGAGAGTAAAATTCTTAAAACATAGAGTTTTTAATCAGTTCGAGTCTAAAATCTCGCAAGGTGGTGAGAGAAGTTTCGATCGTCGATTGTAGCTTGCAGGGAATTTCTCGATCGTCTAGCCTGAAAATGATATGCAGATCGCATCGGTTCTGCTGCGGGTTGTATATAGTTTTCGCAATCTAAATCGCTCGATTAACTCGTTTTCGCGCCGATCGTCTCGAACGCTCATCTAAATATCATCTAAAGTTATCTGCCACAAACGCGAGTAGACCCCATAATAGAGTAACTATCCGATCGCAATCGGGACCCAAGCCATAGGAGACGGGGCAAACGAGAATATGGAAGATCTCGCTCGATACTATCGAGTGCTGGGTTTAGAACCCGGCGCATCATCCGAGGAAGTGAACCAAGCTTACAAAGACTTGGCTTTTATTTGGCATCCCGATCGCATTCCCACCGATAACCTTCGCCTCCGAGAAAAGGCTCAAGAACAGCTCAAACTGATCAATCAGGCGCGGGATAAGTTGCGATCGCTTCGTCATGCTTCTGGAAACAGCAAGCCGGGTAACAGCAAGGCGGGAAATTCCACTCCTCGCACGACAACCCAAACTTCCCAGACCTCCCGACGCGAATACTATCGCCGAGAACCTTCGCGCCGAGAATACTATCGTCGAGAACCTTCGCGCAAAGAACCGCCTCGGCGAGACACATCATCTTACTACTACTACTACCGTCCCTCATCGGAGTCGAACGGGCGATCGTCTTCCGGTTCCGATTATCGCGCGGCAACCCAAACCCAGAAGAGTCGAACCAATCTCAGCGGTGCGGATTTAAGAGAGCGATCGTTTAAAGAAAAGGATTTATCCAGTCACAATCTCAGCTACGCCGATCTCACCGGGGCGGATTTGAGCGATACGTTCATGCACCGCAGCAACCTCCAAGGGGCAAATCTGACGCGGGCGAATCTATTTCGGGCGAATTTACTCGAAGCGGATTTGAGTCGGGCGAATTTGCGCGATGCTAATTTAATCGGTGCGGATTTGAGTGGCGCAGACTTAAGCGGTGCGGATTTTCGCGGCGCAAAACTGGGGACGAAAAGCCGCCTTTTGGTGAAAATGACGGGGGCAAAGTTGACGGGGGCGATTATGCCCGATGGCTCGATTTACGG
>JAXHUC010000018.1:0-65528 GCA_034189805.1 Cyanobacteriota bacterium
AAATACTGGATATTCGGCTCTCCTTCATTATTTAATGGCTTTTGAAGTTCATCAGCACTTTCTGTGAGAAATTTAACTAAAAACGTGCCAAAAATGTAATCGGGAGAACAGCGATAAAATAGTCGATCGGTAATGGCTAAGGTTTCTTCTCGCTCCCCCGCCGCTTTAATCCCCAAACTCAGCGCTTTTTCGATTTCGTTGGGGTTCACTTGACTGCGAACCTTATCGAAAATATAAGGGACGACTTTTCCCAGTAAAGGTGCGATCGCCTTACCCGCAACAGTCCAATCAAATACCATAAAATTTTCTAGAGATTAAAAGTAGATTTTCAGATTTTTTCGATCGGTTATGTTTAAAAAATATAGCAATTCACATAGTCATAACGTACAAAAATTGTAAGGGCGGGTTTAGGAATATGTTCAAAAACTTGCCAAACATTTTTTATCAAAACCCGCCCCTACCCCTTATTGCCACAGCAGGCTCTCAAATGAAATCTAAATCCTTACATTAATTAGATCCACTAAAATATTTCTGATGATTTGGGATATTAAAAATTATCGCCACTCGATCTCAACTTAAGTTAACGTAACAAAATAGCAGTTAATTTAGACGATTTACCCATCTCGTTATATTGTAGCGTAGTCAGAATTAAGGTGGAATTTTAGATACAGCTAGGGTAACAATCTGTAGGGGCGGGTTTAGCAATATCTTGGGAGACTTGCCTAAAGTTATAAGTCAAAACCCGCCCTTACATCTTTTTTGTTCGTTATCTATACATGAATGCTTACGTAGCGTGTTATTTTGAAACCCTGAATTTGGTGTATGTTGGATTATTGTAGTAATTGCCCGCGACCCGATCGATTCTGCGGTAAACTAAACCCGTGGTATTTGGGAGTCAGACGATGGGGAATCGCAGCTTGCAACGAGTCTTTTCCCTCGGAGTCATCACGTTCTGTGTCGGCAGTGGCATCGCCTACGTCAATCGCCTCCAGTCTGCCAATCTCGAACCCGCCAGCATCGAAACTCCAGAATCCGTCGCATCTTCCACCACTCCCCCGCTTCCAGCGACTCCAGAACCCGTGACACCTGCGGCAATTCCGGCAACGCCAACGACACCAGAACCCGCCGCAACTGCCACACTAACACCGCAAATAGAACTGGAACCCGAACCCCAAACCGCACAACAATTCCCCGAATCGATCGTCATTAAAGCCGTCGGAGATATCGTCCCGGCAACCAATTTTCCCGACAACCGACTGCCTGCCGATCCGAACCAAGTTCTCCCCACAGAAGTTCGCGGATATTTGGAACGCGCGGATATCGTTTTTGGCAATTTTGAAAGTAGCTTAACCAACCATCCCTACAGTACGAAAAATGTTGGCAGCGGACGAGTTTTTGCTTTCCGAACACCACCAGAGTATGCCAAAATTTTCGGAGATGCCGGGTTCGACGTGATGAATATTGCCAACAATCACGCGATGGATTTTGGCGCGGTGGGACTGCAAGATACCGTCGAGAATTTAGGGCAATTTGGTATCGAAACTGTCGGTCATAAAAACCAAATTTTATATGAAGAGTTGCAAGGTCTAAAAGTTGCTTTTTTAGGTTTTTCTCCCTACGATTACTATAACTCCGTCAACGATATAAATACTGCCAAATCTTTAATCGAAGAAGCAACAAAAAATGCCGAAATCGTAGTCGTTTCGATGCACGCGGGGGCAGAAGGAACTCAAGCAATGCACGTGGGCGATCGTCAAGAACTTTTCTTCGGAGAAAATCGCGGTAATCCCGTCAAATTTGCGCGAATGGCGATCGACTCTGGCGCGGATTTAATCCTCGGACATAGCCCTCACGTTCCCAGGGCGATCGAACTGTATAATGGTAAGTTAATTGCCTATTCCTTGGGCAATTTTATGGGATATCGCACCCTTTCCACCGCCGCCCAATCGGGATATTCGATGATTTTGGAAGTGCAGATGAATCCCTCGGGAGACTTTACTGGCGGACGGGTGATTCCGGTGCATATGGACAGTCAGGGCATTCCCTACATCGACCAATATTTCCGCACGATCGGGTTACTTCGCCATCTCACGGAAAAAGATTTTCCCGACACTCCCATCACTTTAAATAATCGTGGAGAAATTGTTTTTAAAGATGGGACAAGCGAATAAAAAATAACCTGTTTTTGGTCGGAATTCTGGTGTCATGTACTGAGGAAAAATGATGTAAAGGCGGGTTTTGACTTTAAACTTTGGGCAAGTTTCCCAAGATATTGCTAAACCCGCCCCTACATTTCCTCACACCTCAACTTCCATCCCATCAATGCCAAATTCCCAATCCACTTCATTTCTAGGGATACCCCGGCGATGAGAAATTCTAACTTCTCGTTCGTAAAATTTTCGAGTTTGGCGTTCGACGGTGGCAATTTGTTCGTCAGAGGCGATCGGATCGTGATGGACGAATATCACCCGCTTTACCGATTCTCGCATGGCAATTTCCAGTCCGATCGCCGCCGAACCGTGACCCCAATTGACTTTTTCAACCGATTCTAATAATGTGTATTGAGCGTCGATTACCATCAGATCGATATTTTGATATAAGGGTAAATCCGGTCCCAGTTCTTGTCGGGAAACGCGCGTAATTTCCGTATCGACACAGTGAGAAAAAACCTTGCCACCGGACTCACATCGATACCCCCAGCAGGGTTGGGGATGGTCGAGTTGATAGGGCGTTATCGAGAGATCGTTGAGAGCAATGGGTTGTCTCGGTTCGAGTTGGTGGTATTTGACCTGACCTTCAATTCGATCGAGCGTCACGGGAAAATAAGGGTTTTGAAATAAGGTTTTAAAAACATCGGGGAGGTCTGGCTGAACGGCGTAGACGTGGATGACATTTCCGGGAATATACAGCGGGACGAAAAACGGCAATCCCGACAAATGGTCCCAATGAAAATGAGTAAAGAAAAGATGGACTTCTCCGCAACCTTTGCCACAATCTCCTTTCATTAATTCGTAACCCAGCAAGCGCAGTCCCGTCCCCGCATCGATGGCAATCTGTTGTTGGGGAGTCTTGACTTCAACGCACAGCGTATTTCCCCCAAAGCCACCCACGCGATGGGGAGGCAGTTCTGCAAAAAATCGATCGATATCGCCTGCATCTCGATAGCCGCGATCGAAAAAATCGTAGAACAAACCCTTAGTTCTACCACTAATGGTTTCGGGAGTTTGTGGAGAGGGTAGAGAGCCTCGGGTTCCCCAAAGTTTTACTCGCATAGGCGTAAGTCAGACAAACGATCTTAAGAATGTAGCAATTCTAGCGCGATCGAAAGCAACGACCGATTTTGAGGCATTCGCTCGCGCGTAACGAACGATCTGCGATTGCATCGGACGGTCAACTGAAGGGATCGAATCAATCGTTAGGCTCAGTTTACTCGATCTGGGCGTTTGTGGGCGACACTATCGGCGATCGATATTCGCAATTCCCAAGGTTCGAGTCAATTGCTGTCAATCGCTTGCCGGATCGGATTGACTCTGGCTAGGATGGCAGTAGGGTGTCGTGTTTCTAACTGCCAACGAAAGTTTTAACTTTCTTACCATTTTTTTGTGCGAGGTCGCCAGTTACATTTTTCCTCGCTCTTTTTAATGTTCGTTCAATATATTTCAATACATCTACCGAGCGCGATCGCCTAAAAACGATCGAATCATCCAATTTTTCCAGCGCTCGCGCCAATATAGAAAACTGTATCCACCTAATATTTTGACCGATCGGTCGAGGAACATCGCAATGAATCGAAAAACGGTTGGGGCGATTAGCTCTTATGACAATCTCGGATCGTTTCCAGCAGATTGGTTGTGGAAGCAAACTCCTCACCCTTTTGGAACCTGGGGAAACATTCAAATGAATGCTCGATCGAGCGCCCCCGATTTTCTTCTATTATATAACTTTAACGTTCCCAAATCTCCAAGGAAACTCACATTACGCGAAAAATTAGGATTGCAAAAATCTCCCACCGATCGAGTTCGAGAAAATTGGAGAAAGCTCCCCCAACTTCCCCCAGAACGGGTCATTTACCTGCTGCGAGAACCGCCTTTAGCAGAGGTTATCGATCGGCACAAAGCCGCTTACGAAAATGCCAAACCTTACTGCGGTCATATTTCCGGTCCCGATAATTTTGCCCCCCAGCCCAACTACATGCCTGCCATTTGGTACGCTTCCGATTCGTTTCGCGAGTTAGATGAAATGCCGCCGCCGATTAAACAGAAACCGTGCAGTTGGATTAGTTCTGGAATTAATCGAACCCAGAACCACCGCAATCGATTGGCATTTATGAAACAGCTTAAGCAAAGTGAGGTCGATGTCGATTTGTACGGGCGAAATTTACCCGAGTGGTCGGTGTCTTGCGGACCGCTTGCCAATAAATCTTACGCGATGAATCCCTATCGTTATAATCTGGCGATCGAAAACTACGCCGATAACGATTGGTACGTCAGCGAAAAGCTTTGGGATGCTCTATTATCTTGGTGTTTGCCAATTTATTACGGCGGTCCGGCAGCAGATAAATTATTACCCCCAGGCAGTTTTTTGCGCTTGCCGAGTTTGGATGAAAAAGGAATTGCTTACATTCGAGAAGTCACCGCTACTCCCGATGCTTGGTACGAAGCCAAAGAGGCGATCGCCGAGGCCCGACAAATTATTCTTCACAAGCTCAATTTGTTGAACTGGTTATCGGATTTTGTCGCTAAGTTTTAATCTTTAAATCTCCACCAGGAATGTTGCAATTCTGGCAAGGATACTGATTGTTATCGATTCCCCGTTCCCCGTTCCCTCATTAAACCTATGGATGGAATTTGTACCCTCGCCAACGATGTCATTTACGACCAACTCGTGGCCCTTCTCAATAGCATCGAAGCCATTGCCGGAAAGGAGATGCCCGTTTGCGTGTATCCCTACGACGACAATATCGATCGCATTGCCGCAGAAATCGATCGCCGTCCCAACGTGATGCTATACGACGATCGCGACTCGATCGAACGCTGGGAAGCTTTTGCCGGACGGGTTTGGGAAACACACCCCACCGCGCGGCAACGGTGGCAGCTGCGGGAGGACGAACCCTACCATCGGGTGGGAATGCACCGTCGGTTCTGCGCCTTTGACGGGCCGTTCGATCGCTTTATCTATATGGATGGGGACACGCTGCTGATGGATTCGGTGGCGCGTATTTTTGCCGCCCTCAACCACCATGACTGCGTGGTCTATGACTTCCAACACAAGGATATCACCCACGTTTACGAAGAGTCCGCCAGCCAACTCGAAGCGGTTTTCTCCCCAGAACGGTTGCAGTCGGAAATTTTTTGCGCCGGGTTTTACGGGTCGAAAAAAGGACTGTTCGATGGCGAAAAACGAGACTGGCTGGTGAGTCAACTGCAAGCAGGGGAGGCGGAAATTCTCTATCCCATGGCCCCGGATCAGACGATCGTTAATTACATGTTTATGCGATCGCAACGGTCGATTTACAATTTTGCCCTCGATTTACCCCAAACCGAACGTACGGGATGCTGCGTGACTTCGCCGCACTTCGAGACCCGAGAAAACGTTCTGTTCGATCGGGGAACTCGTCTGACCTACCTTCACTATATCGGCATCCCGTCGAAGGTATTTACCCGGCTGTGTGGCGGTGAAAACATCGATTTTCCCTACCGGGAAGTCTTCTTACACTATCGCTATTTACACGAACCCGAAAAGCGCCTCCAATTCCGAGGCAAGCCTCAACCCTATAACCGCCGCCCGAGTTTCGCTCAAAATGTATTGCAGAAAGTGAAATCTGGCAAGTATCTCAAGTTTTTAAAAGTATAGATGTAGGGGCAGGTTTAGCGACTATCTCGGTCTTCCTTGAAATCGATCGAAACCCGCCCTTCGATCGATTCAATTCTGTTCTCATTCAACCCAAATAGTATGATGAATCGCGGTATTTATATTACAGCCAACGATCGGGTCAGCGACCAGGCGATCGCCCTAATTGAAAGTATTCGAGTTTACGACGAGCAAACCCCGATCGTTCTGATTCCCTACGACGAAAACTACCATCAGATTGCCGAGATTTTAAACCAAAGATACGGCGTAACGGTTTATGCCGATTTGGAACTGGTCGATCGTCTTTCCCATCGCCTCCATCAAATTTTTGGCGAAGCCTTTTTTGCCCGTCCGAACCAGTTTCGCAAGCAAGCTTGTTGGTTTGGCGAATTTGATGAGTTTCTGTATATCGATACCGATATTGTCGTCTTCGATAAAATTATTAACTATTTAGACTATTTGAGCGATTACGATTTCTTGTGTTGCGATTACCAACATAAAGGAGGCATCGCCAACGTCTTTACCCCAAAAGTTCTCGAAGCAGGTCTTTTTTCCGAAGCAGACGTTCTGGATATTTTTAACGGAGGTCTGTGGGCATCGAAAAAGGAGCGACTTTCTGAAGAAGATTTGTACGAAAGTTTTGCCGAATGTGCCGCCCATCCCGAATACTTTGACTTTTCTCAAAAAACCTCCGATCAACCAATTATTAATTATACCGTTCTCAAACGCATCGAGAAGCGATTTAACTTGGTTCGCCGTCCGCAAGGTTGTCCTGGAAGCTGGGCGGGAAGCCCTCATTTTCAGCGGCAAGAAAACAAACTCATCGACCCTAAAAGTGGGTTAACCTTGGAATATCTTCATTGGGCGGGAATTCGCATCGAACCGGGATGTCCGTATTGGGAAATTTGGGAACACTATCGGTATTTACACGACGAAAAACCTCCACAGGTTGCATCTCCTAAATTAGATTTCAATTGGAGAGAATATGCGAGAAAGCTGAAGCAGTCTGTCAAGGCTTTACTGAGTTAATTCGACCGAGAAACTTGCGAGATATTTGTGCTGGAGAAAATATGAGTTTATCAAGTTCTACTCAAACTAAGTTACCCAATTTTTTAATCATCGGCGTGCAAAAAGCGGGAACGAGTTCGATTTACCACTATCTCAAACAACACCCGCAAGTTTACATGAGTCCGGTGAAGGAAACCAACTTTTTCGAGCGAGATTGGGAAAATGCAGGTGCAGAAGCTTGCAGTCGTAAAAAGAATGGAATCTATACCTTTGCCCAATATAGTCAGTTATTTGAAGATGTCACCGATGAAATTGCGATCGGAGAAGCTTCACCAAACTATCTCTTTCACTACGAAAAATCTGCTCAGTTAATTCAAAAATACTTGCCCGATGTCAAACTGATTGCCATTTTGAGAAACCCGATCGATCGCGCCTACTCCGATTACTTAATGCATGTTCGCGATTGCATCGGCAAACCCCAACCCTTTGCAAAACATATTCAAAAATCTAAGACATCTTTTACCATTCGCAAAGGATTATATTACGAGGGCATCAAACATTATCTCGATCGATTTGGTAGCGATCGCGTCCAAGTTTATCTCTACGAAGATTTGTGTCGAGATTCGGTAAAGTTTATGCAAGACATGTATCGATTTTTGGGAGTTGACGACACCTTTAATGCCGATACCTCGAAAAAGTCTCAAGTAGCGCAAGTGCCGAAAAATCAGGCAGTCAACCGCTTGTTACGGACGGAAAACCCAGTGAGATCGATAGCCACTTCTGCTTTGAAAGTTCTCTTACCCCCACAGACCCGGAAAAACTTGCGATCGGCTTTAATGAGTTGGAACGCTCAAGAGAAATCCAAACTCACCCTCTCTACTGAAGAACGGCAACAGCTTGTAAATATATATCGTGAAGATATACTCAAGTTACAGGAAATTATTCAACGAGATTTATCTTCGTGGATAAAATCATTTTAATTATTTTTCGATCGACTCAAGTTTTAATTTTTATCAATTTTATCAATGATGAACGAGCCAACTTTTTTTGTTGTGGGAGCACCTAAAGCCGGAACTACCGCAATGTGCAAGCATTTGAGCAAGCATCCGGAAATTTTTATCCCTCCCAAAAAAGAACTCAACTATTTTTGCACCGAACTTGCCGATCGACAAAAAAAATATTCCCTCGAAGAGTATTTGGATTATTTTCAGGAAGGGTCTGGTAAAATTTGCGGAGAAGGGACACCATTATACTTACCTTCTAAGTTTGCCGCTCAAAAAATTTATGATTTTAACAATCGCGCTAAAATCATTATTATGCTCCGAGAACCCGTTTCGCTCCTCTACTCTTTGCACAGTCAATATCTTTACAACGGTTCTAGCGAAGACATTCAAAGTTTTCAAGAAGCTCTAAATGCGGAAAGCGATCGAAAACAAGGCAAGCGAATTCCCCAACACTGCAAAAATCCCAACAAATTGATTTATCGAGAATTTGTGCGCTACACCGAGCAAGTTAAAAGATATTTCGATTTGTTCGGTCGAGACCGAGTTCATATTATCATTTTTGACGATCTAAAAGCTGATTTCTCTCGAGTTTATCGAGAAACTTTAAATTTTTTGGAAGTCAACCCAGAGTTTCAACTCGATTTTCAGAAAATTAACTCGAACAAAAAAGTTCGCAATGTGGGATTGCAGAAACTCATCAAATATCCTCCCGCAAAAATTTTAGAAATTGGGAAGTTTTTCGTCCCTCTCCCTCAGAATACTCGACGTTACTTATTGGAGACTTTTAAAAATCAGTTAAAAAAACTGAATACTGAAAAATCAGCTCGTCCTCCTTTAAGCTCTGAATTCAAACATGCTCTCCAAGAAGAGTTTTCCGCAGAAATACAAAGTTTAAGTCAGCTACTCGGACGAGATTTAACCCATTGGAGCACTAAAGCTCGATCGAGCGATCGGAAAATAAAAGAGTGAAATAAAAGAGTAAGGATTCAGGTGTAATGTCAGGGACAGGTCAGTTCACAATGGGTCGGGGGGGGTTGAATCAAATCTTTGAGCAGGTATAAGAAGATATTGCTAAACCCGCCCTTACAGAATTTTCGCGCTTAAGCCAATCGCTGAATGCTTACATAAAAGAGTCTTTTGATTGGCAATGTAAAACTCAGTTAAAGTAACCTATTAAAATGAAACTTCCAGATTTTATTATTTTAGGAGCTGGAAAATCCGGCACAACTTCTCTTTATAAATATCTGCAACAGCATCCCCAAGTCTTTTTCCCCGAAAAGAAGGAACTGTATTTTTTTGCTTTTGAAGGGGAAGATAAACCCGAAGGGATGATTACCCAATTCGATCGCTATCAAGAGATGTTTGCCAACGCGCCAGACGATCGAGTCATCGGCGAAGTGTCTAGCGTTTATCTCTTCCGTCCCCGCGCCGCCGATCGCATCCAACATTACCGCCCCGAAGCTAAACTAATTGCCATTCTGCGCAATCCAGTCGATCGAGCATTTTCCGACTACTTAATGCACGTTGGCAACAATCATTTTTCGATAATCGATCCCCAGACCGGAAAGCCCAAAGAATTCGCCAACATCGTCAAAAATCGCGGCTATTTCATCCAAATTGGCTTCTACGCCGAGCAACTCAAACGATATTACGATCGCTTCGATGCGGACCAAATCAAAGTCTACCTTTACGACGATTTAGTCGCCGACAGCCAAAGCCTCGTTCGAGATATGTTCGAGTTTGTCGGAGTCGATGCCGATTTCGTCCCGGATATGTCAAAACGGCACAAAGTTTCGGGCATTCCCAAAAACCGAACGCTCAACGATTTAGTGATGAAGAAAAACCCGATTCGATCGCTCGCCGCGACCGTTCTCAAACCCTTTCTCTCATCCCAAATTCGCGATCGCATTCGCGACAACATCAACAAAAGCAACCTCGAAAAACCCCAACTCTCTGCCGAACTGCGCCAGGAAGCGATCGAAATTTATCGAGACGATATTCTCCAGCTACAAGATATCCTCCAACGAGATCTCTCCGCCTGGATGCAGCCTTCTGGTTGAATTAGGGAAGTTGGGGAGATGAGGGAGATGAGGGAGACAAGGGAGATGAGGACAAATAACAATTCTCTGTGTCCCAACTCAAGTCCTCTCAAACCATCCATTTACATCACACGATCTCCCTCTTGTACGCAGGGGGTATGGGGGAGGCGTTCCGTCCCCCATCGGGGGGTTTGGGGGGAGACCCCCCAACTCCGGGTTTTCAGTCGATTAATTCAAAACTCGACAAACCCAGACAACCGTCTTACCACCAACCCCCTATCGACGAGAAACCGCCGCACAATCAGCCAAATACCACCGCCAGGGCAAATCCACCCCTTTAGAAATACCGATGCGGGTCGTTTGAACGATCGCCTGTTTTCCCGCGTCCAACTCCTCCTGAAACTTGGGATGTCGGGGTTCGCACCACAACGCACCCTCGAACGTCAGCGATTCCCCCGTCAAACTTCGATCGATCTCCAAAACTCGGCAAAGTTTCCCCGGCCCGGCCGCAATCCGATCGACTTTACCGACTTTGGCACGATCGATTGCAGGAGGAACCGCATCGAGTTGCAACGCCCGAATCAGGATGGCACTGGCAACTCCCTCGGCATCGGTGGAAAGATTGACGCAGTGGTACATGCCGTAGATGAGATAGACGTAAATCATGCCGGGAGGGCCGAACATGGCTGCGTTGCGATCGCTCTTTTTGCGATAGCCGTGGCAGGCCGGATCGCCGGGTTCGTAGGCTTCGGTCTCGACGATGAGACCCCGAAGAATTTGCCCGTCATTGGTTTTTCGCACCAGGGTACAACCGATCGCATCGGGGGCAACTTCAGTCGCCGGACGGGCAAACCAAGCGGGTTCGATCGCGTGATGGGAAGACATCAGTGTGGGTATGGCTCAAATCTAAAATTTTTCCAGCGAAATTCGGAATCTCTTCGCTATCGAATCTAAAATCCTATAGGAAGTCTCATACGACTTAATTGAATTGAGATCGAAGCGTACCGATCTCGATCGAGCAGTATAGCTTCATTTTCGACCATAGGAGCGAAGAATTAAGAATGGACGTTAAATTAATCCTGTTGATTATCACGCCGCTGTTTACCCTAGGATGCCTGTATTTCGGGACTCGAAACGGGTTCTACGATACCGATAAATATCACGGCAACGGTTCGGCGCACTAAAAAGTCGAACGAACTAAAACTTCAAGGGTGTAAGGAGATCTGTCTCCCTACACCCTTGCTGCATAATAACCCGACAAGGCTTTCTGAATGATTCAGGGAGCTTTAATTTTTTTCTTATTCACCATTCATTTGGGTCGAAGGCACAATGTCACAATAAGTTTAGTTCGAGATTTCCAACGAATGTAACGCTCTATCTAATACAAAACCAAGCTGAGGTCGTACAACAAAACCTATCGAAAGTTTATTGTAATTGTCCATCTTGCCATTGTGTTGGTATTAAGTCTCGATCGGCGTTCTCTACTTCATTCCAAACAATAAACCATCCCATGAAAATTAAGTATTTTTCGACCCTTGCGATTGCCTCCTTCATCAGTTTTGCTGTAGTGACTGTTCCGGCGTACGTTCGATCTGCTCGTGCAGAACCTTGTGCGGGTACTGTCAATCCCTGCGCGGGAACCAATCCCTGTGCGGGTACTAATCCTTGTGCGGGTGCCAATCCTTGCGCGGGTGCCAATCCTTGTGCGGGTGCATCAGCCAGTGCGATTCCTACCATTTATGCCGATCCCGCCACCAGCGATAATCTAGCAATTCGGGGTTACGATCCGGTTGCTTATTTTACCGAAGGCGCTCCCGTTCTTGGTAGCAGTGAGTATACCTATGAATGGAAAGGTGTAACTTGGCAGTTTTCAAGTAACGAGCATAAAGAACTATTTGCTAGCGACCCTGAAGCCTACGCTCCTCAATATGGTGGCTACTGCGCTAAAGCACTCAGCGAAGGAAATTTAGCTTCAACCGTTCCTGAAGCGTGGAAAATTGTCGATGGCAAGCTGTATTTAAATTACAGTCTGGAAGTCCAACAAGAATGGCTGGCTGATGTTCCGGGTAATATTGCCTCTGCCAACGATCGATGGCCGGAAATCTTGAACGTTGCTACCAGTATTTGGTACGACACGGTGGGTGCCGTCCAATTTTAACCCGCAGATTTTCTCGACGGCTGATTCCCAAATACGCATAAAAAAAGAAGAGGAGTTTGGCTCCTCTTCTCAATGTTTAGATTATCTTGTTTTAGCTGATGTTTGAGCTTTTTACGTAACTGCTGCTGCTGCTTTTTGAGCTGTCTGGCTCGGGCAGCACCGCCTTTACCTTTAGCGTTTCTCCCTTGGCGGCGGGGAGACTCCCATCGCTTTAGTCGCATTGGTCTTTTGGGTCTTTTTTTCTATTTTACAGTGGGCAGAGAGAGACTCGAACTCTCACGACCGAAGCCGCCACATTTTGAGTGTGGTGCGTCTACCAATTTCGCCATCCGCCCTTGGATGTAACCTCACCATTATAACCCGACGCGCCGCATTTTAACAACGATTGGTAATCCGGCGAACTCGCCCAGCGATCGATTTCCCGCGCGCGCAGAACGGGGACGGGGTGCGTCAGTTGTTCGGTTTGCGCTTGTTTGAGCATGTCGCCGAGGCGATCGTCGCTAATGTCATCGTAGGCGCGCGCTTGAGCGAGGAATGCATCTAGGTTGAGCTGGGGCGCGAGTTTAGGAGAACCTCCGGCGAGTTTCATCAGCACCGACATCACCACGCGGGGGTCTTGGGTTGCCAGCAGTGCGGCCCGATCGCAGCTAAACTCGGCACAGCGCACCCATTCGAGCATTTGCGATTGCAGGTTTTGGGCGATGACGGTTCCCCAGTTAGGAATCAACCCGGCTGCCAGGGTAATTAGATTCGCCAGGGTCAAATATACGCCGTGTTCGCACTTGAGATGCCCCAATTCATGGGCGATAACGGCCTGAACTTCTTCGGGGGTCAGCATGTCGATGAGCGAGGTATGCATGACGACGAAGGGTTGGCGGCCGCGCATGGCGAAAGTGTAGGCGTTGGGAATCGGGTTTTGGCGCACGTAGAGTTGAGGCGGTTCGAGATCGAGAATCCGCGCCGCATCGAGCAATAGCTCGTGCAAATCCGGAAGCTGATTTTCGCTCACCCGCACGCTAGAGGCAATATTTTCCAGGTAAAAAAACTTTTCTCCCAAGGCCCCGAGGAGGTTGCGAACCATCAAGTCCATGCCGGGAATTTGCTTGAGGGCTTGAGTGGCTTGTAAATCGAGGGGGTGACGGAAGCGATCGGATTGTAGACCCGTGAGGGTGGTTTTGGAAAAAGACATGGGGTTGTGATAAGTCGAGAACCGATGGATGACGAAAACGCGAGCTGCTACCGATCTGGAGTTGGACTGGACATGAAAAGCCAATCGAGATCGAATTTGAATAAATTGCTCGTTGCGGGGCTAGAAATGGGGGTGGCACTGGGATTGGCAACCCTGGGATTTTCAGACCGACAGACGATCGCGATAGATTCTAATTCGGTATTGGGCGATCGCGCTTCTCAAAGTCGAGAAGTTCGATCGCGCCGCCCCTAAGTCCTACCTCGGACATTTTAGCCTCGAGCTTTCGTCGTCTCGTTCCCTATTTTAAAGCGGATGTTTCGGGAGTGGTTTCTTTGGTCGCATCCGCATCTTGAGAAACTCGCTTCAGTTTAGCCCCGAGTTGCTGCATTTTTTCCGTCAGATTTTCGTAGCCGCGATCAAGGTGTTTTAAGTCTTGGATGGTGGTCTTACCATCGGCGGCCAATCCCGCCAAGACTAACGCCGCCGAGGCTCGTAAATCCGTTGCCAGCACCGGCGCGCCCGAGAGCTTCGGCACGCCCCGAACGATGGCGATATTGCCCTTAACCCGGATATCGGCTCCCATTCGCTGCAATTCGGCAACGTGGCGCAGGCGGTTTTCAAACACCGTTTCTTCGATCGTGCTGCTGCCTTCGCTGACGGTAAGCAACGCCATGAACTGGGCTTGCATGTCGGTCGGAAATCCCGGATAGGGCAGGGTTTCGATATCGGCGGCCCGGTTGTATCCCGGCACGATGCGCAGGCAATCGGGGGCTTCGACGATGACTTGCGAGCCGATTTCCTGCAATTTGGCGATCGCCGCGCTCAAATGATCGGGAATCACCGGCGACATCGTTAATTCCGAGTGGGTGATGGCACCTGCGGCGAGAAACGTTCCGGCTTCGATGCGATCGGGAACGATCGAGTAATCCGTCCCGTGCAAGCTGGGAACGCCGGAAATGACGATCGTATTGGTTCCCGCCCCCTCGATGCGAGCGCCCATCGAGCGGCAGAAGTTGGCTAAATCGACCACTTCCGGTTCTTGAGCGGCGTTCTCGATGCGCGTTTCCCCGTCGGCAAGGGTGGCAGCCATCATCAGGGTTTCCGTCGCCCCGACGCTGGGATAGTCGAGATAGATTTTTGCCCCCTTCAGCCGAGAACTCGGGCCGGGAACCTCTGCGAGGACGACACCGCCTTCAATACGCACTTCTGCACCCATGGCTTGTAAGCCGCGAACGTGCAGCTCGACGGGTCGCGCCCCGATGGCGCATCCCCCCGGCAAGGGCACTTGAGTCGTACCGAGTCGTGCCAAAAGAGGTCCGATCGCAAAAAAGCTCGCTCGTAACTGGCTGACCAATTCGTACGGCGCTTGGGAATGACCGATATGCTCGGCATTGAGGTCTAAAATATCCCCTTGGCGTTCGAGTTTCACGCCCAAAGCGGCCAAAATTTCGGTCATGCGCTTCACGTCAACCAGATCGGGGACGTTGCGCAGGCGACAGTCTTGAGGACAGAGTAAAGCCCCTGCCATCACCACCAAAGCTGCATTCTTCGCCCCACTGATTCTGACATGTCCGCTCAAGGACGAACCCCCCCAAATCTGAAGCACGGATGTTTCGGCTTCAGGGGGAGTCGAGTTTTGGATTCGATTGAGAGAGAGTTTAATGAGTCTGCCCTCCGGAAGTAATCTTTGTTTACATTGAATTTGGCTTCGATTCTACCGGAAACTTGGGGAAAGACTCAATGAATTCCCTATTTTTCTGGGAAAATTGCAACTTTCGATACTTTAATTTGTCATCAATTCTCAACCCAAAGAGAATGACGATCGAATTTGGGTTTTGAAGGTTCTAGACTGAGGAGGAAGAGGTGGAATAATATTCTCGAATCTAGAGAGGGCGATCGCCTGCGGTCTTTCCGATATCCGATCGCTCATTTGCCCCAAACGTTCTTTGACTCCAAGAAGTCAAGCGAATATTATTTCTGAAGCACGGTCGTGACTTCGGACCGAATGGCTTCTTTTTACTCTAGCTTTGGTGTCGTTTCGAGCAAATTTTTTGGCGGGTTGAGTCGATCGCTTCAAGGTCTAACATTCGGATTTTTTCCAAGTAAACGACTTAGAAAATCCCAAAAATATAGGAGATACTAAAAAAATTATACCAGGATCGGTCTTTCTCGATCGAAATTCTTTTTATCCTCAATATGACGGGTAAAAACTTTCACATCGAGTCTGGTTTTTTGTCCTCATTTAGTCATGACTTTGGCTTGAATTGGTGAATCTAACACCATCGGGGATACGTTCGGGTGATGTGCCGTTTGGTAAGCGCCGTTTGTTAAGTATTGGGCCATCAGCACTCAGCCGTCAGGTCAGCCTGCGCGTAGCCCATTGACCGAAACTTACATCTAGACCGTTAGGCGATCGCAGACCAACACTCCACATCTCACACCATTCCCCGTTCCCCAAGACACAAGCGGCAGACTCGATGTTCGGACTTTCGATCTGAAAGCCGATCGCAGAAAATAAATCTTATATCGATGAATCGATCGAACTGAAATAATTAAGTTGCAAACCGTGCCGATGTCATGACCTAGATCGTGACCCACTCTCCGTGCAAACATGGCCCCCCTCGCGAATAGCCCCATGGCCGATCGATTCTCAAACCGCTTGACCCGAAACACCGTTAAATTCACCAGCATGGCGATCGCCACGGCTGGATTCGTACTGCTCGTCTTTCTTCTTTACACCGTCGCCACCACAACTATTCCGTTCGACAACGACGAAGCCAACCATGCCGTCGATGGATGGCAGGTGTATTGGGCGCTGGTACATCTGAACCCATCCGACTTGTACCGGGCGATCGTCAACCAATCTTTTTATCCCCCCGTCCACTCGATTTTCGTAGCGATTTCGTACCTCCTCGCCGGGCCTGGGATTGCCGCTAGCCGAATGCCGTCGGTGGTTATCGCCGCCGTTACCGTTCTGGGAATGGCCGGGTTAGTGTGGCAAATTTCGCGATCGCGATCGGTAGATCCCTGGCTTTGTGTTTCGGGGGCGACCTTGAGTGCCACCCTGGCCATTTTTAACCTCAACTTCATCCTCAGTTCGACCCTCTGCATGTTGGAAATGACTGGGGCGATGTTGGGGGTTCTCCTCGTAGCAATCGCCTATCGGATCGATCGAGTTGGAAAGCGGCGTTCGGCTTGGGTGGCCGCGAGCGCGATCGTCGCCACGACAATTTTCTTAACTAAATATTCTTTCGGTTTGTTTTTCGGCTGCGGATTGGTTGCTGCTTTTTTCGGGGCGAATTTTCCGGGGACGCTCGTTCGCCGACAGAAGCTTCAATTCGATCGCCCTATTCGACGGGACATCGCGATCGTTTTGGGGATTTATGCGATCGTTATCGGGGTTTGGGTATTCGTCACCCATCGACCGACGATGTGGCTGTTTTTTAGCGGTCACCCCAGTTACGCCCCCTTTTGGTCCCTCGAAAACCTCCTCTTTTACCCCAAAGCTTGGCTGATGGATTATTCGAGTCACGCCATTGTCGGGGTGTTTGCTCTGATTCTGGCGATCGTCGGCGCGACAAGCTACTCGAAGCAGTTAGAGGTGCGGGTTGTCACTTGGTCGGTCGTCGCCGCAATCGGCATTCTTACCGTCTCCACCACCAACTCACCCCGGCATCTATTTGTGGTCGTCCCGACGATCTGGATGCTGGCCGGACTCGGACTGACGGAGGTGCTGCGATTGCTGCGATACCGGGGAGGAGAACGGGCGATCGTGCGGGCGATCGCCTTGCTGTGGGGGTTACTCACCATCGGCGCGATCGAACCGGCAATCGGACTGCACGGCGAACTGATGGCTAATTTTGAAGGATTGCCCGTCTATACCCAGATGCAGGATTTTGGCTTGGAAAATGTCGATCTCGATCGCCCTGGATTGATGTTGGGATGGACGAGCGACCAGTATCGCTTGCTCGCTCTGCGCTGGCGGGCCGCTGTCTTGTCGGGGAAAAGTTTGGACGACCTCGATTTCGATTATTTTCCCTTCGATAAACGAGAACGATCGCTCCACCGAACCCATCGCAAGCCGCAAATGCCTTCTGTCGATCGGGACTTTCCCCAAGAACCGCTCCGAGCAGTTCTCGATCGAGGATATTATGCTTGGGCGATCGTTACTCGTCCCCTAGACGAACCCCCGGACGATTCTCTCTTGGTTCTTCAAGGCTATCCCCATGTCATACAGGTCTTTGAGGGTTGGGAAACGATCGTCTACCAACTGTGAGGCGATCGCCAACGGCTTCCTTTTCGGTTTATCTAAGTTTACAAACTTAAAAGCATAACTTGTTTTAGAGTAAACTTTCTTTTCTACTACTTGCTTTAATTTTCCCAAGTGATTACATTAGTAATTGAAGCCACTGAAGAGCTTCCCTGACAGATAAAACAGTCAATACCAGCTCATTACTTGTAATAGTAATCACAGGAGGTTTAGTTAACTGTTAGATTCATATCTGTACTTGTAATGGTAATCACAGGAGGTTTAGTTAACTGTTAGATTTATATCTGTCTCGTCTAAAAGTAGTAGCAGCACTCACCCGAACGCTAATATTTCCTCACTTTTAGGAAACGCTGAGAGCAAGGCATCTAAAATCTTTAAATCATCCATTTAAGTTTTAGAGCAACTCTATTTAGAATCGCGTCTACAGAGGAAATCACTTAGTTAGTATCGCTCCGAGTGTTGCTATTACAAGTTTAAGGGGTTATTTTTTTAGCGATCGAGTTTCTCTTCAATGTATCGATCGATCGGCATTCAGCCCTCAACAATTGGCAGTCAGCTTTAAACCCTCTTCAAAGCTAACGTTTCAAGAGTTTTAGCTTTAAAGAGGGCTAAATATTGATATCGATTAATAGCGCATGGGCTTACCCTCCAACTACGCTCCCATTCCCGAATACTGCTTCAAGCCTTGCCGCCACAACCAACGATTCCAAATCCAAAAGGCTACCATCCACACCAAAATTACCAGAAGTCCTCGCCCGAAACTGACAGGTAAGCCGACGAGTAAAGAGGCTGGAAAGTAAACGAAGTAGGGAAATGGAGTCCACATCACCACTTGACGGACGGCATCGGGAAACATCTCGAGCGGTGCGACCAGACCCGAGAGAAACAGATAAAGTAACATCCAAAGTTGCTCGATCGCCGTTGCCCGCTCGATCCAAAATGAAAACAGGGCGAAAGTATATTGCACCAAAAAGCGAAAGGCAAACACCAGGGGTACAATCGCCACGAAGCGGAGTGTATTCCCCAAAGTCGGTATCCAAAATGACTCTGGATAGAGAACGAAAAAGAACAGTACCAGCCCGAAAATAAACGGCATCCGCGCGATCCGTTCGGAGACGTGGCCGGCAAGATGGTGAACGACCGGATCGATCGGTTGTAGCAATTTTGGTGATAATTTCCCTTCAATCACCTCTTTCTCGAAATCCCAAATGACCCAAACTACGTTGAATTGCCGGACGATAAAAGCGGCAAGAAAGTAACGAGAAAATTCGAGAGGGGAAAGTCCGAATTCTCCTTGAGTCGAAGCTTTCACCCAAATTCCCATCAAAATGAACGGTAGGGAACCCGAGAGTACCCAGAAAAATAATTCCGCCCGATATTCGAGCATGTAGGCGTAGTAAGTCGAGAGAAACGTCACGACTTGTTTGAGGATGCGTTTTATGGGAAATGGCATGGGAAATGGGAAATAAGAAAGCAAAGGAACGGATTCGGCCCAGAATTCATCTTAGCCGATCGCTTTGAGTGGCAACCCCACACCGCCCAAATGACCGAAGTTACCCAAAAAAGTACCACCAGCCAAAATGGAGAGCAGCAAAACGCTCGGTTACTGTTTTTTGGCGTATCTTGGTGTGCCATTCAAGCAATTGCACCCGATCGATCGTCGATTCCCCTCTCAAACGCGAGCGGTCGCCAGCCTCGATTTTCGAGGGTTTTGAGAACGGATTCCCTCAATCGAGCGATTGGACGATCGGGTAGACAATCGAGCAAGTTCGACGGTTGCTCCCCTTCTTTACCTATCCCTACCGACACAATAAACCTATACAGCCAGTTACCCCTCGCCATCGAGAAAACAAAACTCATGATGACAACTATTTCATTGCGCTTGCATCTGACCGCTTTAAGTACGACCGCTCTTTGTGGGATTCACGCCCTGACTCCCCTCCCCGGAAATGCTTTGATGGATACCGGACGTTGCTCGTTCTTCACCGGCGAGATCGAGATGGTAAACGTGGAAACGATCGCCAGCCGACCGGATAATTCCAACGATACCGGATCGAATCCACCTCCAGGCAGTTCTCGGCGTTAATATGATTTCACGTTTCGCGATCGAAAAAAATCAAGGAAAAGCAAAGGAGTTTTGGGTTGCAAGCAAGGCGATCTCGAAAACATCCGATTCAGCAAGCCCTAATTAAGATCGATCGGATAACTTTGCGTCTAGCGATTCTTGAAAAGCTTGATGTTCTCGAGATTGCAATCCCAGACTCAACTGCGTGACCACCTCGGTCCAATTCCCCGCTAACAAATCGTTAACCGCCAACCACAATCCCGGAAACACCCGAGAGCGAAGTATTCCATCCCCATCCACGGGTAACTCGACGTATACTCCCTCTTCGAGAACAAACCAGTCGAAAGCACCATCGAGCACTCGCCACACCAGGTATTCCCGGACTCCGTTACGACGGTACACCCGCTTTTTCTCGTATAAATCGTAGGATGCGCTACTTGCAGCCACTTCGACAATCAGTTCTGGCGCACCTTCGATGTAGTCATTTTCACTAATACGCGATCGCCCGCCCGCACCTTCCTCGATCCGCAAGCAGGCATCCGGTTGCGGTTCGTTATCCGCATCCAAGCGTACTGTCGGGTTATCCATCAGTTCCAGACCGGGAGTGGCTTGCCAATACGTTCCCAGCCAACCTACGATTGCGGCGTGAGGTTGACCGTGTTTTCGGGCGCGAACGGGAGATGCCATGTAGACCTGTCCTTCAATCAATTCAGCTTTTTTGCAATGGGGCATCGCCTGGTAACGCCGCTCGAACTCAGTACGGGTTAGGCGATCGCCATTTTCTAGCAGCGGAATTGAGGATTTTGGAGGTTGGGCGAGAGTCATAGCCAGCCAATGATGTCGAATGATTCTTGTGGTGTCTTACAGGTGCTTATTATTGTAGGCGATCGCTCTTTTCCAACCACTCGATTTGTCTTGCTTTCTCGGGCAAGTGCGCCTCTCGTTGACCGCGTTCGCGCGCCCGCGCGGTCAGGATACCAATGGGACCTCCGAGAATATCCGCCCCACTTCCCCGACCGGAAATTGCTTTGAGGGCGTTTTTTGGCAGTTCCTTAACGAACCACTGCGCCAGTCGGTATGCATATTCTCCAGAAGTCTTTTCGGGCATCAAATCGACACCGTGAAGCTGGTGCAGGTAGCGATTCGATTCCCCGTAGCGCCGCCACTGACTTTGCAATTGTTTCAGGGTTGCCCGATGGCGATGTCGCACCACGGCATTTTCGGCAAATTTGAGTTGCCAGTTTGTTTGCTTGAGAATGCGCCAGCACAAATCTGCATCCCCCCCGGTGGTTAAGTACGGTCGAAATAAACCCACTTCTTGCAAGGCTTGTTTTCGCACGGCGAGGTTTGCTGTTTGACCGTAGGGGCAAAAATGATGGTTGAGGGTATGTTTTTGAGAGAGGGTATCTTGCCGTTCGGCGTGTCGTTCGAGGAGGGTACGCGCCGGGAGGGCTTGAATTTCCCCCACCACCAAACCGATTTCAGGAGCGGAAAAGGGAGCAACTAAAGCTTCGAGCCAGTGGGGTTGGGGGCGACAGTCGGCATCGGCGAACGCAAGCAAATCTGCGGTTGCCGCTCGAATTCCCACGTTGCGAGCGGCGTAGGAGCTTTGGATTTGGGCTTCGCTCAGGGGACGTAAATTAATAGTGCGATCGTTGGCTGCCGCCTGCAAAATCTCCATCGTCCGATCGCCACTATGATTATCGACGATTAAATATTCGACCCGATCGCTCGGATAGGTTTGCGATCGCAGACAATCGAGCAAGTCGGGCAAATCGGACTGACCGTTATAAACGGGTACGATGACAGAGACGTTGGGGTGCATAGCTTTTGGAGAATACCGCCAGCGGCGATCGTCGGCAGGATGGGGGGTTTGGCTTCATCCTAGCACCGCGATCGGTCTAGCAGCATCGGCAACCCGCACGAGAGACCCAACTTCGTTAATTCGCGACTTTTTCTTTGGAAGTTGCCAGCATTAAATTGGAGTCGTTGTAATACTTATAGCCAATCCCAAAATCTAAACCTTTGATATTTTCTCCACTTTGATAAATTTCCCGCAAGTCGGCTTGATAGCGTTCTTTAAAAAGATTAATAGGACTTTCGTATTCCCCATAAAACTGTCGGTCCCATTGTTCGGGATCGAAGTATCGCACGGGCATTCCCGAATCGTCCTGCAACACGTGGCTGCTCTGGGTCAAAATCAAATCGCGGACGGTAGAAAAACTCTCGTTATGCATCAGATACGATGCTGCTTTGAGATAGGTTGTTGGGGTGTTGAGTTTTTCGACGAAGGTGATAAATTCAGGGGTTTGCTCCAAACCCGAATTCGATAAATCCGTGGAGAAATAATACAGAGTTTTGGCTTGGGATTCGCCTTCGGGAACGAAAGAAATTTTCACCCCCGGAACCAGACCCGAATCAAGACGTTCTTCGTCTGAGAGTACTTGAATTTGGGCATTTTCATCTAAGCCCACGTACTGCGCGTCCAAAATCTCGTTATTCGTACGGGCGAGAAAGACAAAAAGAATCGGTAAAACCCCCTTTTCGTCTAAATCGACTGCCATATCTTTAGTGCGGAAAAAGCTAAATTGTAAGATGGCAGACAGAGATTGCTTGATTTCTTGCAAGCGCCCTTCAACATCCGAATCCGATGTAATTTCTGGAATGTTCCCCACGGGTTCTAAACCCACCAACACGTAGTCTATCGCTTCGGGGAAAAAGGTATAGCCGTATAAGATATCCGGACCGCTAAACGGATAGAAAATCTGAGGATTCGTTTGGTTAATCGATTGCAGTTCTTCGGCTGCCCATGCTCTGGCTCGAGAAATTTGTTGGTCTTCTAAAGTAGACCAAGCCCCGTTGAGAAAACTGGCGTGTTCTTGCCAAGCCGGACTGGCTTCGAGGGTGGCAATCGGGCTGTTCGCATCCACTTCCACTCCGGCGAGAAGTTGAGCCGAGTCGGTCAGCAGGGCGGCTCTTTCGGGATCGAAATTATTAGCGGTCTGGCTTTGGGAGGCTTCCGAGGCAGAAGATTCTTCGGAATCGGGCGAGTTTTCGGTGTCGGTTACCCCTGTTTCTCGAGATTGGGCTGCTTGAGATTCGGCAGATGTGACAGCCGCCTCCTCATTTTCTCGAACGTCGCTCGCACAGGACTGAATCCCCACTGGTAGGAGAACGGTGGCGAGTAGCATTAATAAAAACTTTTTCATGTTCGTGACAAGAGTCGGAGATTTGCGATCGAAATTAACTCTCAAGTATCCGAAGAAATCATTTTATTTTTGAGAGCCATAAAGTAAATCGGCAACCCGAGAGCGATCGTTCCCAAACCAGCTAGGGATTCAAGGGTTTTATCTTTAAAAATAAAAATGAGTATCCACAGGCTAATTCCCAGGAAGATAATCGGGACGATCGGATACCCCCAGGTTTGATAGGGTCGATCGACTTCGGGATGCCGAATGCGGTAGACAAATACACCCAAAACTGTGAGAAACGAGGAGAGCGTTAGTGTAAAACTGAGATAAGTTAATACGGCCTCAAACGTCGAGGTGATTAACAAAATTAAAACGATCGATAGTTGGAATAAAATTGCATAGTAAGGAACGCCATTCCGATTTTTCTTGGCTAAAATTTGGAACACGGGAAAATCTTCGCCAATGACTTGGGTTACTCTCGGTCCGGCTAAAACCATCGAGCTAATTGAAGAGATTAGCCCAAAAGAAATCAGCAGTCCCATAATTTTTGCCCCAGACGTGCCGAAAATAGATTCGGCAGCAATATAACCCACTTCGAGTTCCCCAGCCAAACGATCGATGGGCGTGGAATACAAAAAAATAAAGTTAATCAAAACGTATAAAACCATCACCACTGCCGTGCCGACAAACAGAGCGCGCGGTACGTTTTTTTCGGGTTCTCGCACTTCGCTCGCGAGGTAAATGGCAGCATTCCAACCGGAATAAGAATAGGTAACGTACACTAAAGAAATGGCAAAGGGCGAACTTAAAATGGCGCTCGGTGCGGTAGCCGTGGGGAAAAAGCTAATATCTTGAGGTTGAGCGAAAATAAAGCCACAAACAATTAAAATAACAATCAGTAAGACTTTGCCCACGGTGGAGATATCTTGAAAGTAACTCCCGAATTTTAGATCTCGCGCGTGAATGCCCGAAACGGCAATAACCACCACCACGGCGATCGCCAATGGAGATAAGCCGGGAAAAACGCTGGTCGTATAGGTTCCCAGTGCCATCGCTGCCAGCGCGATCGGGGCGGCAAAACCCACCGTTACCGACACCCACCCGGATAAGAAACCGATCGCCGGATGGTAAATTTTGGAGAGATAGTGATACTCTCCACCCGATCGCGGCATTGCCGCCCCCAGTTCGCCGTAGGAAAGTGCTCCGCACAGGGCAAAAACACCGCCGACGATCCATAACATCAGTAAAACAAAGCCCGATTTAATATCGATTGCCTGAAAGCCCAAACTGGTAAAAACGCCAGTTCCAACCATGTTCGCAATCACCAGACAAATTGCGGTAAATAAACCAATTGAGTTCTGGTTTTGAGTGGTTTGAGAGGTCATTCGATCGGGATTTATTGAATTCGATGACGATAGCAATCGATCGCGAAAGATAAAGTTTCCGACCTCGTGCTATACGATAGTCTACCGTCTAAACTCGACTTTTTCTCACCTATCCTACCGTTTTTTTGCCGACAGTCAATTCGATACTTTTTAAGGTTGACTGATGACCTTAACGTTGGTATGTTGGTGTATTTTGGAATCGTAAATATAATCCGATGCAACCCGATCGTCGAGGGCGTGGGCGCGTAAAAACAATGCACTCCAACGGGCGATCGTCTCTACGGCATCCTGTTGGTCGATCGTCGGTAGATTTGGCTCTTGCGGCGAACCCGGTGGATTATCCAAATTAGTAATTCCGTAATGATTGGCTCCTCGAACCAAAACAAAAACCTTGGGAGGATTATCGATTTGCTTGTAAGTTCCCAGGGTTTCGTGCGGGGTAATCAAACTATCTCGACTGCCCGCAATTAAAGCGATCGGCACGTCGGCATTATCGATGGGCAAATATTCGCCGTCCTCCCACAAAAACGTCCCGAAGAACGCAGCGGCTACCAGTTCGTCGGGAATGCTGTAATCTCCAACGCAGAACGGCACGTCGCAAGCCCCGCGAATGGCATCGAGTCCCATCATCCCACCGTGGGAGTGACCGAGCAAGACCAGCTTCTGGGGGTCGAGAATATCGGCAAACGGAGCGCGATCGCCTGCGATCTGCACGTGAGCGAGGGCTTCAGTCACTTGCTCCACTTGGGCGAACAGTTCGGCCCGTCCCCGAATCGACGTGCGATGGTTGGGAACGACGACGATGAAGCCGTACCGAGCGACGATCGTGGCGTATTGAGAATAGTAAGCCTTATCGACATTCGCCCCCTGAAGCAGTAGGGCGATGGGAAAAGCGTGCTGTCCTGGCTCCAAGTCGGTCGGGTCGGGGTAATAAATATCTGCCGGATCGCCGCTGGTGACTAACGTTGTCTGGTAAGTTGCGATCGAATCGAACATAGGAGAAGGCACCAGAGAGGAATTCGGATCGAGAGCATCGCTCGTTGGCGAGTTGAACTGGCTCGAGCGTCCGCTCTCGGAGTTGTCTGCCGCCAAACCCATCGCACTCAGCACCCAGAACCCCGCAATTGCCAGAGTCGCGATGGATGAAAGTTTTCGAGATACCATCACAGATTGAGAAAATCGAGGAACGACGGTGACAGTATACGCGATCGGACATTTCCCGGTAGATCGAGCGCGGAGGAAAGGAAACGGAATGTTGGCAAGCGGTCTAGATCGGATGTGGATACCTCGATCCCAAACCTTCAATCCCAAATTCTCGTGGGAATTGCGGTTGCGGCGCGCGCGCTCTACCCCGCGAGACTCGCTCGTCTGACCCCATCCCGACAAACAGATCGGGGGCAACGAGCCGTTCGAGATCGCATCGACATTACATCTGGCGCTGAAATTCTTCTAAGATCTCCATCAACTGGCTTTGGCATCGATCGGGAATCAGATCGGATAGAGGAACTTCCCGCTTTCCCTCACCCAGGGAGATAGAAATACCTTGTAACGCGCCCGTCACTCGGTCTTGAGTCGCAGAATTCGTCTCAAGCAGTCCGTACAACTCTTGGGCGAGAGTTTGGTGTAGTTTGGCACTTTCGAGATACAAGTGCCATTTGGCAATATCCATATAAATGCGATCGCCAATTTCAGCTGCTAGGGTTTCGATCGCTCGGGTGGTGTTCGTCATCAAATTTTCCCCAAAGTGAAGTGAATGAAAAGTTAAACGGGCGATTGCGCTGTAATCATTATTTTTTGCCCGACTGAGTCATCGACAATTTATCGAACCGATGGCGGAAGTTAGTATATATATCGTATCTGAATCCCCCCCATTCAACTTGAAGATGGCAAACCTTCAACCCAAGCGCCAGCATCCGGATTGGGAAGCCATTCTGACTGGAGTTCGACTTTAATATCTATGTTGAATCTCAGTGTTGGTGTCGCACTCAGCAATAGCAGCAAGCGATCGGGTTTTGCCCAAAGCTAATTTTTTAGCACTGGCACTCGATGGGATATTCTAATCTAGCGAGCGACAGCCATAATATAAAGTAATACGATCGAGATAGCGACCGATAAAATCGAGTTCGGTTCGACCCCGATCGTTCGCTAGCACATGGGAGGAGCCAAGAAAGCTAGAGAAGAGAATAGGAGCAAAGATCGGGCAGCTCGCTCTGGATTTAAACCCATCGTCCGCACTCGATCTAAAATCCGAAAACTCAGTTTGAAATACTGACTCGGAATCTACGAAATTAAAGCGCCAACCCCGATCGAACCGCCTTCTAAACTCCGTAAAATCTCGGAAATTTACCAGAATGCGATCGTCTCAACGCAAAAAGTGGCGATCGGGGATTAGGATATAGACAAATTCGTTTGACTAGAGTCATGAACCTAACGGCTGGAACTGTTCTTCAGAATGGTAAATATGCGATCGCCGCAACCCTCGGTCAGGGGTACTTCGGTACCACCTACCGGGCTGTCCATACCAACTTGGACCAGCCCGTGGTCATCAAGACCCTCAGCGAAAGCTTGCGCCACTACGCCGAATTCGATCGATTTCAACAACGCTTCATTCAATACGTTCGGCGGATCGCCCCCTGTCAGCATTCCAACCTAGCACGGGTTCTCGACCTCTTCTGCGAAAATGGTCAGGTGTTCGCGGTGATGGACTACATTCCCGGTCCGACCCTAGCCCAAGTGATGAGAACGGGGCAGCCGTTACCCTCTCCTCTAGCGCTCTACTACATCCGGCAAGTCGGCGCGGCGTTAAACGTCCTCCACCGCAGTAACGTCCTCCACCTGGATATCAAACCCGATAATATTATTCGCCGCTCGGGCAGCCATCGCGTCGTTCCGATCGATTTCGGCATCGCCCAAGGCTTTACCGTCGGAGCCGCCCAAACCCATGCCGGACTGCTCTCGGCCGGATACGCCCCTCTCGAACAGTACGCTCCGCAAGGCAAACGGACTCCGGCAACCGACGTTTACGCCCTCGCGGCGACCCTGTACCATTTAGTAACCGGACAGCCCCCCGTCACCGCTCCCCTGCGCGATCGCATTCCCCTGCCCAAACCCAGACAGTTGCGCGGCGAGATCGGTCTGGATGTCGAACGCGCGATTTTGCAGGGTCTCGAACTCGATGTGGAGAAACGAGTCCCGACGGTCGAAGCTTGGTTGAAGCTGTTGCCGCGAGAATCGAAAGCCGCGCGGGAAATGGGCTTCTCGAGTACTTCCGAGGGCAATTCGGCGCAAAATCGAGTGGTGGAACGCAAACCCGCTGCTGCCATCGAAGAGCAACAGCCCGTAGCGGCCGCAGCCACGGACTCGCACGCCGAGGAAATTGAAATCCAAGCAACCTGGCGACCGGGTTTGCGACCCTGGATACCCGCTCTGTTTGCCACCACCTCGCTGATTTCTGGGATTGGTGGAGCCAGTTACGTCTTTTCGCTCCAGGCGAACGCAACCAAGCCTTCTGAAAGCGATCGCCCCGAGTTGGGAGAATCCTTACCCGGACGCGGTTTTCGACCCAACGTTCGCCTGAAGGCCGCCGAAAGCGAGCGAGAATTTGTCGGAGAGGAAGCCACCCCCTCAGAAACCGAACGTTATTCCTGGGATGCGCCCTCAGACTACTCCTCGGACTCTCCTCGAGAGTATCCTGAATTTTCCAATACTTCAGAACCCGCTTCCTACTACGACGAACCGACTTACGACCGTTACGACACCGACTTGCCCGACGAGCCGGAATCGGACTGGGAAGAACCCGAACCCGACGTTCCCGAAAAGCCCTTTATCTACGAGTTGGAGTCTGCCCCTAGGGAAGTCGAACTACCCCCAAGGGCGATCGAAGTGCCCAGTCCCGCTTGGGAAATGCCTGCCAAAACTCAAGTGGGCAATTTCGATTCTTCCACACCCGTGGACTTTGAAGAACCCAAATTCGATCGGCTCCCCGTCGAGAAATCCACTCAACCTTCTCGAGAGAATTTCGGTCACATCTAGGGCGATGGTTTTCGGGCGTTGGGATTTTACCCCCGAATTTGACCGAAATCCGAATGCGGGTTCTCAAACCCAGAGATCTAGAGGGAAACTAGCAAGTTATAATTTGTAACGGAAGCGTAATATTTATCAACGCCATGAGTAACTCTCTAGTCCGTGCCTTTTTTGTCGGCAGAGTTCTAGCAGAAAGTATCGGTGAATCCTTCGAGAAAGTTCTGACCAATGGCTTGAGCGAAGTTGGAAAATTCGATGCCGAACAACGAGAACAACTGCGGCAATTTGCCGAAGAGGTGATGGTGCGAGCCAAGCAAACCGAAGAAACCGCGATGCAGGGCCGCAGTACCATTTCCGTCGATTTCTCTAGTTCGCCCGATCTCGATTTACAAGCGACCATCGACGATTTGCGAGCGGAAATCGCTCAATTAAGAACCGAGTTGCAACGCTACCGCAGCCGCGCGGCTTAACGGGTTCGATCGCCGTAAACCGACTCATTGACTTTTTTGCCCCCGTTTAACCCTCAGCCTAGGAATTCGAGTGTCTGCACTTCAGGATGAACCCATCACCCAAAAGCCCTACGCAGTCAGCTCTGCTATTGTAGAGCGCTCCCGCGTTCCTCGTCCAGGAACCTCAAAACAAGCATCTTACCCCACGGCGAAGTCCTATCGCTGGAACCGCAAGAATTATTCTCGCGGGCGACGGAGTATCGAAATTTGGACGTTCGTGGGTCGATTTCTTTGGGAGCAGTGGCGCGACAAACGCGCTTGGACTTATATCGGAGGGTTTTCTGAAGAAAAAAAGAAAGCCCGACAGCGCCGACAGGCGATCTGGATTCGAGAGACCTTTCTCGATCTGGGTCCGACATTTATCAAGTTGGGTCAGCTCTTCTCAACTCGCGCCGATTTATTTCCGACAGAATACGTCGAAGAATTAACCAAACTGCAAGACCGAGTCCCTGCCTTTAGCTACGAGGAAGCGGCCGCGATTATCGAGGAGGATTTTGGTAAGAGGGTCGAACAGCTCTACCGCCACTTCGACCCCCTGCCTCTGGCTGCGGCGAGTTTGGGACAAGTTCACAAAGCTAAACTCGAATCGGGGGAAGAAATTGTCGTCAAAGTACAGCGCCGGGGTTTGAGGCGCTTGTTCGATATCGATTTGGCGATTCTCAAGGGGATTACCAGATACTTTCAAAATCACCCGAATTGGGGTCGAGGTCGAGACTGGATGGGCATTTACGCAGAATGCTGCCGAATTCTCTATCTAGAAATTGACTATCTCAACGAAGGTCGCAATGCAGACTTGTTTCGGCGCAATTTTCGCGATGTGAGTTGGGTGAAAGTGCCCCGGATTTACTGGCGCTACACCTCATCTCGGGTACTGACCCTCGAATACGTGCCGGGGATTAAAATTAGCAATTACGAAGCCCTCGAAGCCGCCGGACTCGATCGCAAAGCCCTGGCGCAACTAGGCGCAACCACTTACCTGCAACAACTGCTCAATTACGGATTTTTCCACGCCGACCCCCATCCGGGAAATCTTGCAGTCACCCCAGACGGCGCGCTAATTTTCTACGATTTCGGCATGATGGGGGAAATTACCGCCCAAGTTCGGGAAGGACTGATGGACGTGTTTTTCGGGATCGCTCAGAAGGATGCCGATCGCACCATTGCCGCACTGATCGAATTGGGCGCGATCGCGCCGACGAAAGATCTAGCCCCCGTGCGACGGGCGATTCAGTACGTGCTCGATCGGGTGATGGAACAACCCTTCGAGGAAAAGTCCGTGGCTGAGATTAGCGACGATCTCTACGATATCGCCTACGACCAACCCTTTCGCTTTCCAGCAACCTTTACCTTCGTAATGCGAGCGTTTTCGACCATCGAAGGGGTCGGGAAAGGTTTAGATCCCGAATTCAATTTCATGGAAGTGGCCAAACCCTTTGCATTAGATATTATGTCCAACGCGAACGATGCGAACGGAAATAGCATCCTCGGCGAGTTGAGCCGCCAAGCCGCTCAGGTGAGTACCACCGCCTTGGGATTGCCCCGCCGGATCGAAGATACCCTCGACAAACTCGAACGCGGCGATATCCGGGTTCGAGTCCGCTCGTCAGAAACCGATCGCCTGCTGCGCCGCTCGATCGGGATGCAGGTGGGTACGACCTACGCCCTGCTCGTGAGTACCTTTACTCTGTCGTCCACCATCTTATTCGTGAATCAAATGGGGTGGTTGTCGCTGCTGTTTGGTATAGTAGCAGCAATCTTTGGGGTAGCTCTGATTCGACTTCTGATGCGCCTCAACCGATACGATCGAACGTTTTAATCCAAGCTAGATGCTATGAAGGCTGAGTTTGCAGGTCTAACGGATACGGGACTAGTCCGCGCCGTCAATCAGGACGCTTACCACATCGATCCCCAGGGACGATTCTTTATCGTTGCCGACGGGATGGGGGGTCATGCGGCCGGACAGGAGGCGAGTCGGATTGCCAAAGAAGCCATTCAAAAGTATCTCAGCGAAAAGTGGGATTCGGCCGAACCGTCTCACATTCTGCTCGAAAATGCATTTTTACTGGCCAATCAAGCCATTCTCGACGACCAGCAGATCCATCCGGATAACGCGGATATGGGGACGACGGCCGTGGCGGTGATTTTCCGCCCCCAGGAGGATGAGGTGACGGGTAAGACAACCGAGAAGAGCTGGTACGGGAATCTAGGCGATTCTCGCATCTATCGCTTGCGAGGCGATCGACTCGAACAGGTGAGCGAAGACGATACCTGGGTCGCTCAGGCCGTCAAAGCCGGGGCGCTTTCAGAAGAGGACGCGCGAGTTCACCCCTGGCGGCACGTCCTGTCTCAGTGCTTGGGAAGAGCGGATTTAGGGGCGATCGAAGTCGAATCCGTAGACGTGCGACCGGGCGATCGACTGCTGCTGTGTAGCGATGGATTGACCGAAGAGCTGACCGACGAGGCGATCTCCAATTACCTGCAATCGGGCGCGAGTTCTCAAGAAGCCGTGACGACCCTGGTGAAGGCAGCCAAAGAAGAAGGGGGACGGGATAATATCACGGTGGTGACGATCGCCCTCGACGACAACTCGGATACGGCCAGCGATTTTTAAGGGGTTCAATCCCCTCTGGGGGCTGGGGAAAGAATGTCAGAGAAAAACCTGAAAAAATGTTGCCAATTTTCTTGACATGTCTTTTCAATATGCTAAGGTAAATAGTCAGTAAATACACGATTTATTGACTAGCCTTATCAAAAAATGAAGGTCAATGCTCAGTAAATCTACTAACCATCAGGAGTGCATAATGTCTATTTGCGAACAACGTTCTTCTCAAATCGAAATTGAAGTTAAAGACTTAGCGCCCGCGACGAGTTCCAATGTTGAAACTCTTCCGGCTCAAGAGTCTGGTGCTTTTGATGGCGATGATGGTTCCGACTAAGACAGTTAAAACGGTGACTGCCAATTGTTATTCGTGAGTAGCAAGGTAGTATCGTGTCTGCGGGAAAAAAGTAACCCCATACTTTGAGAGTAAAAATTCTCAATCTGTCTGGGTTATTTATCCCCATTTTTGCGATACAATCGCACTGTTTTTTTAAGCGAACGTGAAAGAGGGGCAATCCCAAGTCTTAGGGTATTGCCCCTCTCAATTTTGCCGTCTACGATGATGAAGGAGTTGGCAATGCCGGCATTGGCACGGTTGCTAGATCCCTACAACCCCGAAACATTTTTAACAACCACTTGGACGCAAAAAAGTTTGTGGATTTCCCATCCCAACCGCCATCGCTTCGAGGATCTGTTTTCTTGGGAAAAACTCAACGACTTGCTCGACTTTCACGAACTGGACTTATCCATGCGCTTGGCTGTGGAAGGTAAAGTTTTAGACCGGAGCCAATGCGATCGATTTTTAGAGAACGTGCGCGAAGGCGCGACTTTGATTATCGATCGCGTCGATCGAAAAGTCCCCGAACTCGCCCAATTCATTCGCCAATTGCGACGGGAAATCGGTCATCCCTTACAAGTGAATACCTATGCCTCCTGGCCGGGAAAACAGGGATTTAGCTGCCATTACGATACCCACGATGTTTTTATTTTGCAAATCGATGGTGCAAAAGAGTGGAACGTATTTAGCGATACTCTCAAATACCCGTTAAAGCATCAAAAATCAGCCCGACTTTCACCTCCCGAAACCCCCCCCGAACTAAACATCGTTCTCGAGCCGGGAGATGTGTTGTATATTCCCCGAGGTCACTGGCATTACGCTCTCGCCCTCGATCGTCCTTCGCTACACCTCACGTTGGGCGTTCACGGTCAGACGGGAATTTCACTTTTAGAATGGTTGACAGACGAATTAAAAGAAGACGAGCAGTGGCGGCAAACGTTACCGTTACTCGACTCAGCCGTCCCGATTTCTTTAGAAGAACGAGTTAACCAATTAACTGCCCAATTGAGCGATCGGTTGAAGCAACGCAATATCGGTGCGGAATACCAACAACATCTATCGGTTACTAAAGAGCCAAAAATTAAATATAGCCTGCCCTATCAAGCTGGATTTAATATTTTCGATCGAGGTCTGGAAACGCAATTTAAACGCTTGCTCGATCGACAAGTCATTATCGAAGCATTAGAAAATTCTCCAGGCTACAAAATCACCGTCGGCTCGAAAGAAGTGACCCTCAAAGGGGTTCCCGAATCATTTGTCAATAATGTGTTTGGAAAAAGCCATTTTACCGGGGCTGATGTGATGAATTGGTTACCCGGTTTTGATTGGAAACTCGATGCCATCCCCGTACTGACTCGTTTGGTGACCGAAGGAATTCTTTTAGTCGATATGAATGCTTAGACTGGATATTTAATGTGAATTTGTCAACATTCAGCCGTCAGCTTGTTGCAGGCTCTACGGACGTTTCTTAGATCGGTAAATTTACGGACTCGTTTCCGCACGTCCCCTTAGTCGTGTATAATTTTTCAGTGTTTTTACAGATATGCTGAGTAAACTTGCCCGCAGTTTGCGATCATCCATCATTTGTCAGTAAATCTTTACAAAACAATTGAAAATTAATTGCATTAAGCAAAAACTTAAGCTAACCTGAAGACATAAGTAAAAGTACTTGAGATGACAGCTTCGAGCGTTCAGCCCCATCGGTAGGAGTAACGGCTCGGACTCAATCAGTTATGAATCAATTTTTTTGTGCTAATCTATCTCGCGAATCCGGTGAAGATATTATCGGTAGCGCTCCCTCCCATCAAATCTATATTGCTATTGAATGTCAGCAACCCTGGGCACCTAGCGCCTTCGATTCTAAGTTCGTGCCGCCCAATTTACGGGCTTTAGTTGAAGAGGTTCGACGAATGAAGCGCTCGGTTCGCTTCCTACTGATCTCGACCAAGGACAGCCAACCCAAAGATTATACGAGAGTGCTGGCGTTTCACAAAAGACCCGAACCCTCTGGGGGTTATACCCGGCGAGAATTCCGAGTGATGGATATCGCCGAAGTCGCACCGATTGTAGAACGGTATTTAATAAATCCAGATTTCGTAACCGTTGCCAGCTTTCCTGTAGATCCAGCAGTGCAAGATTTTCTCATTTGCACCCACGGCAGCCACGATAAATGTTGTGCCCACTACGGCAAGCCCTTTTACCATCAGGCTTTAAAACTCGCTTCGGAATTAGGATGGTCGAAGGTGCGGTTTTGGCAAGCCAGCCATATTGGCGGACATCGGTTTGCCCCGACGATGATAAGTTTGCCCGACGGTCGGTATTACGGTGGATTGGATGGAGAATCGATGAGGGCGATCGCCGAAAAATCTGGAAAGATTCACCATTACCAGAAAGTGTATCGCGGTTGGGGCATTTTGCCGAGGAAGGCGCAAGTCCTCGAGCGGCAACTCCTATTGCAATATGGCTGGGACTGGCTGAACTATCAGGTGGAATGCGAAATGTTGCACGAGGATAGCGAGTCGGCAACGGTTCGATTGCACTGCCACAAGCCAGGAATCGATCCATTAGTCTGGGAAGCCGATATTGTAGAAGATGAAACCAAAACCCTCCACATGCAGGGTTCGTGCGGCAGCCACAAAGAATCGAGATTTCCCAAGTATCGGGTGGCGTGCTTGCAACTGAAGTCGGCAGTGGGGGCATTGTCTCTAGCCAATTCTGGATGATTCCGTCCCAACGAGTTTATTTTCTGTTGAGTTTGGGGGTAGCGATCGCTGCCCTCTTTGCTACATTTTTCGATTTAACAACCAGCCTAGCAGTCACCGGATGTTTCGATCTGGTGGTGCTGGGCTTAACGGCAATTGATGGATGGCGGGTGCGTTCCACTCGCGTGGAGGTGAGTCGCGAACCCCTCTCGAAACTTTCCATCGGTCGCGAAAACCCAGTCCGGCTATTTTTAAAGTTCACTCAAAAATCTACTCGCCAAGCCGCCCGCGTTCTGATTCGCGACGACTACCCGAGCGATTTTCACGCTTCCGAGGAACAACTGCAAAAACGGATTCCCGCCGACAGCCACTCGGAATTAACCTATACAGTTTATCCCCGGCATCGAGGCGAATTCGAGTGGGGGGATATTTGGATGCGGCAACTCGGAGACTGGGGATTAGCGTGGCATCAGTGGCGAGTACCGCAGTCGCAAACCGTCGCCGTCTATCCCGATTTGGTCGGGTTGCGATCGCTCTCCATTCGCCTGACCCTGCAATCGGCGGGCAACCTGTCTCGATCGCGCAACTTTTCCATGGGAACCGAATTTGCCGAACTGCGGGAATATACCATCGGGGACGATCCGCGATCGATCGATTGGAAAGCAACCGCTCGTCGCGCGGCCACCTCTGGGCACGATCCGCTTCAGGTGCGCGTCCTCGAAGCCGAACAAGAGCAAACGCTGACGATTTTACTCGATCGGGGGCGACTGATGACCGCCCGCGTCAAAGGCCTGCAACGGTTCGATTGGGGGTTGAACGCGACCCTATCCTTGGCATTAGCGGGATTGAATCGGGGCGATCGCGTTGGGGTAGGCGTTTTCGATCGGGATGCAAGCGTTTGGCTGCCGCCAGAACGGGGACAACATCACTTGTACCAACTCATCGAACGGCTGACTCCGATCCAACCCGTATTCCTCGAACCCGACTACATGGGCGTTCTTACTCGAATGATGCGACAGCAAACCCGACGGGCTCTCGTGGTGGTAATTACCGATCTCGTGGATGCGACGGCCTCGGAGGAACTGCTGGGGGCGTTGCAACGTTTGACCCCCCGCTACTTGCCCTTCTGCGTCACCCTGCGCGATCCCCAAGTCGATGCGATCGCCCGAACGCCAACCCAGGATGTCGGTTCGGCCTACGATCGAGCAGTTGCCCTAGATTTACTCGCCCAGCGTCAGGTTGCCTTTGCCCGTTTGCAGCGCAAAGGGGTACTGGTGCTCGATGCCCCAGTCGATGAGATTAGTACCCAATTAGTCGATCGGTATTTGCGACTCAAAGCACGCAATCGGATTTAATCGGCGATGTCGGCGTTGCTTGCAGCGCTCTAACTACGCTTGGCCAGCTTATCGGCCAGTGCTTCCCCTTGAGAAAAATGAGCGATCGCCGCCACCACAGACAAGCCAAAGTAAAAAATCCGCACTCCCCAAATACTCAGAGAAAAGAGGCGAGAGAGGTTTTCCGGGGCAATATCGATCACGCGATTGATGCGCGCCACCGTTCTGGCTTCTAACGCTTCAACCTCCTTAATTTCCGACGTGTCGGTCGGTAAAATCGGATATCGAGCGGTATAAAAATAAAATCCGGGAAAGCCATTGCGCCCAACTTGACTCGAAAGATAGCGATCGGTCGTTTCCAGGGCGCTTTGATGAGCTATTTGCTCGTTGGCGGCAAAATCTCGAACCCAGTTTTCGTAGCGCACGAAACTACCCAAAAGAAAGATGATAGGCAGCGCCCCAATTAACAAAGCCGCACTGATGCGATGTCCGAGTGTTTTGGGAATCAGTGCCGTGGCTAGCCCCAATCCCATACCTAACACGGCAAAAACGAGGATATTAAACAGTTCCGCCACTTCCAATCCCCGAAAGATATCCCCGGCAATCGGCAATTGATAGAGGGCGTTTTCCGAGAGCATCGCCGTAAACAATTTAACGGGAACCGCAATACCGAAGGTCACCCCAACACCAACAACGTATAAAATTACGCCAATGAAGGTTTTGAGCCAACGCAGAACCGGATGCAAGGGTTTAGCTTTTTTGCGTTTGTTAGAGGTCGTCGAGTGCTGGCGTGTGGGGGGTGGCTCGATCGGCTTGAAGCCGGTTGAAGCGGTTTCCGGATTCGAGACGAGCATGGGAATTTGCCCGACAAACGGATTGTTAGGGATGGCAGTCGCGGTCGGGGCGAACATCAGAGTTTCTTGCCATTCGGGCGCTTGCCGACCCGTACCGTACCCTTCGACGATCGCCCGTTCGATCGACTCGATCCCCAATTTTTCGAGACCTTTACGGACAAAGCGAACCATAAACGCCCGATCGGGAGCTTTAGAAGCCGTAGCGATGACGTTCAAACACGTATCGGCGAGATCGACGGCGACGGTAATGTGCTTCGATCGCAGCGAATAATTCATCAAGGCAGCGATCGCTTTGGGGTTGCCCTGTTTTGCCAGGGTGAGAATCCTTGAATCGGCCATGGTGCTGTTTGTGCACGGGGGACTCTATCAAGGCTACACCTTCACTTACAATTTACCAATATCTTCGTTCCAAAGGGTCGGGCGAGCCTCGATAAATTGCCGCATCAGTTGCTTGCATTCCGCCAGATCCAAGTCGATGACTTCAACCCCGTGAGATTCCATCAACTCCCGCGCCCCGGCAAAAGTCGCCGACTCCCCGGCAATCACTTTGCCAATGCCAAATTGCACCACGGCCCCAGCGCAGAGATAGCAAGGCATTAACGTCGAGTACAAAACCGTTCCTCGGTAGCTGCCCACTCGTCCGGCATTGCGCAGACAGTCGATTTCTGCGTGGGTGACGGGATCGTGTTTTTGAACGCGCTGATTGTAACCCTTACCGACGATTTCCCCATCTTTGACCAAAACCGAACCGATGGGAATTCCCCCTTCACTCAATCCTTGTCGGGCCATGGCGATCGCCTCGACCATAAATTCATCCATGAGTTTTATCCATTGGTAATTGAGTCATTCAGTCATTGAGTTATTGACATGTTGGGATGACTCGTACTTTTTATCGATACCATACGTCGGTCAGCGTCGAAAAGCCAAGAGATGTAAAGATAAACAAAAAATTATTAACAGCTCTACGATTAAGTTATGCGTCTAAAAACTTGACAACATTTTGAATATTCGATCGTTATTGTTTATCTCGATCGTGCCAATTTGGCAACACTCGCTCGAGCGATCGTGATTAAATCTGAATTCTAGCGATTTAATATATTTAATCCGTTGCACCCCTTATGAAAACACTTGCAAATCTTCTCCATCCTTATTCGATCGAACGCTTCCTAGCAGAAAACTGGACTCAAAAAGGGATTCTCGTACCGGGAGAAAAGCCGGATAAATTTGCGTCTCTTTTTTCCTGGGAACAGCTCAACAACCTATTAAACTTTCATAAAATTCAACACCCATCGATTCGATTTTCTTTGAAAGGGCAAACGCTACCCGCTTGCGAACCCCAAAACTGGGTGAAATATTGCCAGCAGGGTGCAACGATGGTTATCGATCGTCTAGACGAGCGCCTTCCGCAACTGGCAGACTGGAGTTGGGCGCTCCAACAGGAAATCGGTCAAAACACTTCCCATCTCAATCTCTACTGTTCTTGGCCTTCTCACCAAGGATTTAACTGCCACTTCGACACCCATGAAGTTTTCATTCTGCAAATTGATGGCACCAAAGAGTGGTTTGTTTTTGAAGATACGATTAAATATCCGCTGAAAAAGGATAACGTACCGGGCAACAAACCGCCCGAAACCGATCCCTACATCCATCAAATTCTCGAACCCGGAGATCTGCTTTACATCCCTCGCGGTCACTGGCACTATGCCATTGCCGGCGATCGACCTTCGCTACATCTCACCTTGGGAATTCGCTGCTTGACCGGAAACGACTTGCTCGACTGGTTAGCGGTACACCTGCAAGAAGAAGAAGGATGGCGGCAAAATTTGCCCCTGGCCCTCGATGGCGATTACGCTCCTCTAGAAGAATACGTACGAGGTTTGTTCGATCGCCTCAAAGCCAATCTCGATGCCGAACAACTGGCAAAACAGTACGGTGTGTCTCATGCCACGGTGAACCCTCGTTTGCCCGAAATTTCCCTGCCGGGTCAAGTGGGATTCGGGGTTCTCGATCGCGGACTCGATACTCGGTTCCGACAGCGCAAATTCCAAACTTTGAAAATCAAACCCTTACCCGACTCGGGCTATCAAGTTTTGACGGGGAGTAAAAAAATTACCTTCAAAGGGGAGAATTCTCAATTAGTAGACGATTTGTTAACTAATCTCTTGAACTGCGAATCCTTTACCGCTCGGGATGCGGCTGAGTGGTTGCCGGACTTCGACCTGGAAACGCAAATTTTGCCGATTTTATCGGGATTGGTGAAGGAAGGGATGATTTTGGCAGAATAGGGCGATCGATTCTTAACATTGGAGCCGGGATAGAGGAAATTCCAATCGCACTATTTATTGGTCTGTACTTCTCGATTGCCATCTAACCGTAGCGGCATTGTTGCCACCTTTTTAATGCACGAGAGTGTATCGTAACCAGTGACGGTAACCCAGCAGTTCGGGCGTTTCAAAAAGGAATATCATTTTCAGCAGCGATCGAACTTGTCGAATCCAAAGGTGAAGGTCGCGTGAATACCCTCAACGATTTGTATATTGACCGAGGTAGTCATTGGGATTCTCGCGGTTATTGGCAACTCGATCTCGATACGCCCTAAGTTGGGTCAGTTCTCGAACAAGCATTCGATCTTCGATGCTTGTTCGAGAAATTGGAAAAAACGAGAGAGACTCGATAGATAAGTTAAACTTATATTTTTAATTGCGAGTTCTAATGTCATAATGAGAATATGCAGCTCGCAGATCGAAGTCGCCCGACTTGCATATTGTTCCAAAATATGTTTAATGGTGGGAAACATTTATCCTGAATCCTCCATCAAAAGACTGTAGAGAAACAACAGATCCTAAAAGTCTAGACCGAAGATCGATGACTGTACTTCATCCAACTCAATCGATTAGAACTTTAGACCGAATCTCCTCGGCATGTATCTCGCCGAATCTTCCGTCCATCGCCACTTAGACCGCACGTATTTGTCTTTGTGTCCTTGCACCCTCACTACCCAAAAAACTTCCGAGGGCAGGGACGATCGAGTTGAGTGTCAATTTGACTGCAATCGCTCGATCGCGCTAGACACCCTGACACTTTCACTCTAAATTTCGACATCCCAATCTCGTAAATCTTGTCGTTCGTGAATCTCCAGATGCGATCGGCGATCGGATGTCGCTGTCAATTTGTCAATTTTCGGGATTCGTTTTCTCGATCCCGTCCGAATCGTACTGCCGAAAAGCACGCGATTTTATCTAACCGGCAAGAAGCGGTAAATTCCGCCCCGCTTCGTCTGGATACTTCACCGAGAAGGTTGTTATAGCGGAAAAAAGTAAGCATGAGCGTCGTTAACAATACCATCCAAAATGTTGTGGTCTCGAGTTGGGTTTGGTTGCGCCAACCCCACGTTCCGAATTATCTAGAACTCCAGGGATTTCGTTGCCGACAACCCAAACCGTTTACCCCCTTTGCACCGCTACGGCAGTGGTTGAACGCTCTCAACCCCAAGACTCCTGAATTTGCTCGGTTTGTTTGCCAAGTCGTACCCGCTCAATGTCCGTTCGAGCGGGAAATTAAATGCTTCGGACGAACGATCGTCCGCATTCCCCCCTTGTGCGAGTTGAACCCTTTCTACAATGAAGTCGTGGGGTTGCGCTTCCGAGCGCTTTGCTATCTAGCCGATGAATGCGGCGAGGATATCAGTTCTTACTGTTAAGTCTGACGATCGGCACGAGCGCGAGACTCCTAGCCCTTTCATCGACTGCAACGCGAACGGCCGTCAGCCGTCAGCTTGTTGCTAGCCTTAAAAGCTGAAACTCAAACAGATTCGCACTGTCTAGACGATCGATTTCATCAGTTAAGAAAACCCAGATGTAATGTAATAAGTGCTTACCTGCTTGGATCGAAATCCGATCGCCTAGCGACTCCGCACGGAGTATCGCACTCTGGCTGAATGCTTCGTTCAAGATTACCCGATCGGGGGCAAATTCTAGATAGGGTCTTGCCACATTCGAGCCAAAATGTAGCGGCTTTTAAAAGTAATATGTCTTGGGGAACTTGGGAGAAATTTTAAAATTTATCTAGCGTGGCTCTACTTTATCCTAGACTAATAAAACCCGAGAAACTGATTTTTCTAAGGACGTGGTATTCTTGGATACAAGGGTTTTGGGTTCAGAAGATTCAGAAGAACTTAACGGCAAAGACTCGTGTAATACAGCTTCCTCGGAATCGATGGTCATCAGCTCTTCAAGATGCTCCCAAGATGGTGCAAAGGGTGGAAATGCGTGAGAGCAAGCTTTCCAGCCACCGCGTACCGGAGCGCCCAGAAGGTGACACTGCCCTCCTCGTCGTCCTTCAGGTTTGTAGTACCGACAAGACCGACAAGCGGAAACTAAGCAGTTTGAGGTTTTCATAAAAGTTCTTTTTGGAACTCATCTTTTGGATCGCTTCTTTATTCTATCCTGGGAAATTTCTCTCGATCCCAAAGAAAAGATTAAGTTTTTCCGAAATCTTCCAGACGGTGTAAAGACTAACTACTAAGATTAAAAAAAGTGAGACGATCGAGCCGGGGATCGACCCAAAAAGTATTTAAACTTGTCGGGGATCGCGTGTAACGTTAAATGAAGATTTTTGCTTTTACTGAATATCTGGGGTAATACAAATTATCAAGACAAGAATTAAGGCGATCGTAAATTTAGTTTTTACCAGAGCCGATCGCCGAAGATGGACTTGAGGTGGAGTTTTGGCAAAGTCGATCGAAGGCACTCTTCACATCGGGCGGCACAGAAGTCAGGCGGAGGATAAAATCTGTATCGCCATTACCGACTTTTTTCAACACTTTGGCATAGAACTCGCTACCGGGTTTGTCTCGTCCTTCTTGGGGTAGCAATCGGAGTTTAAGATTGACTAACAAGCGAACGTCGCTCTCGAAACGAACCCGAGCACTGCGATCGGAAAGCTCGAGCAAGGTTCCTTTAAACGCCGTTTCGCTAATATGTTTGCCTTCAAGAATTTGATATTCCAAAGGCACTGCTGTCTTTAAGGTTGCAAATATTTCGTCTTCGCGATCTAAAGTTAAATTGTAATCTCCGGCAATTCCCGAAACCGAATAAATCGAGATCGGTTCCTTCACGCCCTTGGGTGAAACTTGTTGTTCTCCATCAAGTTTCACCATCTCCCGAACGCGATCGAGGGTCGATTCGGAAATCAGAATTTGTCCGCCGATCGTGTAAGATTCGATTCGGTAGGTCAAATTGACTTGAGACCCGACAACGCCGTATTTCGTGCGTTTTCGCGAGCCAATATTCCCCACGACCACTTCTCCGGTGTTGATACCGATCCCCATTTCCAAGTCCGGAAGTCCCAACTCGGCCATCTGTTGGTTTACCCCTTTCATCGCCAACTGCATTGCCAGCGCGCAGGCAACGGCCCGTTCGGGATCGTCTTCTCGCTGGGTGGGAGCACCAAACAAAACGAGAATTCCATCCCCCATAAACTCATCGATCGTCCCTTGGTAAGCGGTAATCGCCTCGGCCATCGCCTCCAAATAGATATTGAGGATCGAAACCACCTTTTGCGGCCCATCTTCTGCGGATAACCGTTCCGAGAGGGAAGTAAATCCCCGCAAATCCGAGGTGAGAATCGTAATCGTGCGTAATTCTCCCCCCATCTCCAGACCTTCGGGGGTTTCGAGAAGGTTCGCCACCACTTCATCAGTGAGGTAGCGACTAAAGGCTTGACGGATATTCGCTGCCGTTAGAGCAACGTAAACGGTAATACTTACCGAGGACAGAATGACCGCCAAAATCGGCGGGATAATGGGAATCCACCAGCCGTAGAGAAAGAGGACGTAGACAATGCCTCCCCATGCTCCAATGGCGATCGCCAGGGGGAAAACCTTGGCAAAGCCCTGAATGTAGCGCCACTGCCAGCTCAAAATCGCCCCGGCGGATGCCGCAGCGAAAATCAAAAACCATTCCCAGTATTCGGGTAAAACTTTGACGATCGCCCGTCCGTCGAGGACAGCGCTTAAAATCTGACTGGTGAGGTTAGCGTGAACCTCCACCCCGCTCATCTGTTCCGGGGCGGCAATTAAGGTCGTGCTGTAGGGAGTATCGAGGTAGTCGTTGAGACTCGGGGCCGTCGAACCGATCAAGACAATGCGATCGCGAAACAGTTCCGGATCGATGTTGTCTTCCAATACGTCGTTGAGTTCGACAATCGTAAAACTGTTTTGGGGTCCGCGATAGTTCATTAAAATTTGATAACCGGACGCATCGACCCCCACATACGCGCCATCGTTCGATTCAAAGGCGGGAAAAACCGCCTCCCCCAATCTCACCCACTCGTTATCGGTCATTTCGGGTTCGATCTCTTGGGCTTCTAGATAAATCATGGCTAGCCGAAACGCCAGACTGAAAATGAGTTCTTGAGTTTGCTGATCGGTTAGGTACAAGAGACCGCGACGCACTTTTAAATCCGCATCTCGGGGAATATCGTTCGACCCCACCTGTCCGAGTTCTTGCAATACCGGAGGAGGAGCCACTTGTCCCGTCCCGGTGTCATCCGAGGTCACTTTGGCGATGCCGATCAGGTTGGGATTGTTTTTAAAGGTTTGCGTGAGTTGTTCGTAGCCCGGTTCGAGGGGTGGGTCGCGATCGATTAAACTAGGGTCGTCGCGGAACAGGTCGATGAGGCTATCGAAGGTGGGCGGAACGGGCAAATCCCGATAGATATCCAGACCGATGGCACGGGGCTGTTGCGCGGCGATTTTATCGAGGACCTCGGCTAAGATGCGATCGGGAATCGGAAAGTTGTGGGTTTGGATGTCCGCCTCGGAAATCCCCACGATGATAATGCGATCGTCGGGTTCTTCTTGGGGTCGCAAGCGCACGAAGCCATCGAAGGCTCGCAACTCGGCCACTTGCAAAAAACCCGCCCAACGCACGCCAATTACGAGACCTGTAACAGTCGGTGCGGCGAGTAAAACACCTCGCCATTGCCAAAGGAAATCTTTGAGTTTCGTCCACACGATCGGGAATACACCTTTGCGAAAGAGACAGTGCCCGAGGACATTTCGGGCGAAACGAGCGCGGGTCTTCCCAATTTTGAAAGGGTTAGCCGATCGATAGGGATGTTAATCGAGTAGAGAGGCCTCGACAACATCGCCCAAACCGACATCGCTATCCCCGAGTAACTCATCCCAAGCTGCTTTGAGTTCGGGAGTATCCTCGTCTAGACGTTCTCGAGCCAGGGTATCGATCGCATCGAACCAAATTCCCGCTTCTGCGTATACTGTAGCTCGATCGGTCGGGGTTCGAGCAATTTCTAAACGATCGGCAAGATCCGGAGTCCGATCGACGCGATCGATCCAGCCTTCGAGGCTATTTCCTTCCGCATTCGGACTGTCGGCATTGCAAGTCATCTCCAAATACCATTGATAGCTTTGACCGACATCGAGGGTCGCTTGGGGAGGTAAACTCACGCTCATCACGCCACCGCGATCGGGCAAACTCAAGTTCGTTTCGTAAACCAACTCTCCCAGGTTGCCATCCGCATCGACCCGGTTGAGGGCGAAATAGAGGGTTTCTCCGGTGTATTTTGCCGATCCCTTCACGTGGAAAAAGAGAGTCGGTCGTTCCATGAGGGCCAGACCGAAATAAGGAGGATTCTCGCGATGGTGGCTGGTATCTTTGGGAATCAAGGGCTTGACTTCTGCGCACAAATCGCTCCCGCGCGTGGCTCCCCCAACGGCTGTTGTTGGCGCACCGCGATCGGGTGGATTAAACACGCCGATGGTCACCCCTCGGTTGAAATTCAGCCCGCCCGCTTTTGCCGGCAAACCCAAACGCGCGGCGATAGTGAGTTCTAGAGACAACGCTAGAGAAAAAACAGTAACTTTGAGTAGAGAAGTTAACCGAGCCATAGCAGTTACCCACAAGTCTTAGATAGTCTATAAAAATAATAGGTCGTGCCGCCAACACATATGCAGCACAACGTTCGTTTCTCAAACTATCCCACTCCAGCCATCAATTTAAGAGTTCGGTGTCAGTCTTTCTCCCACTACGAATTCGAGGAACGATCGATTCTCATTTACTGTTTTCTTTGCCTGCCGCGACACAAAATAAACCCCGGTAAGCGCGCGATATAGATCGTACCGAGGTTATGTGTTGTGTCGTCGATTTATGGGATTTAATTCTGGCTGGTAAAAGCAGGTTCTTCCTCGAAAACCTCGACACTCTCGTTGCAACAATCCATGAAGGGTGCATTGGCAACGCCTTCGGCATCTTCGAGGTTAATGGCTTTTAACAAGTTTTCCCATTGGGTTTTGAGGGTTTCGGTATCGGCCGAAATCCGCTCTTGTCCCAAAATATTCAAGGCATCGAACCAAACACCCGCTTCGGCATAGGCTTGGGAGCGTTCTTCGATAGTTTGGGCGCGCACCAGTTGGCTGCTCAGCACTGGAGTGGCATCCACTCGGTCCACCCAACCCTCGGTAATCGGTACGAGTTCTGCGGTTACATCGTTGCCGCAAACCACGTCTAAATACCAGCGATAGGTCTTACCGGCTTCTAGGCCGGCACTGGGGGGAAGCTTGGTACTGACCACACCCGGACTTGCCGGGGCGTTAAAACTGGTTTCGTAGACAAGCTGGCCGTCTTTACCCCGACCTTCGGGATTGAACTCGACCACAGCAAAGGAAACTTCTTGAGCGACGGAGGCGACAGATTTGCCAACGTGCCAAAAGAAGGTTGGGCGTTCGGCAACGGTTAAGCCAAAGTAAGGTGCTGCGATATCGCCGTAGTCGCGGCTGGTATCTTTGGGAATCAGAGGGGTGATATCGATTTGCGCGCCACACTCACCTCGAGTCGCTCCCCCAACACCTACGTCCGGCGCGCCTCGATCGGGTGGGTTAAACTGAGCGATCTGCCAAACATCCCCCACTTGCGAGTTGAGGCCCTTCACCGGAGAACTCGCTCTGGCAACGACGGGGAAACCGACTGCAATCGCGAGTTGAGACAGACCGAGGGAAAGAGCTGCTAAGTTAACTATAGGATTCTTCCAAGCCATAATGATGATTACCACCTTCACAATGTAATGACTGACCTACCTAGGCCGACCGGTCGCAGATCGTCTCAGTCGAGCTACTCGAATACGCGGCAACTCGATCGCGCGAAGATTTTTGAGTCTTCGGCTATTATAACCTTCAGTCTCTAGTCTGCTCGCTGTCGATCGCCTTGCCGGCCTAGGCTAGAGACGCTATTTCGTCTCCCCTAATTGAATCTTAAAGACGATCTGTCAAACACTTCGTTTCCCAAGTCTGATAGTATCTAACATGTAGGTGCAATCCCCATTAATAGTCTAATGGTGAAGTGCGCCGAATTCTACAGGATCGGACTTTAGTTCCAACAGGGGAAACGCTTTGGTCGTCAGCGTTTGGAATAGAAATCGACAGTGAATGCTCTGTTGAGGTTTATTTACATTTATTAATAAAAAGTAAATATTTGACCCGTATGGGCGGTACTGGGATCGAACCAGTGACATCTTGCTTGTAAGGCAAGCGCTCTACCGCTGAGCTAACCGCCCGAGTTCTCGTGCCAATAGACACTATACCAGAATTTTGACAGACATTTTAACGTGCCTTCCGGTCGAACTCACGATCGCGTAACTCTGTGGAGTTTACCTCTAGTTGCGAGCTTGACTTTTGCTCGAACCCAGAGCGATCGCCTCACACTACTTGTGGCGGGGGGATTTTTATTTGGGGGTTTGATGTTCGGTCCGGATTTGGATATTCGATCGCGACAGTACCAGCGATGGGGATGGCTGCGCTGGATGTGGTTGCCCTATCAAAAAAGCCTGCGCCATCGCTCGATGTTGTCCCACGGACCGATTTTGGGGACGCTGCTGCGGTTGGTTTATCTCGCAGCTTGGATAGCGATTTTGGGGATCTCGATGATTTTGACGTGGGCCGCCGTCCAACAACTGGGCGGATGGATCGAAAATTGGCAGGTGTGGGCAGACCGCACCCTCGCACGAGTGGGGACGGGAGTGGTGCGATCGCTGCGCGTTTACTCCGGTGAGTGGTTGGCTTGGGGATTGGGAGTTGAAATTGGAGCGATGAGCCATTCAGTTTGCGATTGGGGCAGTTCTCTCTACAAACGCTTTCGCAAGTCCGGTTGGCGGGGACTGCGAACCCCCAAAAAATCTAAATCCAGGAAGCGCCGACGTTGAACTTCGATCGAACCGCTCGAGTTGAAGGTCGAATTCCCCAAATTTTCCTCAAATCAGTGGCGCGCGCGGCGATCCCCAAAGACCTATAATTCACCCAATTACTCATAAAAGTCGATCGCGCGACCCAGGATACCATCAAACTATGACATCAAATCCCGCCTCGAGTTCGCCCATCCCAGAGAATGCAAAACCCCAGAACCCAGAACAGTTTACCCAAGAGACTTTAGCCGCCCTGCAACAACTCGTTGAAGTCGTCGCCCAACTGCGATCGCCCGATGGCGGCTGTCCTTGGGATTTAGCGCAAACGCCCCAAACTCTGATTCCCTATATCATCGAAGAAGCCTACGAAACCGTTGCTGCCATTCGCTCCCAGAAGACCGAAGCGATCGCCGAAGAATTAGGCGATTTGTTACTCCAAGTGGTGCTGCAAGCCCAAATTGCCCGAGAACGAGGAACCTTTACCCTGGCTGCCGTCGCGCGAGGCATTAGCGAAAAGCTCATCCGGCGACATCCCCACGTTTTTGGCGATGGGGAAGCCGATAGCATTCAAGAGGTGCGGCAAAATTGGGAGCAAATTAAAGCCGCTGAAAAGGGGGAAGCCGGACAAACTGCTAGTGTATCTGCCAAACTCGATCGCGATGCTTGCACCTTACCGCCTCTGACCGCAGCAATGAAAATTTCCCGCAGAGCTGCTGGAGTCGGATTTGACTGGGAAAATATCGACGGAGTTTGGGAAAAATTTCACGAAGAACTCGGCGAATTCCAACATGCCATCGAATGCGAAACCTCGCAACGGCAAGAGGAAGAATTAGGAGACTTGTTATTTTCGATCGTCAATTTGGCCCGGTGGCACAATCTCGATCCCTCGGCAGCATTACAAGGGTGCAACCGACGCTTCGTCGATCGTTTTTCCTGGCTCGAATCGGCTTGCGATCGCCCCATTTCCGAGTATGAGATCGAGGAATTTGAAGCCCTGTGGCAGCAAGCAAAAGCCAGTTTGAAATCTGCCGAATCGGGAAATTCGCTCTAGATAACGTTCGTTTTAGATCGGTACGAGTTTGAGCGCGAATTCAATCCCCAGTATTTCAAGCCAGTCTCTCAAGATTCAGGGGCAATTTCGAGAGCGGGTTTCCAAGGAGCGCTACTTTGAACGAATGGGGTTCGATCGGCTTCCTCGCGTTCGGTTTGAGTGCGATCGACGGGGGGAAGGGCACGAGCGAGACCGCGCACGATTTCTCGTAAATCTGTACTTCGGGCGCGATGCGTCTCGATCCGTTGCCGTTCGTGGGGCGAGAGGGAGGGGAGTTGCGGGTTGTGGAGAGCTTGCAGTTGGTGCTGGTAAGCCCGTGCGAACAGCCGTTCGATTTGTTTTCGGTTGCACGGCGCGCCAAATTGTACCCGCACGACAAGAGTACCTCCCGCGCGGGTTTCGAGGGATTGAACGATCGCCTCATTTCCCGGTAACGCCCGCTCGACCTGCTCGAATGCCGCTAAAAAAGCACTCCATTCAATACCACCGGTAAAAGCAAAGTCGATCGTCTCGGGGGTACTTTGAAACAATTTGGCAAATTCCCCCGGTCTCAAGTGACGGTTGACTTCCCCAGGGCAGCGCCGATCGATATATCTTTGGCAGGTCAGCTTATCTTGATACTTTCGCAAGTAGAGATAGTCGCAAATCGCATCGCTCAGTTGGGTGGTGCGATCGATGTGCCAGCTCGCCAGATACATTCCCGTCAGAGTTGCTTCGTGAAAATTCGTCCCCGTTGCTCGCACGTCGATTAATTGAGCGCGGGTGAGTCGAGCCTGACTCAGATCGGCTCCACTTAAATTCGTCCGGGTGAGTCGAGCCTGACTCAGGTTAGAGCCAATCGGTTGCGCGTCGCTCAAGTCCGTATCGATTAAATTGGCTCCGGTCAGATTGGCTTGAAAAAGCTGAGCCACCCACAGCCGAGCGCTATCGAGGTTCGCCCCTTCGAGATTGGCATGGTTGACGAACGCCCCCCCTAAATTCGCCCCACTTAGGTTTGCCGCGCTCAGATTTGCATCATACAGATCGACACCGAAAAGATTGGCGTGACCGAGATTGGCACCAGCGAGATTAACTCGGCTCAAATCAGCTCCGGCAAGGTTCGTTCCCCGCAGATCGGCATCGCCGAGATCTGGGATAATATCATAGTGATGTTTTCGCCACTCGTTCCAAGTTTCTATGCCTTGTCCGAGCAAGGCTTGGTGTTTGGGATCGGCCACCGGTCACTCTCTCCTGGCTCTGGGTCTATATCTCTTTACAAAGACTCCAAGAGAGAATCAGCGATCGCCTGCCGGAGAATTGACGAGCAATCGCCTCTTCGACCGATCCCCAAACGACGATCGACTATTTGCGCTTGCGCAACAGCCCCAACACCGCAACGGTCAAGCCTGCGAAGGTTCCCGGTTCGGGGACTTTTTCGGGTGCCTGTCGCGTTTCGAGATTGGGGGGGGCAATCGGGGCAATACTTTCGATCCAGTCTGCATAGGCGGACACTATCATTCCCCCTCCGGTCGAACCAAATTTACCGCCGCCGCCGAAGGTAAAGGTATTAATCCCGGCAAGTAATAGGGTCTCGTCATCCCAAATAAAACTCGGCCCTCCAGAATCTCCCGGTCCGACAATGCCTTCGACCTCGTTACCCAAAGTGGTTCCCCCCATCCGGTTAGAAGAGGAATCGGGACCGTCGAAGTCGTATAAAAAAACTTCGTTGTGACCTTTGCCTTCATCGTCTCTCCAAAATCGATCGGCACTATTTTGCCCGATTCGCTTTTTGGTAATATTCGCTCGAGTGGTGTAGCCATCCACTCCATTCCCCGAGTAACCGTATCCCACCATCGTTAACACGTCACCGGAGACGAGGGGATCGCGATAGATTTGATAGGTTGGAACTTCTTCGGGTAGCGCTTCTTCGAGGGTAATAATGGCTAAATCGTCGTTAACGCTCGGTCTGGCAAAACCCGTGTAGTCGGAATGAAGATCGAGTTGTTTGGCTCGAATGCGATGGGAACGATTTTGCCCGAAATTGAGGTTAAATAAAACGTTATTCGGTTTGAGGTCGTCGCTCCAAGAACCATTATCGTTGTGGTCGAAACAATGAGCGGCAGTGAGAATATGCGTCCGAGTAATCGCCGTTCCCGTACAAAGAAAGCCCTTTGCGGTGATACTACCCACGCCAGCAAATAGAGATGTCGTTAAATTGGGATCGATGCGTTGAGTGGGAGAATCAGCTCGATCGCCTTCAAGAATACCACCAACGATGGTTTTTTGATATTCGCTTCCTAATAAGGGAACTGGAGAATCTTCCCCATCGAGAGTTGTCAGCATCTTTTGCAATGATGCGTTAGAAGGATTTGAGTTTGGTTCGGATGGATTGGCATTGACTTCTGTGGCGAATCCCAGTCCGGCAGCCAGCACAAGGGAAGTCGAGAAAAAAATCTGTTTGGGGTTGATTGTCATGAGGTTGTTTTATCGATCCCGGATGTTAGATTGCACCGTTTTGAAAGAAGGGACTCGATCGCGATCGAGTTCAAAGAGTATCGAAAATTACGATTAATAATCGATCGATAATTTTTGAGTTTTCAAATTTAAAGGTGTTCTGAATACTTTCAAGGTTTAACTACGTACACTTTTTCTGTATAACATCATTTTTTTGAGGATTAAAATTGCTCTGTCTTCGTAAAAACATTGCTTTTGTTAAGCAATTTTAAAATTTAGATCGGTATTTATTCTGAGAACTTACAAAATCCTCAGTGACCTCCAGCATGTTTATTATTATGTCTATTTTTTTGACATGCGAAAATATACGCAGAAAATACTCAAAAAATGGAATATCGATAAATAAATTTTATATTTTCATCTTTAAAATAAATGAATTTCATGCATCTTTTTTTAAGCGATAATTTAGTAATTTAATTAAAAAACACGTTTTCGAGTGGCTATTAACGGCAGTATTATTTACTCATGCCAAAAATAGAGTGACGGGAAGAGAGAGCGCACCCCAAGTGTTAAGCCTTTATCGCTTTTGCGGCTCAACTGTCTCTTTTCCCGCGTCAGAGGGTGCAATTTGAGTTCGATCGAATTTCAATCGATTCAACCCGAACCGGACTTACGGATGGTAGTAAAAGGCAAATCCCAACACCAGATAGGTTGCCAGCAGCAGCGCCCCTTCCAACCAGTCCGAGCGACCGTCAGAGCTAACGGAATTGGCCAACAATACGGCAACGGCAACCGCCACCAGTTCAAACGGATTGAAATTCAAATCCATCGGCTGATCGAAAAACCATCCCGCAAGCACGAGCACCGGAGCCACGAAAAGGGCAATTTGCAAACTCGATCCCATGGCAACGGACAAAGACAAATCCATTTTGTTTTTCACCGCCACCGTGACAGCCGTAGCGTGTTCGGCGGCATTGCCGATAATCGGCACGATAATCACCCCGGTAAATAATGCCGTCAGACCCAAAAAAGAGGTGGCTTCTTCGAGGGAATCGACCAGCAGTTCCGATTCCACCGCCACAGCCAGGGTACAGGCGAGCAAAACGCCCCCCCAAACCCAGGGATTTGGTTTTTCTTCGCCCCCTTCCTCCTCGTTTTCCGCTTCTCCCACATCGCATAAATAGGCGTGGGTTTTCATCGAAAACAGCAGCGTCAGTCCGTACACGATAATCAGCACCACCGCGACGGCGGTTGAGAGTTTCTGCATCGTTCCCGGTTCGATACCCGATGAAGTCGCGGCGACAGCAGTTGGTAGCAGGATGGCAATCACCGCCAAATTCATCGCCGAAGCATTCAACCGGGCGATGGTTGAGGAAAATTCTTGCTCTTTGTAGCGAATGCCGCCCAGGAGCATGGCAAACCCCATCACCAGCAAGAGGTTACTGATAATCGAGCCGGTGAGACTGGCTTTGACGACATCGAGCAAACCCGCTCGCAAGGCAATCAAGGCTACGATCAGTTCTGTAGCGTTGCCGAACGTGGCATTGAGCAGTCCGCCCAGGGTGGGACCGACGACAACCGCTAATTCTTCGGTGGCCGTTCCCATCCAAGCCGCCAGGGGGACAATTGCCGCACCTGCCATCAGAAAAATTGTCAGCGATCCCCACTCCAAAAAGTGAGCCGCCAACGAAATGGGAACGAACAAAAGCAAGATGAGAAAGATTAAATTTTTCGTAGACATGGAGAGTTTTCGAGAGTTTTTCGGGAATAATTTAGGGAAGACATCGGGACTATCTTACAGCGTTGGTGTATCTGCTCTGGTTTGTTGCTCGACAGTCGAGATCGGCGCTCGAATCCGGTAAAAGATTAAACGATCGCCTTGGCAATTATCGATCGTTTCCTCACAAAAGCACCTAAAACAAAATCGAGGTGTTAGGATCGGTAATGCTATAATTAAAAGTTAGAAAGTATTCGATCTTCTCGTACTCGTCGAAATTAATCCCGAAAGATCGAAACAACAGATAAATTCTTCCAATTTTCCCTCCTTCGCGAGCGCTCCATCGGTTTTACGACTCGAATCGAGTTTTTTTATTTAGGCTATCCACAGACCGTCGTCTCCGTAACGATCGCCCCAATTCTGGAATGGGCTTTTCAACTTGGGAGACTCTTTAAACCTTACCAACTCAGACTTTCCATGACTTTTATTTCCGAATCCCCCAACTCGGGGAAAACTGTAGATCGCAATCGATCGGAAATCGTCGAGCCTCGGGTAACTGCAAACGGCGTGTGCGTGACGATTCACGGTCACTTTTACCAACCCCCGCGCGAAAATCCCTACCTCGATGCGATCGAACGGCAGCCGGGGGCCGCTCCCTTTCACAACTGGAACGAGCGGATCTATCACGAGTGCTACCGTCCCAATGCTTTTGCCCGAATCTTCAACGATCGCGGCGAACTTGTGGGGATCGTCAATAACTACGAGTATTTGAGCTTCAATATCGGACCGACGCTGATGACGTGGCTCGAAGCTTACGATCGCCAAGTGTACGAGAAGATTTTAGAAGCCGATCGCAAAAGTTGCGAGCGATTGAACGGACATGGCAACGCGATCGCCCAAGCCTACAACCACATCATTTTGCCCCTGGCTAACGAGCGGGACAAATACACCCAAATTCGCTGGGGGATCGAAGATTTTCGCTCCCGCTTCGGGCGCGATCCCGAAGGTATGTGGCTGGCCGAGGCTGCCGTCGATTACCCCACTTTAGATGCCCTAGTCGCCGAAGGGATTAAATTTATCGTTCTGGCTCCCTCGCAAGTCGAGCGCTGCCGTTCGATGCCCACCGAAAGCGATCCCCATCCTGAATGGCACGCAGTCGGCGGCGGACAAATCGATCCCACTCGTCCCTATCGCTGCTATCTCAAAACTCAGCCGGACGCTTACATCGATATCTTTTTCTACGACGGGCCGATTTCGCGCGATATGGGATTCAACGACGTGCTCGAGAGTTCCCATAACTTTGCCGGACGGTTGGGTTTGGCGGTTCGCGGCGATTTCCGCCCCGCCCAGCTAATTTCGGTGGCCACCGACGGAGAAACCTTCGGCCATCACAAACAGGGTAAAGAAAAATGCCTCGCCTACTGCTTCAGCCGGGAATTTCCCCAACGCGGTTGGACGGTAACGAATTTCGCCCATTACTTGGCCCTCAACCCGCCGACTTGGGAGTGCGAACTCAAATCCGTCACCGCCTGGAGTTGCGCTCACGGAGTCGATCGATGGCAGGATGATTGCGGCTGTGGCGGCGGAGGTGAATGGCATCAGAAGTGGCGGCGACCCCTGCGCGATTCGTTGAACTGGCTGCGAGATCGCCTCGTCGAGATTTACGAAGCCGAAGGTCGCAGACTACTCACCGATCCGTGGCAGGCGCGGGATGAGTACGTCGAAGTGATTCTCGATCGCCGTCCGGAAACGATCGAGGGATTTCTCGAGCGCCATCAAACTCACCCGCTCGACGAGTCCGAGCGAGTTGATGCCCTCCGCGTCTTGGAGATGCAGCGCCACAGCTTGCTGATGTTCACCAGTTGCGGCTGGTTTTTCGAAGAACTCTCCCGACCGGAAGGAGTGCAGATTCTGCGCTACGCCGCGCGGGCGATCGAACTCGCCGGAGAAGTGAACGGGGTCGATCTCGAACCGGAATTTATCGATCGGATTGCCCAGGCACCGAGTAACGTCGTCAAAATGTTCGCCGATGGGGCCGATGTTTACCGCAAACGGGTGAAAACCTCGCAAATTAGTATCGATCGAGTCGCCGCGCACTACGCCATCAGCTCTTTATTTACCACCTACGGCGAGCGCGGCCGAGTCTACTGCTACGATACCCATCAAATCGATTACCAACTCCAGCGCTTGGGGGTGCTGACATTGGCGGTGGGTCAGTTGCAGCTGACTTCCGTTGTCACCCAAGAGACCGCTCGTCTGGTGTTTGGGGTGTTGCATTTGGGCGGCTTGGACTTCCACTGCTGCATTCAACCCTTCTCCAATCGTTTGGCCTATACCCAGCTCAAGCAGACGCTGTTAGACACGTTGCAAAATGCAAGTGCGGCGCAGATCGTGTTGGCGATGAACGAGTACTTCGATGGAGAGTCCTTCGGCCCGCAGGATTTATTTGCCGAAGAACGACAGCGCATCGTCCAGTTGCTCAACCAAGAAACCTTGGGACGGCTCGATCGCCTCTACTCTCAGGTGTATCGGGAAAACTACAGTATTTTGGTCGCCTTCCACCAAAACGAACTGCCCGTTCCCCAGGAGTTGCAAGTGGCAGCGGAAATCGCCTTGGGTCAGCGGTGCTTGGAAACCGTCCGGGCCCTCGATCGGGAATTAGACGAAACCACCGACGCGCCGAGTTGGGGTCAGAGTCATCTTGCAGAGTTGGAAGCTATTGCCACGGAAGCGAGTCATTTACGCTGCCACTTGAAGGTTCCCGAAGCCACGCAAATTCTGGAGCGGTTAATTTTGCGATCGCTGTGGCACTTGCTGCACGAAGAAAATTCTATTCAAGGTGTGGCACAAGCTCGGTTTATCGAACGGGCGATCGCCGCATCGAAGCAACTTCAGCTCGAAGTCTGTCTCGATCGGGCGCAAGAGTTATATTTTGTCTGGTTGCACGGTCAGGTGGGAGATTGGGTGCTCTCGAGCGAGGCAATGGTGCCGATCGAATCCGAAAACCAAAGTGTGCCGGCTTCGCAAATCGACTGGAGTGCCCCGCAATTACTCCATTTGCTGCAACTCGGTCAATGTTTAAAAGTGGATGTGAGTCCGTGGTTGGGTTGATTTCAATCTCACCCACACCTATGGTGTCCACTTCTTAACCGATCGCCAAGAGCCTACTAAATTGTCAGTTGGCGGCCCAAACGACGCAACTTCCTTCGATCCATCCTAAAATCGACAACAAAGGAATGCGGGTTTGGGCCCGTCCCGTACTGACGTTAAATTATGGCCTTGAGAATCTACGGCAACCGCCTTCTCAAAACCCTTCCCGGAGGACAAACTCGTCCGACTCCCGCTCGAGTGCGGGAGGCGTTGTTTAATATCTGGCAGGGGAAAATTTCTGGATGCCGCTGGTTGGACTTGTGCGCTGGAAGTGGGGCGATGGGCGCAGAGGCACTTTGTCGTGGGGCAATCCGGGCGGTGGGCATCGATCGCGCTGCAAAAGCCTGTGGCATCGTTCGGCAAAATTGGCAGCAGGTGGCAGGAGAACGCCAAACGTTCCAGGTACTGCGAGGGGATGTGGTGCGGCAACTCCAAGGGTTATCGGGTCGAGAACAGTTCGATCGCATTTATTTCGATCCGCCCTACGATAGCAACCTCTATCCATTGGTGTTAGAGGTGATTTCTCGATCGATTCTTACGGCAAAACAAACGAATTCGCTGCCATTGCTCGCACCCGATGGCGAACTGGCGATCGAACACCGTCCTGAGTGCTGGGAAGTCGAGTCTACTCCCGGTTTAGTGCTGTGTCGCCAGAAAACTTACGGCAACACGGCACTGCGGTTTTATGTTTTGTCGTAGTTCTCTGTTGAGAACTGCTCGTCTTCTTTATATTTATCGTAAGCTCCCATCGACAATTGATTGTCTCGTTTGTACTGAGAGTAGGCTGCGAAGAACAAGCCAGCGAGGGTGACGGTAATCAGACCGAGGACGATGCCGGAAAGTAAGGGTTCTACCATGTCTTATATATTCGATCGATAGTGTTGTATTTCTTCACACTCTATTGTCGCATCCGATCGCCATCTTGCCATGGCCGTCGATCGTCATCGCCACAGTCGTGTAAAGTTTTGTAACGAAAAGCTGGATTTACCGAAAAATTTCCTCTCTCGATCGGAAACCCATATAGAACCAAGCTTCAGCGTGAGATTTTCAATTGAGTATGAGTTCAGAAGTGGTACTGGTTGGCAGGGGTGTTGAGGAATTGGTTCGCCTCAACCGCAACGTTTTCAACTTCAACGTTGTTTTGTCTTGCTTCGAGAGAAACACGATCGATGAAATCGAAACATGGAAAGATCCTGGCAATGTTCTTTATTTCTACAGTTTTCTTCACCTATTCCCCACGGACAGCACTTGCAGCAAGTCACGATCGCTCTACGGTAAACCTCGACACTCAGAATGTTTTGACCCGGCTGGCTGGCGAATGGATCGTTCCCAATGTAGATACATCGGCGGACAGTTGCAGTAGCCAATCGTGCGATCCCGATTTGGTTTGCTGTCCGCAGACCTGACTGGGACTTTTTTTGTGAAGATTTGTAACAAAAAAGCGGATTCTCGAAAAAAGCATTCGATCGAGCCGAAACCTAAGTAGAACAGAGGCTCCAATTGTGTTGAGGAGCCGATCGATTCCGCCAACCGATCGAGCGTAATTTATGAGTGAGGGCAAGGATAAAATCGACCGACGACTCAATCAACTGGCTCGGGAGGCCGGGCAGCATCTTCTCGGGAGCTACGAGCGGCGAAAAGCTCTCAATCAGCTCGTCGAAGGTATGTTGGCATCGGGACGGCTCGGTCGTCCTCAGTGCGGTTCGTTTCCCCTACCTTTTGCAGTGTACGAGGATTTATACAGTGAAGCCCTCAGTACGACCTTAATGGAAATTTGCCAGAAAATCGATCGATACGATCGTGCTTTAGATGTGATGGCATGGTGTAATTTTTTGTTGACAAAACGGTTTGCAGATGCATGGAAAAAATATCAACGAAGAGGAGTAACCCAATTGCCAAATCAAGCAAGCCAGCCGAGTGAGACTCATCCGAAAAATCTGTTCGTCTGCCCCACCCTCGACGATTTAGATCGATGGAAACCCCCCCAAGAAAATATTTCGCAAGCCGAACAACTCAAGCAACTCATTGAAGAAAACCCCGACAATATGTTTAGCCAAGAGCACATACGCGGACAGCCCAAAGCCACGTTTCAATTCTTGGCAATAGCCAAGATCTGGCACGATCGAAAATGGAAAGAGATTTCAGCAGAACTTCAAGTTCCCAGCTCGTCGCTTTGCGAATTTTATAAAAAACAACTGAACAAGTTTAAACCTTACTTTAAAGAATATCTGCAAGTTTAGGTTACTCCGTTTTATGGCATGAAGGATAATCGTCAAATGATGAATACAAGTGACAAAACTGAATCTCTAACCTTTACCGTTCCTCTGGGGCAGACCGCTCACCAAATAGCCGATCGATTTCGCAATCGGCAGTTTTCGATCGCCGCAGCAAAACAAGTTTATGTGAATGCACTCGCGGTGTATGCAGTTAACTTTTACTTGCAATGTTTGGGATTTGAAACTGTGCGTTCGGACCCAGAGCGTTTCGATCCGATCGTCCAAACATTTCTCAATGCGGCAGATTTAACCGTGCGAGAATTGGGAACGTTTGAGTGTCGTCCGGTACTCCCCGAACAGACCACCTTACAAATTCCACCGGAAGTTTGGCAGGATCGAAAAGGGTATTTTGCCGTTCAACTCAACCCGGCTTTGACGCAAGCCAAACTCATCGGATTTGTCCGGCAAGTTCGAGGAGCCAACATTCCGTTGAGTCAGTTGCGATCGCTCGATGAATTTCTTCAGTACGCCCACCAATTGCAGAATCGGGTTCAACTCGATCGATGGTTGCACGAATTGTTCGATACGGGTTGGGAAGCAGTCGAATCGCTGTTATCCCCCCCGCAAATGGCATGGCGCAGTCCCGATAGCAGCCTCTCGTACCGCAGTGCTGCCATCGAGCGAGTCAAGCGGCTCACCTTAACCCACTCTGGAGAAGAAGTGGCCTTGCTGGTGCGCCTGAAACCGAGAACCGATCGCGAAATCGCCATTGGCGTGGAAATTTACCCCACGGGCGATCGAACTTACCTTCCCCAAGATCTTCAATTGATGGTTCTCGACGAAGCGGGAGTCGTAGCCATGCAAGCCGAAGCCCGAAGTACTAGAAATATTCAATTGAAATTTAGCGGCGAAATGGGAGAGGAATTCAGCATCAAAGTCGTGTTGGGAGAAACCAGCATCACCGAAGCCTTTCTCATCTAAACCCACGTCAGTTTTGGGGGAGGCTGGGGAGGCTTCGCTAGCTCTCGGGGGCTTGGGAAGATAAAGAAGAATTTTGCATTCATTCCCCCGTTTCCCCCCTTTCTCCCCCTCTCCGCGTCCCCGCGTCTCCCCCTCTCCGCGTCATCTCCTTCCCCCGTTTCTCCTCCCCACCTCCCCATCTAGACGGCATTCCTCGGGGGAGAACCGTAATAGTGGCTGGGGAAGAGGACACTTATGATATTAGAGATGACCTCTCACGTCGAACCGCCTTGTGAACGACTCACACTTCGATCGCGCCCGAAACAGTATCCGAATTGCCCTCGCTCGCCTTTCCCAAAGCCAACACTACCGCCCTACCAGTCGCAACCTCGAAGCGCGGACAGCCCTGCAAGCTCAGCGAGATATCCTCAAAGCCAACTTGAAAAAACTCGATGGCGGTGTCGTTCGGATTGCGGCGTTTGGATTGGTGAGTCGGGGCAAATCGACGGTGTTAAATGCCCTGCTGGGTCAGAATTTATTAGAAACCGGACCGATTAATGGGGTGACGAAATGGCCTCGATCGATTTTGTGGGCGCAAAGCGAAGACGAAACCTTGCAAGTGGAACTCATCGATACTCCCGGACTCGATGAAGTAGGAGGATTCGAGCGATCGCAAATGGCGCGGGATGTTGCCCGTCAAGCGGATTTGATTCTATTTATTGTGGCAGGAGATATTACCAGTACGGAATATCGGGCGCTGTCGGAGTTGTGGGAAACTCACAAACCGCTGATTTTGGTGTTTAATAAAGTCGATTTGTATCCCGATCGCGATCGCGAAGCCATTTATCGACAACTCCAAAAACTCGGACGAGACGTACCCCTGCGTCCCGAGGAAATCGTCCGCGTGGCGGCCGCCCCGATGTCCGTGCAAGTGCGACAGGAATGGCCCGACGGACGGGTAACTCAAGAGTGGGAAACGCCCGCACCGGATGTGAGCCAATTGCGGCAAACCTTACTCGATATTCTCAGTACTGAGGGGCGATCGCTGTTGGCACTCAATGCCCTGGTACAGGCGCGAGATGCCCAGGAAACCATCGCCCGCAGCAATGTAGAGTTGCGCGATCGCGATGCCGAAGAGTTAATTTGGCAGTTTGCCCGGTATAAAGCCGTGGCGGTGGGAGTCAATCCCGTGGCGGTATTGGATGTATTTGGCGGGGCGATCTCCGATCTAGTCATGATTCGATCGCTCGCCCAGTTGTACGGCTTGCCGATGACAAGTTACGAAGCCACCAAATTATGGAAAACCATCCTCTTCAGTGGCGGTGGGTTGCTCTTGGGCGAGTTGGGGACAAATGCGGTCTTTGGTTTGGGCAAAGGGGTATCTGGGGCGGCGATGGGACTGCCCGGATTTGCTGGGGCGGCGATCGCTCAGGGGGCGATCGCCGGATACGGGGCTTATGCCGTGGGACAGGCTGCCCAGGTGTACTTAGAACGGGGCTGTACCTGGGGAGAACTGGGGGCGGATACGATTATTCGCGACATTCTCGCACGGGTCGATCGGGATTCGATTCTCGATCGCTTGCGGCAAGAGTTGCGATCGTGATGATGTTTCGGTTCTGCGGACAGGCATAGCAGTAAGCATTCAGCCATCAGCCGTCAGCCGTCAGCTTCAAACCCCGTTTAACTGACAACTTTCACCTCGTCCTCGCTTAAACTCCGGAAATTTTGTTTTTTTGACCAGAGTCGCGCATCTGATAGCCGATCGCTGACGGCTGAATGCTTACCAAGTACTTTACGAAGATATTCAGACTGTTGCCGATCTGTAAAATTCACCCGATTGGGTGAATCGCGCAAGCGGGGTTGGGCGCTATTGTATTAAGTATCGACATAAGCCTGTGACTTCCCCATCTAATTCGGTGGGGTCTTTTTTTGGGCGATCGCCCTTGGCGAACCCTCTATTCCCAGCATCGAACCCAGTATTTTTCATTCCCCCTTCCCCGGTCCCCATCGAGCGATCCCCGTCCCGATCGAAAATGTCCGTTCTCCAGGATAATAAAGGGGTTGCTACCCCAAAACCCTTCTCGTGAAAGCCATTACTCTTCTGGGATCGACTGGTTCGATCGGCACGCAAACTCTCGATATAGTAGCCTCCCACCCCGATCGATTCAGACTCGTGGGACTCGCTGCTGGCAATAACGTGGAAATGCTCGCCCAACAAGTCCGAGAGTTTCGGCCAGAAATCGTGGCAATTCATAACGAGGAGAAATTGCCAGCGTTGCGTGAGGCGATCGCCGATCTCGATCCCCAACCGACACTACTCGGGGGAGAAGCGGGTGTCATTGAAGTAGCAAAATACGGCGATGCCGAAGCGGTGGTAACGGGAATTGTCGGGTGTGCGGGGTTGCTACCGACTATTGCGGCGATCGAAGCGGGCAAAGATATCGCCCTGGCCAATAAGGAAACTCTAATCGCCGGGGGTCCGGTGGTCAATCCGGCGATCGCCAAACATGGGGTGAAACTGCTGCCAGCAGACTCGGAACATTCAGCCATTTTTCAGTGCCTGCAAGGAGTTCCCGACGATGGGTTGCGGCGAATTATTCTCACTGCTTCGGGAGGTGCATTTCGCGATTGGCCCGTGGAAAGACTCACCGAAGTCACCGTTGCTGATGCCATTACCCATCCCAATTGGTCGATGGGACGGAAAATTACCGTCGATTCGGCGACGTTGATGAATAAAGGATTGGAAGTCATCGAAGCCCATTACCTATTTGGAATGGACTACGACGATATTAATATTGTGGTGCATCCTCAGAGTATCATTCACTCATTAATCGAGCTGCAAGATACGTCGGTTTTGGCACAATTGGGTTGGCCGGATATGCGCTTACCGCTACTATACGCTCTTTCTTGGCCCGAACGCATTGCTACTAATTGGGAACCCTTAGATTTAGTCAAAGCGGGGGATTTAACCTTCCGCGAACCCGATCGCCAAAAGTATCCTTGCATGGATCTCGCCTACGCGGCCGGGCGGGAAGGGGGATCGATGACGGCGGTTTTAAATGCGGCGAACGAACAGGCAGTTGCTCTATTTTTAGAAGAGAAAATCGAGTTTCTAGATATTCCGCGCGTTATCGAAAAAGCATGCGATCGACATCGCGCCGATAACTGTGCCGAACCGTCTTTAGAAGATATTCTCGCAGCCGATCGATGGGCGCGTCAAGCGGTAATTGAGGCAAGTCAATCTCGAGAAGCAACTGTGTCTTCGATTTCTTAGCTGTCAGCATTCAGCGATTAGCGGTTAGCTCTAAGTTAGAAGTTTCTAAAAAGAGTTAGGCGAACGAGTCAATCGTATTAGTTGGTGAGTGAAAAATAATCTCTCATTTCTAATACTTACCCATACTAGACAAGTGTAAATTAACTTTTTTACACTCTTACCGATATCCGAACGCTAAGTGTAAGTAAAATTCGTTAAGATAATAAATACGAGCGTGCAAAATATGTAAGAATTCAGGTGTCAGGCAAAAGCGAAAAAATCTGTAAGGGCGGGTTTGGATAGATGTTGGAAAACTTGCTTGAAATTTTTAGACAAAACCCGCCCCTACCCATTGTGACCCAACCTGTATCTGAAATCTCGTCCTGAATCCTTACCAAAATATTTAGCTCGCATTCTTATTATTGCAGTTGCTCGATCGTCCCATGCCGTACTTCTTGCAAGAACGATACATCAACCTCCTCACGGATTTCGGCTTCAAGCGGGTGTTTGGTACGGAACCGAACAAAGCCCTATTAATCGATTTTCTCAATACGCTGTTGCCAGAGTATCATCGGATTCGAGATGTTACCTACAAAAGTAACGAAAACCTAGGAAATACAGCTCTCGATCGCAAAGCCATTTTCGATATTTACTGCGAAGGGGAAAATGGGGAAAAGTTTATCGTCGAGATTCAAAAAGCCAAACAAAACTTTTTTAAAGATCGCAGCGTCTACTATTCAACTTTTCCCATCCAAGAGCAAGCTCAGAAAGGAATTTGGGATTATAAGTTAAAGTCGGTATACACCGTCGGAGTGTTAGATTTTGTCTTTGACGACCACAAAGATGACGAAACACTTATCCATGTTGTGGAGTTAAAAAATCAAAACTGTCAAGTCTTTTACGAGAAACTTAAGTTTATTTATATTGAGTTACCCAAATTCACAAAAACCCTAGAAGAATTAGAAACCCATTTAGATAAGTGGTTGTTCCTACTCAAACATTTACCGGATTTAAACGATCGCCCCGACCTTCTCGAAGAATCGATCTTCTCTCAACTGTTTGAAGTGGCAGAACTTGCTAATTTCTCACTTCCCGAACGCGATCGCTACGAAAACAGTTTGAAGTACTATCGCGATTTGAATAACGTGGTGGATACGTCCAGGCAGGAAGGACGGGAAGAAGGACGAGAAGAAGGACGGGAGGAAGGGTTACAAGAGGGATTGGCTTTAGGACGAGAAGAAGGTCGCGCAGAAGGAACCAGAGCCTTGGTTTTGCGCCTTCTCTCCCGTACGTTAGGAGAAGTTCCCGACTCGCAACAGGCACAAATTCGTCAACTCTCACCCGCACAGTTAGAAACGTTGAGCGAGGCATTGCTCGATTTCTCGAGTTTGGCAGATTTGGTGGCATGGTTGGCAGAAATTCGATCGGGTACTGACGAACCTTCAGAAAGTGCCGAGGGTTGATGGAATAATATGACAGGTCGCTCTTCGCAGCGTACCCGAACAATCCTTCACATCTTTGCCGCCTCCATTTCCGAAACCCCTTTAAACCCTTCCCTACCCATCGTGAGTCGTACCTACACTACCACCGGAATCAACCTCAAAAGTATGCCCTTGGGGGAACACGATCGCCTCTTAACCATTTTGACGCGGGAGTGCGGGTTGATTCGGGCCGTGGCACCGGGGGCGCGCAAGCATAAATCGCGGCTGGCCGGACGCAGCGCCCTATTTGTGGTGAACGAGTTATTCTTGGCGCGGGGAAAATCTCTCGATCGCATCACCCAAGCCGAAACCGTCGCCTCCTACCCCGGTTTGAGCGGTAACCTGGGTATCCTCACCGCCAGTCAGTACCTCGCCGAACTCGTACTCGCCCAGGCTTTGAGCGAACAACCGCAAACGGAACTCTTCGAGCTAGTCAACGAGCATTTGCACCGTTTGGAAAGCCTCTCGCGGCAGGCAACGGCAACAGAAGTCCTCGCCCACCTCACCCACGGCATCTTCCACCTGCTTGCTTGGGGAGGAATTGCGCCCCAAGTCCACGCCTGCTGCCTCACCCAACGCCCGATCGTTCCCGATATTACCCGACCCGATTGGACGGTGGCGTTTGCCATCGATGCTGGGGGCGTGGTCAGTGCGGGGGCGGATCTGGAATCTAAACCCAAACCCCGCAAATTTCAAGGAGAGAAGGCCAACCGAGTTCGAGAAGCCCCCACCGTCTATCGCACCACTCCCCGTTCTCTCGTGCCCAAATTTCATTTAAATTCTACAGAACTCACCCTGTTACAACGGATGACCCAGCGATCGCTCTGTGCACTCCCCGATGCCATCGCTCACTCCCCCACTGTCGAAGCCGCCTGGGTGAAACTCGAGCGCCTCTTGCGCCAGTACGCCGAGTACCACTTGGGGCGATCGATTCGTTCTGCTACCTTAATGGATAGTTACATTCGATCGCATTCCCCACTCGCTGACCGCCGTCCGTCATGAAGCAACTGTCCGAGGAAGATATCAACCCGCCCAACACCGAGCCTGGAACCATCGATACAACCCCCGTCGAGCAACCCACCTCGACGGGATTCGGTCCGGTCTTGAAAAACAGCAACTTCCTGACTCTGTGGGGCGGACAAGTCTTTTCCCAACTCGCCGATAAAATCTATCTGGTACTGACGATCGCCATCGTCGCCGCCCGCTTCCAACCCGCAGGGCAAAGTATCAGCGGCTGGGTCTCGGCAATTACGATCGCCTTTACAATTCCAGCGGTTTTGTTTGGCTTCCTGGCTGGGGTATTTGTCGATCGATGGTCGAAAAAAGGGGTACTGGTGATTACCAACTTGCTGCGGGGGGGATTGGTGCTGATATTGCCGCCGTTGCTGTGGTTGTGCGGGACGCGGACGATGTACGGCTTGCCCGTAGGTTTCGTCATGTTGCTCGCCGTTACCTTCGGCGTTTCCACCCTCACTCAATTCTTCGCCCCGGCCGAACAAGCCGCCATTCCATTAATCGTCAAACGCCAGCACCTTCTTTCCGCCAACTCACTCTACACCACCACGATGATGGCTGCGGTGATTATTGGGTTTGCCGTTGGGGAACCGCTACTGGAACTTGCCGATAACCTGTTTTCTGGGTGGGGCTTCGGTCAAGAACTGGTGGTGGGTGGTAGCTACGTTCTCGCGGGGGGATTGCTGCTGCTGATTCGCGCCCGAGAGACCATTCATCCGACCGAAAATGCGATCGCCCAATTCGGAGGAGACTTGAAAGATGGATTGGGTTTCCTCAAACAACAAGCGCGGGTTCGCAGTGCCCTAATTCAACTGACGATTCTGTTCTGCACCTTTGCCGCCTTGGCAGTTCTTGCCGTCCGCTTAGCTGAAGTCATTCCCAGCCTCGATGCCGACCAATTTGGCTTTCTCCTTTCCGCTGCGGGAGTGGGGATGGGAGTGGGGGCCGCTGGAGTTGGGTATTTCGGCGATCGCTTTACCTACGCTCGCCTCAGTTTGGTGGGTTCTACGGGCATGGCGGCCGCCCTGGTGGGATTGAGCTTCGTCACCACTCACCTCATCCCGGCCCTGCTGCTGATTGCCCTGATGGGAACTTGTGCGGCGCTGGTGGGCATTCCCATGCAGACAATCATCCAAGCCGAAACCCCAGAAGATATGCGAGGTAAGGTGTTTGGCTTGCAAAATAATGCCGTGAACATCGCCTTGAGCTTACCCCTGGCCGTTGCGGGGATAGCCGAAACCTACTTCGGCTTGCCAGCAGTCTTATTCGGTTTAGGGGCGATCGTTCTGCTTGGCGGCTTCATCACCCAAGGGCGATCGTAACCAAGCATCAGTTTTGGATAAGACATTTCGGGTGAAGGCGGGGAATGGGGAACGGGAGATGAGAGAGACCCCCCAATCTTTCAAGGGATTGTGTAACCGCTCAAGGGGTGAAAAAGAAGTTAGAACGCAGTCTGTACAACGGATAGAGCCTGAAGACCTCGTTGAAAATCGAGCCATTTGTGAGGTTTGAGATTGATAAGAGAAAAAGCCAGACCTGACC